>JBEKJJ010000164.1:0-21955 GCA_050011295.1 Bryobacteraceae bacterium
GCGGCGACGAACTGAACTATGCTTACAAGAAAATGCGCATCAATTCCAAAGGCACCGTGGGCGGCTTTCCCGCACTCCTGGTTCGCAAGCTGGTGCGCGCGCTGACTAATCGCCTCTACTGGGATTTGGAAACGGTTGAGAGAATACTTCACCTGAAACCAAATGAGGCGAGTGGGCTTGTGAAGGCACTGGAAGCCGCTGGGCTCGCGAAAGCGAGTCGGGGCAGAAGTCCCAAGAAGTGGACAACCACCCAACTGGCGCAATCCTTCGCTTCCGCTACCGCCGCCAAACCGATCACTCGCCAGACGGCAGAGAAAGCATTGGCTCAGTTCCTGGAATGCGTAAACCGTGTCAACCTCGACGACCGGTTCCTCGCCAATGTCACTCTGGTGATCCTTTTCGGAAGCTATCTCAATCCAGAGGTGAAGAAACTCGGTGACGTGGACGTTGGGGTCGAGCTGCAGCCAAAAGAGTCTGACCGGAAACGCCTGCGCGAGTTGAACTGTCAGCGAGTTGAACAGTTTGAGAATAGTCATCGTTTTAGCAGAGCCTTGGATCGGGGTGTGGTGGCACGCAGAGACGTTCCGATTCCTGAAGGGGAGGAGCCGCTCGATAAGCCTGCTCGACTATCAAGTAGAAAAAGAGTTTGTGGACCAAGTACCGCACAAGGTGCTCTTTTCAGCGCCACAGGAAAGATCGAAGCCTGCAAAAGAACCGTCGAAAGAGATTCGGCGAACAAGACGACCGAAAGGCTGCCCATTTTGAATTTTGTTCCGACGCTCCAACGCGGACAGGAGTAGAGGTGCCTTGATGTGAAGGCGACTTGAACGAAGCCGAAGCGGCAGACGCTACGCGTGGGCGTTTCGAGCGGCAGCGTGGAAATTGGGATAGTGTCGGGTCACAAGGAGGTCCTTGTGACCCATCTACGCAAATTGATGCTCGAAGAACTCGAGCGTCGAAATTACTCCCAGAGTACCGTACGGACGTACCTCATGACGATAGAGGATATCGCCCGCTACTTCCATCAGCCGCCTGACGCGTTAGGCCCGGAGCAGGTCCGCGGGTCCGCGAGTACCAGGCCTACCTGTTCCGTGAACGAAAGCTGGCCGCGAATACCGTCAACCAACGAGTCGGTGCGCTGCGGTTTTTCTTCATCAAGACGCTCAAGAAAACCTGGAGTGTTGACGAGACTCCGTACCCGAAGCGAGTGATCCGGCTGCCCAAAATATTCAGTCCGGAGGAAGTTGGGCGGCTGATCGATTCCGCCACAACTCCCTTCTATCGCACGATTCTCATGACGCTGTATGCCACCGGAGTGCGCCGAGCGGAGTTGGCGCATTTGAAGGTCAGCGACATCAACAGCCAGCGCATGGTCATTCACGTACAGGGTGGCAAGGGCCGCAAGGACCGTGACATCATGCTGAGCCCCAAGTTGCTGGAAGCTCTGCGGGAGCACTGGCGCTCCTTGAGACGAAAACCGAAGGTGTGGCTGTTTCCAGGCAATCGCTGGCACACAGCCGACCATCCGATCACCACCAAGATCGTCTGGCTGGCCTGCCGGGGAGCAGCGACGCGCGCCGGCTTGAGCAAGGATATCCATCCGCACACGTTGCGACACTGCTTCGCCACGCATCTGCTGGAAGCCGGCGCCGATCTCCGAACGATCCAGATTCTGCTGGGGCATCGTGATCTGGAAGAAACAACCATCTATCTGCACTTGTCGAACCGCCACTTAAGCGCGACCGCGAGCCCGCTGGATTCGCTACTGCTGTCGAGCGCGGCCACCAGGCATCCGGCACCGCAGAACCAGTAGATGGACGCGCCACCGCTTGAGGTGGCCGATCTTGTCCGTGCCGCAGGTCCGGCATTCATCGAACGCAGCCGCACCTGGCTAACACGGCTGCATCTGAAGGTGTTGACGGCCATCGAGCGCTGCCGCACAGCCGCGCTCGGCGGCCATTTGGATGAATGCACGCAGTGCGGGCATCGCGCCATCTCCTACAACTCGTGTAGAAACCGGCACTGTCCCAAGTGCCAGGCTAATGCTCGCGACCACTGGCTGGAGGCCCGCGGCCGTGAACTTCTACCCACTCGCTACGTCCATGTCGTGTTCACTCTGCCGCACGAACTCGCACCGCTGGCTCTGCAGAACAAGAAGGTGGTCTATGATCTGCTGCTCCGGACCAGCGCCGAAACGCTGTTAGAGATCGCTCGCGATCCCCAGCATCTGGGGGCGGAAATCGGCTTCTTTAGCGTGCTGCACACGTGGAATCAGAAGCTCCAGCATCATCCTCACGTACACTGCGTGATTCCGGCCGGCGGATTAGCGCCGGATCATAAGCGCTGGATTACGCCACGGTATCAGTTCTTTCTTCCGATCGGTGTGTTAAGCCGCGTGTTCCGGGGCAAGTTCGTGGCCGGTTTGCGCAAAGCTCGGGCCGAAGGCAAACTCGGCTTCCATGGAACACAAAAGCCGCTCGCCCAACCGAAAGTGTTCGCGTCCTTCCTGCGACTGCTGTTTCGCAAGGATTGGGTTGTGTATTCCAAGCGCCCCTTCGGCGGACCGCAGCACGCTCTCCGCTATCTCGGCTGCTACACGCACCGTGTCGCAATCTCCAATCACCGGCTCGTGTCGCTGGTCGAGGACCAGGTCACGTTCCGCTGGCGCGATTCAGCACATAACAACAAGCAGCGCCTCATGAGTCTGCACGTGGACGAGTTCCTCCGGCGCTTCCTGCTGCACGTGCTGCCAAAAGGCTTCGTGCGCATCCGCCACTTCGGTTTCCTGAGCACCCGGAGGCGTGCCGCGCTCCTGCCATTGTGCTTTCAACTCCTCGGCGCGTCGTCACAGTCAACAACCAGTACTCATGCGCCGCAGGATCACACTGCTGTCTGGCAGTGCCCTCGCTGCAGCGGGCCCATGCGGATCGTCGAACGGCTCACTGCCGCGCAACTTTGCCTTCGTTCTCCACCGGACCCAGTCCCATCCGCCGCATGAGACCGCCGCTACCGAAACTCGTACCTTCGACGTGCATCGCCACGATCGGGAGCAGTGCGTCCCCAGACCACTCGCTACCCTCTCTCATCACCGAATATGCAGCGTCCGTCACCATTGCGATGCTTCGCCAACTGCCAGCAGCCCATTTTTTGGCATGCCCGCAGCGCTCGTCCTCGATTGAAAAGACATAAGGTGGACCTGTCGTAACGGCTTCCTTCAAGTCTCTGTATCAAAAGCGCTCCGGCACAGCAGCATTGTCCACTTCCACGAAGTGCACTCCGCCGGATCGCTTCTGATACAGATCTAAGACTTACCAGGACTGATGGCCGAAAGCGCACCAAAAGGCGACTATTCTCCGAGTGGCCGATCCGCTCAGAATAGGGGTTGGAAGACGCAAGCGCGTTTGGCGTTCCTAAAAATCCGCTCGTACCGCGCCACATCAACGTTCGGCCTTATTCTCAGCCACTGGGTGAACCGGAGCTAGGCGGTCTTTGTAAGGGAACGAACAAATGACAGATGACGCGCCTTGCTCACGAATTCCTTTATTCGGCTTCGAAAGCTGACTTGTGGACGGCCAATTTGCGCTTGGAAATAGAAGACATGGGCGACTCAGAGGTGCTGCGGAACAGACTCAGGCTTCATCAGCTAGGCCAACGCCTCGTCCGCTCCGGCATCATCCCCGCAGGATGACGGCTGAGGTGGGTGGCTCGGTCGCTTTCAGAAAGCGCCTCGGGACGCTGTGACCGCTCTCGAAATCCCAAGCGCAATGAAACAATCTGAGTGGGACAAGAGCTGGGATCTTGCCGTTAGAGTCTACGGCAGGAACGTGCACGTTCGTCGAGACAGTATCTTTTCTTATGAGGTCCGACTATCTTTCAAGTTGCGTCATGTTCAGCTTCAAATCTTTGGATGCCGGCGCCAACTGAGGGCAGATTTTCGAGTGTATTTGCCAATGTCCCAGCCAATGTGGATATAATCTCCTATTCGCTCCGAAATGAAGATTTTCAACAAAGAGGAATTGAAGCACCCCTGGGAAATTGCCGTCGATCAGATGCTTCTCGCGGATTTGGCGTCGCGTGCCGTTGCTCGAAACATTCAGTGGCAAACCTCATGGTGATGGCCGGCAAGTAATTGCTGAGGATTTTGTCCAACGCGCGACGGGCACGGATGACGCATCCCGGCTCAATAACGGCCTTACGGCCGCCTTTATGGAACGTGTGCGAACGTCCTTGTCACCGGATTTTGCCGAGCTTCCCTTGAATAGGGACAACATCGTACCGCACGCAACCGCCGCGCGCAGCGGTCTGCATCCCGGACTTGAGTTCGGCCGGGTACTGGATCTAAGCGGCCTTTTCGATATCTACAGGTGGGCGCTGAAAGATCGGAAACGATATTCAATTTTGAAGGGATTCACGCTGGGCGAGTTCCCACTTTTCCTGGATGCCGGTCTGCAAGCGACTGGAGGAACTCCCAAGCCCCCCCCTGAGCAATATAAATTCCTCGATGACTTTTTCACGATGATCAACGATTTCGGGAATGGAGTTGATCTGAGGACAGGCAAGGTTGGCGCTCCTCGGCCGTTTCACCCGGTCTGGGTGACCAGAAAACCGCTTAACCGGCCAATCCGTGCCCGGTCTCCCGCAATAACTCGAAGTGCTACTCAGCCTGTATTGCAGCCATTCTGCACCATGAAACCGTAGAGAGCAAGAGCTTTCTTTGCTGCTTTCTTTGCTGACAGACTCACTCGCTTCGGAGAGCGGTAATACGGGCCACTGGAGTGCTCTTCCGCACTTCCCGGTAAGACAAATCGAATGAAAAAAAGAAATGGCAGCTTATTTCAGAGACGTAAGAGCGCTGGTCGAACGGACACACCTCAATGAAAATTGGCCGGTATAAAGCCGTTTTCGGCCAATGTCCGAGTGACCGACCCTCCGGTCAGAACAGCCTAGTCGGCGGGTGAAACCACTGGGCGAACCTCGAACTTCGGGCACAATTGTCTACTCGTCTATCGAAGATCACGAGTCGTTGGCCCAGACCGCCGATGCGATACCGAGATGCTTCATCGTCTAAATGCCCACGCCACCATCAGCGGGAATTCTTCTTGCCAGAACGCGCCACCGTGCGATCCATCTCGCTCATACATGACGACATCCGCATGTGCACTGCGCAGTGCGTCCGCCCACCTCCTTGCGTTCTCCAGGAAGAACGGCTCCTGTGTGCCAGCGACAAGGTATATGCGCGGAAGCGGACTCGGCATAACTCCAGGCGGCTTGTAGCCGCCGCCCGGCGAGGCGCAAAAGACCGCACCGTAGACGTCTGGATGCCGAAGCCCAAGCGCGAGGGCCAGCTCTCCACCCGCCGAGGCGCCGAACACTGCGGTACGTTCAGGGGGCAGCGCCACACCAAACCGCAACTCCGTCCATCTGCGAACGTCCTCGACGAAGAACTGATCGTGTGCCGCAAAGCGCTCAGGCGCAAAGCTCGATGAGTACTCCTGGAGCCGCAGCATCTCGTCGGTCAGCCCATGTGCACCGACGATCATCGTGGACGGCACGTCGGCCTTCTCGAGCATCCGCCCCCACTGCGAGATTCGCTGACCGTCACCGGCGAAGATAATCGCTTCGGGCGGATCCGGTGGAACGTACACCGTGACCTGCCGTCCACCCTCGTACGAGAACATCTCGGTGACCAACGCTAACATGGTGAAGCAGAGCGGTGAACTGTTCCTGTCTCTTTTTCTTTGCTGCTTGTCGCACACCGCTCAATCCCTGGGACACTCGTTCCCCGCTCTGTGTCGGGCTCGTGTTGGACGGAACGATGTTCTCCTTGGCCTGCGCCCTTCCCTCCCCAACCTCCGCTGAAGATTGCTCCTCTTTGTTCGGCTGGTTCATCGGTACTACGGCGCAGTCCGACTCCTCCGGAGCGTGCATGCCCGCATTGTGGCTTTGGGCCTTCGCGGACCGGTCTCGATCCTGGATGGACCGAGACGCCCCGGAGGTCTCCCCGTTCTCGTGCATGTTGTTTCTCAACGTGCGCGGGTTCTTAGACTACGCAGGACCGACCGACCACTCGCGACATAACGCAGCCGGCCGTTTTGCCTTCCTCCCACTCAGGACCGAGTCGGCACCCTGTTCAAGCGTTTTTCGAAGCTCAATAGCCCGGCCCACCGATACCCCCGTTCTACGCTTCGATCAACACCTCGCGATGCTGACCGCAAGACTAGGGGCCAAGATGGATTCGCTGCTCCTTTCTTGTACGACTCTTTCATTCGCTACAACATGCCGGTTTAACCCGGCGCACCCCGTGAAACGCCGGTCACGTCCGGCTCCGCGCGGGCACGCAGACACGTTTGTTGAATGGACGGCGACTTACGAGGGCTTATGGCCGAACGGCGCGTCCAAAAGGCGACCATTCTCCGAGTGTCTGACAATCCTCTCAGAGCAGCCGTTGGCGGATGCAAAAGCGATTCTCATTACCGATCCAGCTGGACCGGCACAACAGCCTCAGTCACCTATGGTTTCAGTATCACCGGCGCCCCACATTGGCAGTTTGGGCGTTTCAAGTCGACACCCCCATGCTAGGCTCCGAATCCACCGTGAGGTCAAATGATGAAGGACAACGCCGGTGCGGGTCCTCCATGTTGCAGCCCCCCGCCTTGATTCCGGACATGTGGGCCTCGAGTTTCCTCTCACTCAGCCGATAAGCTGACATATGGGCGCCACGATATCTGTCGTCGATCGCGCTCTTGGCGCACTCGACCGGCTGTCTCCGCCGCCGCCGGTCATAAGCAGCGTATTGGTAGAGGCCTCTGGGGCTGATGTTTCGTTTTCGCGTCTGACTCGGCTCATCGAAAAAGACAATATCTTGACGGCCGCTTTCTTGCAGCGCGCCAATTCGGCCATCTTCAGGGGCCAATCCTCCATCCACTCCGTGCGACAATCGCTTACCCGGATGGGCCTGGATGAGATACGCAGCTTCGTGTTGTCGCTCTCCTCCAATTCACTTTGCCCACGGGCAAAACTGCCGCCCGCCTTCTCGCGGAAGCGCTATGCCCGTCACGCCTCGACCACCGCGGTGATGACGGGGCTGATCGAGAGACAACTGGGAAACCCCCACGGCAGTCACGCCGATCTGGCGGCCCTGTTACACGACGTCTCGAGGCTGCTGGTCGCTATGGCGTTACCGGAAGAATTCAGCGCGATCACCGAACGCGGCCAATGGGACGAAGCGCGCGAGACGGAGTGCCTGGGAATGAATCACGGTGAGCTGTCCGCCATTGTTCTCCGGGCCTGGAAGATGCCGCCCGAAGTCGTTGACGCGGTCGAGGGCCACCATGTCGCCCAGCCGTCGGATCTCCACCCGAACCTGGCGGCCATTCTCCACGCTGCTGACAACTTTACCGCTGCGGTCGCCGACCCCGATGAACCAGAGACCGCCGTTCGAGAAGCGCATCTGCTGCAAGGCGTCGGCATCGATGCCGCGATACCCTCGCTGTTAGTCGATTTTCGCTTACAGCTTGGCCGAAGCGGCGCCTGATTAAAGCATGTGGATTCGTTGTGCGTATGCGTCAGGATCATGCAAGAGGCGGATCGGGGATGCATTGAGGGCTCAGTTTTCGACAGCGCTCCACCTAATGAAACACTTCGCCGTGCAAATGTTCTTATCAAACCGTTTCACGCGGTAGCCGCAAACCCGTTCGAGGAAGTCTGTCTAGATTGGTACCGGGACGCCGGTCACGGCAGTTAGCTAGGCGCGGGTCCATCCTCTTGGATGTGTAGTCGGGCAACCCGAGGCGACTGGCCTCAGGCAAGTAGTCGACCCGGCTGAGATTACTGGAGAGCGAAGAAAAATTCCGTTTAGCATGCGATAGTTTGCCTTCCCCCGCCACTTTGAATCCGTACAGAGTTTGTCAGGGCTGCGCTCTACCATGCCAGCCGCTTGACACGCCGTTGGAAATTGTCCGTCGTCACATGATCTAGAACCAGAGTGGACCAAACAAGACTCGATTGCTTTTGGCGTGGCACAAACCTATCCTCAGGTTGAGTCTCAACTGAAGGAAAATGAGATCCTCTGGAGCGGCATACGCTGACTGGAGCGAATCAGTGAGCTCCCAGCTTCGAACGAGGTAGTCCTGACGTACGGGAATGAAGGTCTACTTGGATGCTTGCCGCCTCAATCGCCTCCACTGACGATAAGACCCAGCGCCAAATTCGCGAGGAAGCCGAGGCCGTTGAGCCGATCCTCCGACGAGTGCGCGACGGCGAGGTTGAATTGGATTCCCTGCGTGGTCGGCGGATGCTTTTTTGGCGACCGACAGGGTTCGCGGTCTCTGGGCTGCGTAAGACAAGCGCACCAATGATGGGACTGGAGTATGTCCACTGGAGGCGGACTCCGGTGCCTCGAATCGTTTACGCCATCCTCTTGTGGCTGTGTGCCCCACCAATTCCCCCACTAAAACGCGACAAACGGTGAGGAACTATTGGGAAATTTGAACAACCAATGGGGCTAAAGTTAAGATAAGTCATTGATTGATAAGAGAGTGGTAGCCTCCGGAGCAAAAGGCCGTAGGCTCCAATCCTACCGGGCGTACCATAAAATCAGTAACTTACATCGAGGCGTTTACCAATTCGAGCTTTCGGCGCGGAGACGTGGAGAAACGGCCTCGGGTGAAAGTTGCGGGCGCGCAGGATTGGCGGGTCAAACAGGAGGCAGGGAAAACGGAGAGTGGCTGCCAACGCGAAACGTCGGCCAGTTGCGCACTCTTGGCGCGGCGATGCCGTCAACGAACTGCTGGCAAGACCTTGCGTGGAAGGGAATTGGCTCCCCGAGAGCGACATTACAAGAAATAGAAACGGGCATGCACCTACAGAGAGGCTGTAAACCATTGGTTTGAAAACCACCTCGGTAAAATTGGCGATGAGAAAGAGGGCTGAAGCCAAGGTAGACGATTCTCTGTTTCGATGTCGCGCTTGGGCAGTCAAGCGATACATCTCAAGTTCTGCTCCAGTTCTCCGGATGAATCGACTCGTGTAATCGCTGGCATGCTTAGGAAAAAAATAATGAGGCGCTCCAGGCGCTTTCGTCACGCGACAAAACTCTACGAACGCTGCAGTCTATTGTGAGCGCAAGAGCTGGCTGACGCGCGTTCGGCATCGACCGCCTGCCCCCCAGCGCTGAGGGTGTGAAACGAAAATGCTTGCTGCGGGAATCGACTAGCTGTGTCGTTACGCCCGGTTTTAAGGGCTCTTCAAGGTAAGGTCATTTCGATCTGTTATGGTTGACTTATGTTGGGGTGCGTTTAGGGGCAGGAGAGAAGGGGATGAAATTAATTAATCGATTGATTTGGATGACGGCGGCCTCGGCCTGCCTGCTTGCGGCGCAGGATGATCCGCCAGGACGCGTAGCGCGACTGAGCTATACCTACGGTTCAGTTTCCTTCCAGCCGGCCGGCGTGGACGACTGGTTTCCGGCCGACTTCAATCGGCCGCTGACTACCGGCGACCATGTTTTTGTAGATCCGGCCAGTACCGCGGAATTGCAAATCGGCGGCGGTGCTTTGCTGCTAGGCGGTAAGACCGCCGTGGACATTTTGAATCTGGACGATTCCAACATTCAACTGCGGCTGAGCGAAGGTACGCTGTTGATTCGCATTCGTTCGCTTGGCGATCAGAACACTTTCGAGGTGGACACGCCCAATCTGGCATTCTCACTGTTGCAGAACGGCGACTACCGGATCGCCGTGAACCCCGATACCTTGGTCACTGCCGTGACGGTAAAAGGAGGCGAAGGTCAGTTGAATGGCCCGGATCAAGCCTTCACCGTACATCCAGGCGAACAGGTGCAGGTGGCGGGCGCCGATCAGCCCAGTTATCAGCGCTTCGATATCCCGCCGCCGGATACTTTAGACAATTTCAACGCGCAGCGCGAACAACGCGAAGAACAATTGCAATCGGCCCGTTACTGCTCGCGCGACATGGTGGGTTACCAGGATTTGGATCAACATGGAACCTGGCGCAGCACGCCGGATTACGGTATGGTTTGGGTGCCCAATGGAACGCCCGTGGGGTGGGCGCCATATCACTTCGGACATTGGGTCTGGGTGGATCCGTGGGGCTGGACCTGGGTGGATGACGCGCCCTGGGGCTTTGCGCCATTTCATTATGGGCGCTGGGCCTATGTCGGCGGGGCTTGGGGCTGGATTCCCGGACCGGTGTCTCAGCGGGCCGTGTACGCTCCGGCGCTGGTGGCCTGGGTGGGCGGCGATGCGGTGTCCGGCGGAATCGGCTGGTTCGCGCTCGGCCCGCATGAAGTTTTTGTGCCCTCCTATCACACCAGCCCGACGTATGTTACGCGACTGAATGTGAGCAACACCGTCATCGTGAACAATGTCAACATCACGAACGTCAACATAACGACTGTGAATTATGTGAATCGTTCCGCGCCCGGTGCGGTGATGGCCGTGCAGCGGGACGCCTTCGTGTCTGCCAAACCAGTGCAGAGCGCCACCGTCACAGTTCGTCCGGAAGCGATAAGATCGGCGCCTGTCGTGGCCACGGCCGCAGTGGCGCCCACGCGCGCCAGCGTGACCCGGGCGGCGGCACCCGGCGCTAACGTGCCCAAACCAGCGCCGGCCGCATTAGCGCGACCAGTGGTGGCGAAGAAAACGCCTCCACCTCCGCCGGTGCCGTTCGCTCAGAAACAGTCCGCTCTGGCTTCCAATGGCGGGCGTCCGCTCGACAAAAATCAGGTGCAGCAACTGCGCCAGGCACAACCTGCGCCGCGTCCTCTCGTGAAACAGGTGCAAGCGCACGCTCCCGCTGCTCAAGCTCCAGCGGGTAAAGGGCCAGCGCCTTCCATCACGGCACCCCCTACGCAACGCCCGCCTGTGGATACGCAGGCAGCCCCGCCACAGCCCAAGCAAACTACGCCGCTGGAGCGCCACGTTCCGCCGCCGGCCAGTTCAACAACTCCGCGTCCAGTCGAACCCACTCGCTCGACCCCGCCGGAGCCGGCAACCAAGACGGCGCCCAAGGAAGACAAGAAAGATTCAAAGGCGAGTCCAAAGAAAGACTCTACGAAGAAGGATGAAAAGAAGGTCGAAAAGAAGGACAACCAGAACTAAGCTCCGCGCGGCGCGCTGAGCCGTTGGGGTGCACTGTTAACTACTAACTACGGGGTGTGTTCGTTCATTCCGGGTCCCCAAAAACGCGGTTTTCCAACTTTTTCTCTCAAGGTTCCTTAATGTTTCTGGGGACCCCATGATGGATTCGAACTGTCCCAGGTGGGTGACTCGCGGCGTAGATCGGAGGCCGACTACAACATCCCTGGCCGGGCCGCCGTGTGCTGCGCTTCTCATGGGAAGAGCCCGGCTCCGGGCCTCCTCCTCGTTGTTTCTTCTTAACCGGGTTGCCCACGTGACCACCGATCAGGCAGGGTCGCAGAAACTGCGAGCAAAAGATTTGGCGATTAGTGCGGGGCTACCGATGACGGGGATTGGCGGGATAAGTCCCTTTAAGGCCAAGTGCGCGCACTATGTTCGAAACGCAATGGCGGCCTATTTGCGAAGACCCGGCATTGTATTGGCAGGTGTAAAGAACTTAAACGTCTCGATCCCGGCGCATCCGTAAGCAATATTCACGGTTCGTGTGGCACCGTCCGCGGGTGACGGCCGGCCCAATTCCGATTCGCGAGTGTTCAGCTACTGGATCGAGCTATTCAGATTGCCGACTTACGTCCCTGAGGGTTCGCCGAAAGCGGATTCGCACCGCGCGGCAAAGTCCGCTGAATTCATCTTCTGTTTGGCCGCCGCGCGTCACGGCCTTTGCGCTTATCGCGGATCGCGCCGACTGGTCTGGCCTTAGGGCGCGATTGTGAAATTCGATTGCATCAGCACAACCGTATATGGGTTCCAGGTTGCCATATTGAAGTAAATCGACAGCAAGCCGTCTTGCACGGTCGCGAAGCGCTCGATCTGGAAAGGAGCGTAGACGGTGCCGTTCCTCGACATGGCTGTTTCGCCTGTGTTTTCGTTGGCGCCCAGGAATGGACTTCCATCGGCTCCAATAATCGGCCCTGCCGGCCCCGAATCGTTCGTTACGGTTACTCCGAGGTCTGCGCATAGATCATCTTTAGCATTATGGGAGTAGTGAATGAAATCGCCAAAGCCTTGGTAGTATACGTGGGCGAAACAAGGGTTGTAGATGTTCTCCGGTTGGCTCCACGGACCCCATGGCGCGGAGGCATAGCTGAAGTAAATTCCCCCAAGCGCACCGGTCTGCCGGCCGCCGTCCCAGGTCATCAGCCAGAGGCTCAGATTCTTGTTATAGGAAACCGACACGTTTCCGGCCCTGCCGGGATCGCTCATCGTAGAGTACGTTTGTCCTGTCGTCGTCGTGCAGGAGTTGCCTGTGGAGACCGGCGTAGTCCCCAACGGGTTGTCGTACACCACGGGCACCGCGCACAACTCGGTAGTAGTCCAGGTCGGCTGCCCATTGTCGTCGAGGCCGGCGAAATACAGAGTCGTTGCGGTGCCGTCTTTATCCCAGAACTGGTCCGCTGGAATCATCGAGAGATATATGCTCTCAGCCCGGTACTGCGCGTTCCCGAAGATCATTACCTGCTCGGGGAGCCCGAGCTGTTGAGCGAAGTCGAGCGGCAGTTTGTGCGGCGCCACAAAGACGAAATGCCCATCGGGTACAGCCTCACCGGAGACGAGAACATTGGCTGTTGAGATGGTACGGCCCGCAATGAAATTCGTATTGCTTACGTACTTTACAAGCACTGACTGTGCGAACTCCTGAGTAGTGGCCGCCGTGCTGCTTGCCCCGGTGTTCACAATGATGTAGTTGACACCGTCCACGTGAATGCCGGAGTTGGGTACGTCATTCCCGCCCATAGGGACGGGCACTTTGCTGGGCTCGTACAAAGGCTCTACAAATACCGGCGCGTTTGGTATGCCCGGCCCTGGACTGGTGCCAGGCTTCTCGAGAAAGTCCAGAGGAAAGCTCAATGCGGTCGATGTGTTGGCGGACGTCGCAATGGCATCGTGCCCTCCGAAGTCAGGGAACTGGCTTGGGCTCTGAACCGCGGGAACGAGCGCACTGCCGGATGTCACCTGAACGCCGATGGTATCGCCGAACAAGAAAATGAGGTTCCCCGCTATTGGATCCTCGAACGAAAAGCCCAAGTCCATGCCCAACACTTGGCTAGGAAAGCCGGACGCTGCCGTCTCATCGCATACCGGTGGAATAGGGGTGCCGGAGGCGCTTGTGGTTCCCGGGGGTACCCACGTTTCCCAATCGCACGGGCCTACCACCTGTTCGACTTTTTTCGTAGGCGCCGCCGCGTTGTACGTCAGCGACGGCGTTTGCAGCGTCAGCAGGTAGTCACCTGAATTGTCCCCGTAGTCGGTGTCGGCCACAATGAACCTGATCTGCGCATTCTGCGCGGAGAATTTCTTAAAGCCAAGGGACTTGAAGGTCGGCTGTGAAGCGTTGAAACTGGTAGGCGGAGAGATGCTGTTCAAGCCGTTCGCTTGAATGGCCGGAAATACCTGCCGGTTGCCCACGCCCTCGATGGATATGAGAACGGCGCCATACTCGAACACTTGTTGAGTTCCGTCGGGCTGTAGCTCAACGAAGAAAGAATCGAAGCCCGGGGCGGTGGTATTCCCGGCGGCGGCCGTCACAATTCCGGCGG
This sequence comes from Bryobacteraceae bacterium, assembly GCA_050011295.1. Lineage (GTDB taxonomy): Bacteria > Acidobacteriota > Terriglobia > Bryobacterales > Bryobacteraceae > Palsa-89. The sequence continues at coordinate 13,697 of JBEKJJ010000164.1, forward strand.
CGTTCGTGCAATAGCCAGCTCTCAGGCATACCGAGCCTGTCACGTTCGTCAAGGGGATGGTGGAATCATCCGTGACGGTGCCGGGAATGACATAAACGGGCCCGCCCTTCTCCGCGACGGCGGGCAGTATGTAAGGATACGTTGGAAATTGAACCTGGCCCCAGCAGGAGCAGGCCGTCAGAATGGTCAGGATTTGGCAGGCTCTAAGCGCAAGCGTCATGGTGATGTCCTCCTTGAAATATCCGTCTCAATTATTCGGTCCGGGCTCCGCGATTTGGAAAAGTAGCTGGCTGGCGAGTTCGAGCATACTCTGGGCCGTTACCGACACCGGGGAAGACTGGCCTTTCTCGATCACTGGTACCGGCGCTTGGGCGTGATTGGTCGCGTATACGATGTCCTCGGCGAAGATCTGTAGATAGTTGAGAGGCGTGGACCCCGGAGTTCCGCCGAAGGAGGAGGCGGCCGGCGTGCCGTCGAAGTAGATATTCAACAGGTTGTATAACGCTTGTTCCGGAGGGATCAGGTCCCCTTGGGGGATCTGGCCGAATGGCGTAGTGGTTGGCAGAGTCGGAGGATAGGAACCACCGGCGAAGCAAGCGGCCGGGACGCACGCAGCTGGAACCGCTTTCGGCTTGAGTTTGGCGTCCTTCTTGGAGCACCCGGGAAGGCTAGGGCTAGGCAACTCGCTCGGGTCGGGGGGGAACGCCATGGTGCATCCTTGATTAACGGGGTATTGCACGAAGGACTGGTCGAACTGGATTCCCCCAAGGATCTGAGCCGACGGCGCTGGCAACTGGGCGGTCCTCAGCGACAGCTGTTTCACGCTCTTGATGCCCAGGCTCAAGTTCCTGTGCGAAGCAGTGAAACTGCTGGTCTGAGTCGCCTTTGCGTTGGTCGCTCCGCCGGCGGTAGGCTCGGCGAAGTAGGACAGAATCGTCGTCTCAGCGGCGCAACTCATGGTGGGATCGCAGTCCGAACCGAAGCCGGTGGGTATCGGGTAAGTGGCGTTGTTGAAGTCGGGGAGTTTCTCGCCCATCGTAGCGACCAGCGTCAGGCCGCTGAAGACCGTCCCGTACATGTCGATCGCCGCATCCCACTCATCAATAAACGCCAGATCTGTTCCCTGATACAAAGGGAGCGGGTAATGAAACCCGAGGAGTACAAGCCACATGTCATTCGGCGAGATGTCTCCACCGCTGAACTGCTTTTGGGGATTATTCGCGTCGGCGTTACTGGCAGTGGTAATCTCCGCCGACGCGGCACTGGGCCCGTCGACCGCGATGGAGACAAGTCCTGACGCTGACCCATACTTTGCGGCGAGCGCTTCGAGGAACGTTTGCCAGGCGTTCTTGTATACCGCGTCCCACGGCAAGGGAAGCACATTGCCGTCGGTTGGCTCCGAGTAGCCCTTGAAAGTCACCTTCCCGCAGTCGCTCGGAGGAGCATTCGTGTTCTTGTCAAACAGCGCGTCGCAGGAGGCTATTTGGCCCAGAACCCACTGCGGCGATTGAAAGCCCGGGTCCACAATGAGCTGGATGGTTTTCGGAACGCCGGATGGATTCTGCATGTTCCAGCTATCCGCTGCGGCGAACGCGAGATCCACCACGGTCCAATCGTAGGTGACAGTGTTGGCGGGAGGATCGGGAGGATTAGGGTTGAGCTCATCCCAATGGACCTGAAGCGTCAGCCCCGAGACTGCCGGGTTGCCCAGCAGCGCCGAATATAAATTCGCGAGATCCTCATATAACTGCGCGGTTGTGCTCCCGGGATTTTCTTGACGCAACGTCTCAATTTCTTTGGCGGGAGCGACCACCGCATAAATTCCTCGCGGCGTCCTGGGCGACGGTTGGGCGCAGACGAGCAGTGGGCTCGCGAAGACAAACAGCGCAACCGGTATAAGAGATCCAGCGAACTTAGTAATTTTGTGCATTCCCCCCCGCAAACATCATCAGGCTCGATTCCACTCGCAACAACCCGCACGTTCGTGTAGTTGATCCGGGAAGTGGGGCTTTGTCGAGGACGCGTCATGCAACAACTGGTTCCAAGCTTCAAACGCCGCTCCCGGTTTCTAGTGGCAGTCCGCTACTTCGCGTTCTTGTTGGCTGACTGGGCTGCGGCCTTCAATTCGGTGTTGGCCTGTTCGAGCAGACCCTTGGCTTTCTGGGCGTGACCCTGCATGTCCCACTCGTTGGCCTGCTGCGCCGCGATGATCTTGTTGTACGCGTTCTCGCTCATGCGCTGGGCGGCGGCAAGATTCGGATGCTTTTCAGCTCTGACGTTTTGTTTTGGTTGCCCCAGGGCGAGGCTTCCCAGGAACAAAAGACTGGCGCACGCGGCGCCGGTTAATAACAGTTTGGATCGGTTCAACATGTTTCGCAACATTTCTTGTGGTTCTCGTCTTTCTGCAGGAGGCGCGCTCTGGTCCAGCCCGGCAACCCTTAAGCTTTTCTTCCTCCCGCTGATGATGGGGCTTGGCCGATCCAAAGACAACCCGCACGTTCGTGTAGGCGCTCCTGAACGATGGGGAAACATTACTGGGGAAACATTGGAGACTTGATAAACCGGAAGACTCGATGAACCGACAAGCGATCGCGATTGCCTCCCTGGCCTGTTCGTCGTGTCTATGGGCCGAACTCCTGCCCATCCGGAGCTATACGATTGCCGACGGCCTGCCCGCCGATCAAGTCATTGGCATTGTCACGGATTCGCGAGGATTTGTATGGTTCTTGACCTCCGAAGGACTATCGCGTTTCGACGGCCATCGCATCAGCAATTTCGGGAGAGAACAGGGCCTTCCGGCCAGGTCCGCGATGGCGTTCCTCGAGACGCGCTCCGGGCAGTATTTGGTCGGGACAGCGCGCGGTCTGTCGGAGTTTCGTGCCGGCGTTGGCAAGAGCCAATTCGTCACTTTCCAACCAGGGAACAAGCCGATCGAGAACTTCGTCACCGCTCTCTTTGAATCCTCATCCGGCCGGATTTGGTGCGGCACAACGGGTGGACTCTTTGAAATGCTCGAGGGCCACCAGTTCCGGCGTCAAGCCTTACCTGACCCGCCGCCTGAATGGGAGGGAGTCGAGATCGCGGACATTGCCGAAGACAAATGCGGGAAGATTTGGCTGGCCAGCACCTTTGGAGTTTATGTGATCGCCAAGGACGGAGCCGTGCAATGGATTACGAAACGCGACGGCTTGCCCGGCGACATTGTGAACGCACTACTCACGGGCAAGGATGGCAGGGTGTGGGCCGGGGCCCGCGGCGGACTGGCGTTAATGCGCGATGGCTGCACAGGGGACGCTCCCGGCGTCCAGCAAGTCTTCCCGCGAGAGGTCGGATTCACCGTGGTAGCGCTCGCCGAGGGTGCGGATGGCGTGGTCTGGGTGGGCACAGAAAACGGAATTACCCGCTTACTGCCTGACGGAGGCATTCAACATCTGACTCGCGCCGACGGACTCACCGACCGGGGCATCTTTGCGTTGGCGGCGGACCGGTCCGGTAACATCTGGGCTGGGACCGAGGCCGCCGGAGTCATGACGATTCAATCCGGCGGATTTACCACATTTCGTGAGCAGGACGGCGTCCATTCCGAGCGTGTCTGGTCTGTTTTTGGAGATCGCGCCGGAACGGTTCTAGCGGTTGCCAATTCGGAAAATCAAGGGTCCTGGCTTTTGAACATCTTCGATGGAACGAAGTTTCACTCGACGTCTGCGCCGAAGGTATTTGCGGAAAATCAAACCTGGGGAAACAACCGGATCCTGCTCCAGAGCCGGACGGGCGAATGGTGGGCCGCGACCTCCAAGGGGCTTTGCCGGTACCGGGCGGTTAAAGCGGACAATCTCGCCAACCTGGCACCGCAGGCGTGCTACTTCCCGGACCGGCAAATATTCCAGATCTTCGAAGATTCCAAAGGCCGTATATGGGCATCAGCTCAATACTTACAAGAGAACCGGCTGATGCGGTGGGATCCACAAACGAAGGCCATGGTCACGTTTGAGGAATTTCCTAGGAAGCCCGATTTGGTGAAATCTTTTGCCGAAGACCGGCAGGGCAACATCTGGTTGGGTCTGTGGACCCCTGGCGGCCTGTTCCGCTACGACGGGCGGCGGTTCACCAAGTTTACTCAGGATGAAGGCTTGCCGCCAGGCACCATACATAGTCTGTTGATTGACAGCATCGGACGCTTGTGGATCGGCGCGGAAGGGGGGCTGGCGGTGCTCGACAATCCCGGCGCCGAGTCGTTCAAGCTGCGCATGTACCGCCAATCGGACGGGTCTACTAACTTGAGAGTTCGCACTTTGGTCGACGACCAGAAGGGTTACATCTACGCCGGCACCACTGCTGGGGTCGATCGATTGGATCCAAAAACCGGACACATCAAACATTTCTCCACTGCGGATGGGGTCGCGCGCGGCCAAATGCAGTCCGCGTTCCGCGATACCGCCGGCAATCTCTGGTTTGCGACCTCACTAGGCTTGTCGCGGCTGGTGCCGGTTGCCAGCCGTCCCCTCCTGAATCCGTCGATCCTGATTACCGCACTCCAAGCCGGAGGCGTGCCGTATCCGGTGTCGCCGCGGGGCGAGACATTCATCTCGCATATCGAGCTCGAACCTTCCCGAAACCAGCTGCAAGTCGAATTCGTGGCGTTCACCGGTGAGCCCGAGGAGAACCTCCGCTACGCTTACAAGTTGGCGGATACGAATTCCGATTGGAGCCCGCTCCGGCGCGATCATTTGATCAACTACGCGGCGCTCGCAGCCGGGAAATACCGCTTTCTGGTGAAAGCCCTGAATTCGGACGGGTTGGAGAGCGTAGTTCCTGCCGAAGTCGACTTCACTGTGCTCCCGCCGATTTGGAGGCGTTGGTGGTTCGAAGGTTTGGCCCTGGCCGCCGTCGCTGCGATCGTTTATTTGCTGCACAGCTACCGGGTGGCGCAGATGCTGAGCCTGGAACGGATGCGGACGTCGATTGCCACCGATCTGCACGACGATATCGGCTCCGGTCTGTCTCAGATTGCGATTCTGAGCGAGGTGGCTCGCGCGGGTGTAGGTCGGGGCGATCGCCTGCCGCTCGAGTCGCTGGAGCGCGTAGGCGCTCTGGCTCGCGAATTGGTGGATTCGATGAGCGATATTGTCTGGTCGATCCGCTCCGAACCCGATAGCTTTGACTCTCTCGTTGCGCGTATGCGCGAATTCGCTATCGATCTGCTTGTCAGTCAAGGCATCGGCTTCGAGTTGCGGACAACCCATCTCGGCGAGCATGTGAGCATCAGTCTTCAGGCTCGGCGCCAACTCTTTCTGATGTTCAAAGAGTGTGTCCACAACGCCGAGCGCCATTCCGGCTGCACTCGGGTCGTGGCGATGATCGAGGTCGAGGAGAGAGATCTCCTGCTTACGGTGGAGGACGATGGCAAAGGCTTGAACATAGGTGAAAAACAGCCGAGATTGACCGGCGGCAACGGAATTCCCGGTATGCGGCAGCGCGCGCAATCGCTCGGCGGCAGCATCCAATTCACTTCGCAATCAGGGGCCGGTTGCAAGGTGTCGATCCGGGTACCGACGGGGCGCAACACTCTTGCCAAAACATGACTGTAAGCCATCCGCTACGCATTTGTGCAGGTGGCTTGGGACCGCGAGTCGATTACACTGGAACCCGGCAGGCGGCTTACGAATTTGGCGGTTGAGCAATCCAAAGCGCAGCAAATGATCGGCGTGGCGATCATCGAGGATCAAAGAGAGACCCGAGAAGGTCTATCTTTCCTGATCAACAACACGCCGCCCTTTGAGTGCAAGCACGTCTACGGTTCAATGGAGGATGCTCTCGCGGGAATCGGCCAGGACCCGCAGCCGCGCGTCGCGCTGGTAGATATCGGCCTGCCGGGGCTGAGCGGTATTGAGGGAGTGCGAATCCTGCGGGAGCGGTACCCTTCCATCGCGCCCGTTCTCCTCACCGTTTTCAAGGATGACGACCGGATTTTTCAGGCCGTCTGCGCCGGCGCCTGCGGATATCTGCTCAAGAAAACATCGCCTGTCCGCCTACTCGAAGCCGTAAAGGAAATTGCGGAGGGCGGCGCCGTGATGTCCCCCGAGGTCGCCAAGCGGGTGGTCGAGCTGTTCCGTAAGTCGCAAACTCCCGAGCCCTCGGCTGCTTCCGGTCTTTCCCCTCAGGAACTGCGACTCTTGCAGCTCCTGATGGACGGGCATCAGAACAAGACCGCGGCGGCGGAGCTGGGCATCAGCGTGCACACGGTCGGCTTTCATCTTCGCTCGATTTACGAGAAATTACACGTACACTCACGCTCGGAGGCGGTGGCGAGGGCGCTTCGCAGCGGGTTGATCAAGTGATGATCTTACTGGCGGCTGACCCCGACTGGAGGGGCCTGTCGGCAAATCCCGGATCGCTTCACGCTCCTGTTGTGTCACCGGTATTGTGTTGCCGCTGGCACGTCCGGCGCGGGTCATGATCCGGGATCAGGCGTAAGGCATGCCGCCGAGATGCCAAGGCGCAGGCTCGCGCTACCACAAGAATTGACGAGACTGATCGAGCAGGCGCAGCGGCGGATTGCCCGAGCAGCAGGAGGCTCATGAGCGGCCGGGTGGATTTCGAAATTGTAGGTCCGAACGATCACAACCAGACCGTTACATTCAGTCGGAAGGAATTTGAAGAAACGTTGAAATCCGGCGCCTTGGTGTTCCACTGCCTCCCTCCCATGACGACGTTGCCAAAATTCGAAGGCAGTTCTCGAAGAATTCAAGCTAGCAGTGGCTGGGGGGTTCGTTTCGCGCAGCGAGTTGCCGCCTCCTCGCAAAGCTAGTCGAGGGGCCGGACCGCCCGCGGCGGATGATTCTGCGAACCTGTCAAGCAACTCGCCACGCGGCGAGAGTTGCCAATGCTTCGTTGTTTGTCACATCCGGTTTTATTACCAGTTCGAGGGCTGAAACGCCCTCCAAATTGACTTCATAGTCTTCGAGCTCGCTGGTCGAGCCCGCAGGATTGAAATTCCACTGCTGCCGAACGATCTCTTTGGGCTGGCCACTGTCTGCCGCTAACCAGCGAACGGTGAATTCCTGCAGGCGGTCGCGCTCGGGCTCCGGAAAATGAAGTTGAATCCGACGCACCGGCAAAACCTGATCGAAGATGAGGCGAATTTGCTGCGCGCCTTTTTGGGATGCCCGCCAGCCTGGACCGCCATCGGTGGTAAAGACTGATTCAATGGGAAACTTCGGATCTTCCGACGTGACCTCCACGGTCGCGATCTGTCCCAGATCCATCCAGTGCGCGCCAAGTGGCTGCCCGGCAACAGTTTGGACCGAACCGACAATTCTCTTTCGCACATTCTTATTCTCTCTGAAAAATCCTCAGTTTTGTCGGACGCATAAAAAAGGGAGCCCACCCGCCAATTCCTGTCATCCCCCACGGCCCGGCCTAATCACCTAAGATTGCGCTTGCTATTTCTCCGAACCGGAGTGATCCATGTGACGACGACGCGCATCCCATCCAAGAAAGCGAAGCCCAGGAACAAGGTCAGTTGTCGCTGCGCTACCGCTGAACGATATTCCGGATGGCGCTCGTCCATTCCGAAAATCGGGGGATGTGAACCCTGCGTCGAACCGGCTGCGCTTCGGCGGCATTTTGTAGTAAGGAAACTATCTCTTCCGCGGGCACACGCCTCACGACCGTGTCCACCGCCCCGTAACGAACCACACGGCTAGAGTCAATAATGAAGACGGCGGGCTTGGCGATGCCGCCTTTCTCTCCTGAATTGTAGATGCCCCAGTCCCTAACGACGCGACGTTCCGTATCGCACAAAATCGGAAAAGGCAAAGAGAGGTGAACCCGCAAGGCCTCCGATTCGTCGGGTGCATCCACCGAGACAGCTACTACACTCGCGCCCGCCGACCGGACTTCCAGGTAGTGCTCTCGGTAGTCCGCCAACTGGCGGAGGCAGAAAGGTCACCAATTGCCCCGATAAAAGAGGAGCACCAAGCGACCGTGCGAGATCAACTCCGACAGCCTGCGTGGCACTCGTGTCGAGTCTGGTAGTTCGAATTCCGGTGCAAGTTCGCTAGCGATGGGAACGCTTGCCATCGCCCGAGTCTAACATTCCGATCGGACCTAAACGAATGGATCCGCACTTGAAGGCAAGAGGATGAGTTTGCCGTGAGCCTTTTGGCCGTGGCTGACGTCGAGCGCCGCGCGCCAATCTTCCAACGGGTGACATGCGGCCGATCGGCACAAGGTGCGGTGCGTGTCGAAGTCACCCGG
>JBEKJJ010000165.1:0-16088 GCA_050011295.1 Bryobacteraceae bacterium
GCCTTCGCCAGCCTGACCGGCAAGGCATTTCCCTGCAATGAAATCCCATTAAGGGCCGGCATGAGCATCGGGATGATGCTGATCTCGATCGAGCTGATCATCATGCTGTTCATCCTGTTGTTTATTCCCGGCAGTTACGCGGGCCCCTGTTTCATCGGGTTTGCGATCGGCGAATCGCTGGGCGCGGCGGCGCTTCGCGTGGCGGGCGGCATCTTCACCAAGATCGCCGATATCGGCGCGGATTTGATGAAGATCGTTTTCAAGATCAAAGAAGATGACGCGCGCAATCCTGGAGTGATTGCGGATTGCACCGGTGACAATGCTGGCGATTCGGTGGGCCCCAGCGCCGATGGATTCGAGACCTACGGCGTGACCGGCGTCGCATTGATCACCTTCATTCTGCTGGCCGTCAAGAGTCCGATGGTCCAGGTGCAGCTTCTGGTCTGGATCTTCGTCATGCGCGTCATGATGATCGTTTCCTCCGGCGCATCGTATTTCATCAACGACTTTATTGCCAAGCGGCGTTACGGCAACGTCGCCAAGATGGATTTTGAAGGGCCGCTCACATCGCTGGTTTGGCTGACTTCCATTGTTTCGATCGCGGCAACGTATGTGGTATCCAGCTTGATCATCCCCGACCTGGCCGGCGATACCACGCTCTGGTGGAAACTTTCCTCGGTGATCACCTGTGGCACGCTGGCGGGTGCGGTGATTCCGGAATTAGTGAAAGTGTTCACTTCCATGAATTCGTCGCATGTGAAGGAAGTGGTGATCTCGTCCGAAGAAGGTGGGGCGTCGCTGAACATCCTATCGGGCTTGGTGGCCGGCAACTTCAGCGCTTACTGGCTGGGATTAACCATGATGGCATTGATGGCCATCGCCTACTGGATCAGCACCTTCGGACTGGCGACCCTGATGCTGGCGCCGGCCGTATTCGCGTTCGGCCTGGTGGCATTCGGCTTCCTCGGCATGGGCCCGGTAACCATCGCCGTGGATTCTTACGGCCCCGTAACTGACAACGCCCAGTCGGTGTTCGAGCTTTCGACCATCGAGCAAATTCCCGGGATCGAGGCCGAGATCCAAAAAGACTTCGGCTTCAAGCCCGACTTCGAGAAGGGCAAAGAGAACCTGGAGGAGAACGACGGTGCCGGCAATACCTTCAAAGCCACCGCGAAACCAGTTCTGATCGGCACCGCCGTGGTGGGCGCAACGACCATGATCTTTTCGATCATCATGGCATTGACCGACGGCCTGAAGCCCGAGCGGCTGGCGAATCTGTCGATCCTGCACCCGCCGTTCCTGCTCGGGCTTATCACCGGCGGCGCGATCATTTATTGGTTCACCGGCGCATCGATACAGGCCGTGACCACCGGCGCCTACCGGGCAGTGGAGTTCATCAAAGCCAATATCCATTTGGAAAGCGCAACCAAGGCGTCCGTCTCCGACAGCAAGAAGGTGGTGGAGATCTGCACGCAATATGCGCAAAAAGGGATGTTCAACATCTTCCTGACGGTGTTCTTCGCCACGCTCGCTTTTGCGTTCATCGAACCCTATTACTTCATCGGCTACTTGATCTCCATTGCTTTGTTCGGGCTCTACCAAGCCATCTTCATGGCGGACGCGGGCGGCGCCTGGGACAACGCGAAGAAGATCGTGGAGACCGGGATGAAACAGAAGGGCACGCCCCTTCACGACGCCACAGTGGTAGGCGATACGGTGGGCGATCCGTTCAAGGATACGTCGTCGGTAGCCCTAAACCCGATCATCAAATTCACCACGCTGTTCGGACTGCTGGCCGTGTCGCTGGCTGTTTCGCTCACCAACGAGCAAGGCGCCACGCTGACCAATATTTTGGCGGCAGTGTTTATGGTGATTTCGGTGGTTTTCGTATGGCGCTCCTTCTACGCCATGCGGATCGAGAAACAGTAGGCGTGGGGCAGGCGCTTTCGCCAGGCGCTTTCGCCTGCCATTCTGTAACCCCCAGTTAACTCTTTCGATGAACGATCCTCTCGCCCGAAAGCGTCGAACCGGGCGAGGAGGCATACATGAAACACCTAGTATTGAGGGGTCTGGTCAGTTCCAGCTTGCTGTTGTTCGCCGTAACAACCTTTGCGCAAGATCGGGACCGGGACGATCGTTATCATCAAGGCGACCGCGATGAAGGCTTTTGGCGCGGCCACTTGTTTGAACGCGTGCGCGCAGATGTGGATCACATTCAATCAGAAACGCCCATCCTCAGCCGCGACGAATATCGATTGGTCCGAGTGAAAGAGGAATTGGGCGAGCTGCAACGCAGGTATGACGACCATGGATACGATTCGGCGAAGATGGACGACGTCATCGGTGCGCTGCAGCACGTGGTGAGCGACAATCATCTCTCAGGCCGCGATCGTGACATGCTGAGCGACGATTTAAGCCATCTGCGGGAGTTCCAGGAACACCACGACGGCTACCGCTAAGCTCCCTCGGGAGCCTTCAGCAACACCGCAATAAACTCGGGATCTGAGGCGGCCAGCACGTTCTTCGGAACATAGCAATAACCCTGGTCGCCCCAATCCGTGCCCCACGAGTTTTTGAGAATATAGAAATTTCCGGTGTAGCCCACAATCAGCATGGCGTGTCTCCCATGCCTGCCCCACGGCGCTTCGGCGGCGTTGAACACTCCGTCGCGGCCAACATCGGAAAATACCTCGCCAGTGTTCATCGAGACGTGCACCACGCTTCCAGCGCTCAGGACTTTCTTCACGTCATCGATCGCAATCGGTAGGGGCGTGCCTTCCAGATGGAAACGCTCCGCGTCGGCGGCGAGTTTTTCCTCAGGGGTTCCAGGACGCTCATCGTCATCCGGCCAAAGCTCCTGACTGCAGGTTCCGTGGTCCACCAATACCTTGCCCGGATCCGGACCGTTGATAGTGCCGTCGCCGCCGGAGTGGGCATACTCGAAATCCTTGGCGTCACCCTGCATGCGTTGGAACTCGAGCATTGTGTAGTTGGGTGACAGGCGCTGCGATTCGTTGAGCACAACGTTGCGCGCCATTTCCGTCGCATGCGTCCAGGCGAAAGCGGAGCAGCGGCCCGTCTGGCCTTGATCCCCGATGGGGGAACAGTATTTTCTGAGATCCACGGCATCCTTCTCGACGGTGTTAGCAAACGCCGGCGGCAGCGGTTGCACGGGCGCCTTCTCGCCTTTGTCGGGAACACCCACGTCGAGGCCGCTGAGATCGATGCCGGAATACCGCGCCATCAGCATACTGAGCACTGCCTGCGAGACCAGGCCGAATGCAAATAGCTGCCCCTCGCGTTCGAACAGATGCACCATATCCGCGGTGCCGGGCGCAATCTCATCGAAGGCGGTATTGAAGCGCTGGTCCTGGTACGGCGAAAATCCCTCGTCTGTTTTCTGCTGGATCAGCGTGTCGCCGAAGAATTCGTGATCGCCGAACAGGTTTTGCGCGGATTCCTGATAATCGTTCGCGGTCCAGTCGCCGTGGTCGTCCTCGAAGTCGCTTTCGTCGGCGTTGGGAAAATCGGCCGCGCTTTGAAAGACGTCGTCGTCTACGGGAGCAAGGTCGTCGTCGGATGCGAACTTGTCGTCCAGATCTTCATCGTCGTCGCCGTTCTGATCGTCGCTATCGTTTTTGTCATCGTCACCGTTCTGGTCGTCGCCATCGCCATTTTGATCGTCATCGTCGCCATTTTGATCATCATCGCCGTTCTGATCATCGTCACCCTGGTCGTCATCACCCTGGTCGTCATCACCTTGATCATCATCCTGGCCGTTGCCTCCGTCATCGCCGCCGTCGCCACCATCCCCGAAATCGCCTCCTCCGAAGTCGCCGCCGTCCATCCAATAGTGCATGCTGTCGTCCGCCATGATTCTAGAATAGATTCTGAGCCCCCCATGTCGCTGAAGGAATACGCCCGCAAGCGGTCGTTCGACAAGACGCCGGAGCCAAAACCGGAGGAGCACCCGACGCCCGCGGGCAAGAACTTCTTCTGCGTGCAGCGGCACGACGCCACGCGCCTGCATTACGATTTCCGGCTGGAAGTGGACGGAACGCTAAAATCGTGGGCTGTGCCGAAGGGTCCCAGCCTGGAGCCTCTCTCGAAGAATCTGGCAATGCACGTGGAAGATCACCCACTCGACTACGGCAACTTCGAAGGCAATATTCCGAAAGGCGAGTACGGCGGCGGCAGCGTGATGCTGTGGGATCGCGGCGTCTACGAGCTGCTGGGCGATGCGCCTGCCAATGCCCAGATTGAACGCGGCGACCTGAAGTTCCGGCTGCACGGCGAAAAGCTCCGCGGTGAATTCGCGCTGGTAAAGATGAAAAACCGCGGCAAAGGCAACGAGTGGCTGATCATCAAAAAGAAAGACGCGGAGGCGAAACCCGGCTGGAACATCGAAGACCACTCCCACAGCGTCCTGACCGGCCGCACCCAACAAGAAGTCGCCGAGAATCTTCCGGCCGTAGCACCAGCCACCAGCAACCAGCCACCAGCCACAATCCCCGGCGCGATCCAATCCCCAATGCCCAGAGCGATCGCCCCCATGCTAGCGACGCTCACCACCCACCCACCCTCCGGCGACCAATGGCTCTATGAAGTGAAATGGGACGGCGTCCGCGCCATCCTATTTGTCGAGGACAATCAGCTTCGCATCCTCTCGCGCACTGGCAAGCGCTGTGATCAACAATATCCCGAGCTGACCGTGTTGCCGCACTTTCTGAAAGCGTCCAGCGCAATTTTGGATGGCGAGATCGCAGTGCTGGACGAAAATGGCCGCTCCAGCTTCAGCTTGATCCAGCCGCGCATCTCGGTGGCCGACCCCAACAGCGTCGCGCATCTGGCGCGCTCCACTCCAGTGACGCTGTTCCTCTTCGACCTGCTATATCTGGACGGCTACGATCTGCGCGGCGTCCCGCTCGAAGAGCGCAAGAGGCTACTCCAAGGAATCCTGACGCCCACGGACCACATCCGCTTCTCAGATCATTTCGTCGCCAACGGCGCGGCCATGCTCGAAGCCGCGCGAGCCCATGGCCTGGAGGGCATCCTGGCCAAACGGCGCTCCAGCAAATACGAAGGCCGCCGCAACCAGGATTGGCTCAAGATCAAGGTGGAATCGCGCCAGGAATTCGTCATTGGAGGATTCACTCACGGCGAGCGCGATTACTTCAGCTCGCTTGTTCTAGGCCTCTATGACCACGGCAAGCTGGTCCATACCGGCCAGGTGGGGACCGGTTTCAACGATAAATCGCTGAAAGAGATTTACTCGCGCATCGAACCGCTCATCATTAAGAAAAGCCCGTTCAGCGGAACCGTCAAGGCGCTGCGCGATGTCACCTGGTTGAAGCCCGAGCTTGTGGCCGAGATCAAGTTTCTGGAATTTACTCCCGACGGCCTGCTGCGCGCTCCGGTGTTCATCGCCCTGCGCGCGGACAAAAATCCAAAAGAGTGCGTTCGCGAGACGGATGAGCCGGAGGAAGCCGCCGCTCCTGAGAGTCCCGTGTCGTTGATCAAACGCGACCCCTTGATTCCCGCCAAGCCGCCGGCGGAGATGATGGTCTCGATCGACGGACATCGTCTGAAATTCACGAATCTTAACAAGGTGTTGTTCCCGGGCGAGGGCATCGCCAAGCGCGATCTGATCAATTACTACGATGCCGTCGCGGATTTGATTCTTCCTCATCTGCGCGACCGTCCGCTATCGCTCAAGCGCTATCCCAACGGAATCGACCACGATTTTTTCTTTCAGAAGGATGCCGAAGACAAAGTCCCTGAATGGGTGCGGCTGGAACCCATTTTTTCCGAACACAATCAGGACAACATCCACTACATCATTGCCAACGATCGCGCGACACTCGTATACCTCGCGAACCTGGCATGCATCGATCAGAATCCGTGGATGAGCCGGCTCGGCTCTCTGGACAATCCTGACTTCGCGCTCATCGATCTCGACCCTACCGAAGGCTGCCCTTACGATCAGATCGTGGAAGCGGCGCAGATCGTCAAAAGGAAACTGGATGCGATGGGTCTGGAGGGTTATCCTAAAACCACCGGCGGCGATGGCATGCACATTTACATCCCGCTCGAGCCGGTTTACACCTACGAACAGGTGCGTTCCTTCGCGGAAATCTTGTCGATTCTGGTGATCCGCGAAAAACCGGAGCTATTCACCACTCCGCGAACTGTATCGCAACGCAGGAAAGGCAAAGTCTACTTCGACTATCTGCAGATCTCGAGCGCCAAGACGATCGCGGCTCCGTATGTTCCGCGCGCCTACGCGGGCGCTCCGGTTTCGACGCCGCTGGCCTGGCCCGAAGTCCGGCGCGGCCTGGACCCTGAGCAGTTCAACATCCGCAATGTATTGGATCGATTTGAGCGAGTGGGGGATTTGTTCCAACCCGTCTTGACCAACAAACAGAAAATCGAAGCCGCCTTGGAACGGACCAGCGAGCTCCTTCTGAGCCGCGACCGGTAGGAGGCGCAAAGGGTGCGGCGCGCACCGCCAAACGGACCAGGAACTGGCCCGTGCCGCACTCCGTTTTGCGCGAGTTCCTTAGAAGCGCTACCAGCATTGTGCGGCCTTCGAACTTACACACACTCCCTACCGGTCGCGGCTCGGATAAGATTGGAAGACCATGCACAAACTCGCGTTGCTCGGGCTGATTGCCGCAATTCGACTTTCGGCCGCGGACCCGCGCATTGGCTCCTGGACGCTGGTCTCCGCGCAGTCTACCCTGGATCCGCCCAACAAAATCTCCATCACATCCCTGCACCATACAGTGCACGTAGTGATTTCAGGCGACACTCACGTGGATTTCACCGCGAAGCTAGACGGACATGAAGCGCCCGTGCAGGGCAATCCAGGCTTCAATCAAATCGAGGTGCGCAGGATCGATAAGCATCAAGTGGAGATCAAAGAGAAGAAGGACGGATCTCTAGTAGCGACGATTCATGACAAACTTTCGAGTGATGGTAACGAACTCACCAGCGTGACTTCACAGACCGGCCATCCCAACCTGATAAAAGTGTGGACCCGGAGCGGTGGCACGAAAATCGCCAATGACCTATTCGCCGGCGAATGGACCGAGGATCTCAGCAAGACCCATTTGCGGCAAGGGCTGGCGCTCAAGATCGAGGCGGACGGAAACGACGGTGTCCGCTTCTCGGGTGATTATAGCTACACGGCACGTTTCGATGGCAAGGAATACAATCTGAAAAACTCGAACAACGATACCGTAACGCTCCAACTTGTGGACGCTCACACGGTGGATGCGATTTACAAGCGAGACGATAAGGTTGCGCAAAAGGATCGCTGGGTGGTTTCCGCCGATGGAAAACAGATGACGTTGACCACGACAGGCACATTGGAAACCGGCCAGCAGCTAAAGGAGACCCTGGTATTTCAGAAGCAGTAACTCGCGACGCACCGCCGGCCGTCAGCTGCTCAAACTACATTACTTCCCGCATACTTCCGCATAGCCTGCTTGACGGCTCGCAGCATACACCCTTATCCTCTATCAGTTGCTGTTTAATGCGGTCTAATAGAGTCGTGGGAACACGGCCAGTCAGATTCGCAGTCGGCTTTCTCCTCGCCGTGCTGTTGCTCTTCGCCGGTGGGCCCGGCTTCCGCAGCCGGGCACAGCTGGATGAGCATTATGCCAAGCATGGGGCTGAGTTCGGACACATCAGCGAAGCGGAATATCTGCGGCTGGCGCAGGAATTGAGAGACACGCCGGTGGGCGGACCAATTCTTGAGGCGCGCCGGCCAAATGGCGAGTTCAGCCGCTTTGACCGGCGCAAGGGCTACTTCGGGGCGTACAATCCGGGTGGCACCATCCGCACTTTTTTCATTCCTAACGATGGCGAGCGATACTTTCGAAGACAAGCCCGGAGGGCGTATTGACTGACCCAGAAATGGCGGCCTATCTTCGCGAGAATGGATATCCGGAACACGTCGTCCGCGCCGGACGCGCTGGATTGATTGAACGCTGGCGGAAGTTCGTCGAACAGGTGGAGCGCGGTTACAAATTGGGACTCGAAGATTATCGGAACGACCTGGATTTGCGCGGCATCATCGCGATGTTCTCGCTGGATGACGAAGTGCGCGATCTGGATCAACGCTTCGAAGCGATGCTGACGGATCGTGAGAAACGGGTTTGGGAATCCTCGGCCACAAATCCCTTCTGGGATTTTGGATATCCCAAGAACGCTGGCCGACAAATTATGGAAGACATTAACAATGAAGGACTTATATCGCCAACATCCGCATCTCAATAGGTATTGGGTAGATTCCGTGTTAAGCTGGAAACGATGTCCCAGTTAGGCCATTTGCGCCTGCTCGAGGCCGAAAGCATTCATATCCTGCGGGAAGTGGCGGCGGAGTTTCAACGGCCTGTGATGCTGTATTCCATCGGCAAGGATTCATCCGTTCTGTTGCGGCTGGCCCAAAAGGCTTTTCATCCGGGTGCGATTCCGTTCCCGTTGCTGCACATCGACACCACCTATAAATTTCGCGAGATGATCGAGTTTCGCGATTCGTACACGCGCGAGGTGGGCGTGAAGCTGATCGTTTATACCAATCAGGAAGCCATTGATGATGGCGCGAATCCGTTCCGGCTGGGAACGCAACGCTGCTGCGGGTTGTTGAAGACCAAGGCTCTGCTGGACGGTCTGCGCGCCGGAGGATTTGACGCGGCTATGGGCGGTGCGCGGCGCGATGAGGAAAAATCGCGTGCCAAGGAGCGCATCTTTTCGTTTCGCGATGCCAAGGGGCAGTGGGATCCGAAGAATCAGCGGCCGGAGTTGTGGAGTCTCTATAACGGGCGCATCGATCCGGGCGAGAGCCTGCGCATTTTCCCTTTGTCTAACTGGACTGAGATGGACGTGTGGCAGTATATCCACGTTGAAAAAATCCCGATTGTTCCGATGTATTTCTCGAAAGACCGCGAGATGCTGGTGCGAGGTGAGCAATTGATCCCGCTGGAACAATCTTTCATTCCTTTGTTGCCCGGGGAGCGGCCGCAAATGGTGCGCTGCCGGATGCGATCCCTGGGGTGCAGCCCATGCACGGGCGCCATACGCTCGGACGCCGACACGGTCCCGAAGATTATCGAGGAGCTGGTTTCTTTCCGGCGCTCGGAGCGCGAGAACCGGGTGATCGATCACGATCAGGAAGGCTCCATGGAAATCAAGAAGCGTGAGGGATACTTTTAATGGTGGCTGCCGTAGATCGTTCCCCCGCTTTCGAGATCGAAGAGTTCCTATCGCAAGAGCGTGCGAAGGATTTGCTGCGATTCACGACGGCCGGCAGCGTGGACGATGGTAAGTCCACGCTGATCGGCCGTCTTCTTTATGATTCGCAGAGCATTTACGAGGATCAACTGAAGTCGGTGACCAAGGCGTCGGTGAATCGTTCGGCCGGCCCGATCGATTTCTCGCTGTTGACGGACGGCTTGCGCGCCGAGCGGGAGCAGGGCATTACCATTGATGTCGCCTATCGCTACTTTGCGACTGCGCGGCGGAAGTTTATCATCGCCGACACGCCGGGCCATGAGCAATACACGCGCAACATGGCGACGGGGGCGTCTACAGCAGATCTCGCCATCATACTGATCGACGCGCGCAATGGAGTGCTGGCGCAGTCCCGCCGGCACGCCCATATCGCATCACTGCTCGGGATTCCAAACTTCGCCATCGCGGTGAACAAGATGGATCTGGTGGGCTACGATGCAGATGTTTTTCGAGGCATCGAGACGGAATTCCGCGAGTTCCTCTCCCGTCTGAACGCCCCGCATGCGTATTTCCTTCCCATCAGTGCGCTGGCCGGGGATAATGTGGTGCGCCGCAGCCGAAACATGCCATGGTTTGCGGGGCCCAGTCTGCTGGAGTATCTGGAGACGGTGCCTGTATATAACCGCACGCGCGCGGCGGCGTTCCGCTTTCCGGTGCAGCGAGTGGTGCGGCCGGACCAGACTTTTCGTGGCTATGCCGGGCAAGTGGCGTCGGGAATCATACGGCCCGGCGATGCGATTCTGGTGCTTCCATCCGGACAACGGTCGCGCGTGAAGAGCATCGAGACCTTTGATGGACCGCTAGAAGAAGCGATTGCGCCGATGTCGGTTACGTTGACGCTTGAAGATGAGCTGGACATCAGCCGCGGCGATATGATCGCTTCGGCTGAGCGAATTCCTGAAGTAGCGCGGCAGTTTGATGCGAATGTGGTCTGGCTCAACGATCAACCCCTGGATACTTCACGCACGTACGTGCTGAAACATACCACGCAGACCATGCCGGCTGAGATAAAAGCGCTGCAGCATCGTGTGAACGTGACATCGCTCGAGCGGGAGCCGGCCGAGCGGTTGGAGATGAATGCGATCGGTGTGTTGCGGATCGAAACCGCTCGGCCCATTTATTTTGATGCGTACTTCGAGAACCGGACCAGCGGCAGCTTCATTCTGATTGATCCGGATAGTAACGCAACCGTGGCTGGTGGGATGATTCTGGGGGCCGTGACGGCCGCGCGCGCGCGAACGGCGGTCATATCGAAAAGGCATGATCGGGTGACGCCGGCGGAACGGATGGCACGCTACGGTCACTCGGCGGCCACGGTGTCGTTGGGGCCAAGAATGCAATTGGCGTCGCTCGTGGAGCGAAGACTGTTCGATCGTGGCTGTGCGGTGATGATATCGAACGACGCGGCGTTGGATGTGAGCGATTCCGGCTTGCTGGTTCTTCTGGTGTCGGCGAAGGAACCGGACTGGCCGTTGCCGGATGACGACGCCAAGGCGGCACAGCAGATCATCGCTACGCTCGAGGATGCGGGCGTGTTGTTGCCAGAAGAGAGATTGACGGGCGGCGAGGGTATTTAGGCCAGGCGGCAGAAGGCAGGCGGCAGCAGAATGACACTCGATCAGAAGATTGACGCAGCAGCGGAGTTGATAGGGCGCGTCTTCGCGGACAGTTCGGCGCCGGCCTGTGTCACTTGCAGCTTCCAAACTGAGTGCATGGCGCTGGTGGACCTGGTGATCGCGCAGAGGCCGGATATTCCGGTGCTGTTCCTGGAAACCGGATATCACTTTCCGGAAACCTACGCTTATCGCGACCAGATGACCGAGCGATTGCATTTGAACCTGGTGAACCTGGCTTCCAAGCAGACCGTGGAGGCGCAGGAATCGCAATTCGGCATTTTGTATCAGAGCGCGCCGGACCGCTGCTGCGGCATGCGTAAAGTGGAACCGCTTTTTCGAGGATTGGATGATTACGGTGTCTGGTTCACGGCATTGCGCCGCGATCAATCGCCGACGCGCGCGAATTTGCAGACGGTGGCCGATTTCCGATTGCCAAGCGGCAAGCAACTGGTGAAAGTTAGTCCCTTAGCAGATTGGACGAACGCGGACGTGTGGAGTTATTTGAAACGGCGGGACATTCCCGTGCTGCCGCTCTATGAGCAGGGTTATACCAGCATCGGTTGTGCGCCGTGCACCACGCCGCCCGTAGATCCGGATAATCCCCGGTCGGGCCGCTGGGCTGGACAGAAACTCGAGTGCGGCATTCATATCGCAAGCGAATGACGGCATGGAAATCGCACTTGGATTTTTGATTGCTGTCGCGATCGGAATCACTGGCGTCGGAGCCGGAATCATCACCGCGCCCGTTCTCATCCTGTTCTTCCATGTTCCACCGGCGTATGCAGTGGGAACCGCGCTGACGTTCGGCGTAGCCGTGAAGATGTTGGTGGTTCCCATGCAGGTGGCGCGCAAGCAAGTGGATTTCCGTGTGCTGGGGTATATGCTGGCGGGCGGACTGCCGGGAGTGATCGCGGGCTCGCTGATCCTGGCCAAGCTGAATGTGCCCGGGCGCCAGGGGATTCTAAACGCGGCGCTCGGTTCCACCATCGTATTGATTGCCGCGCTTAATCTCTACCGGGTGTGGTTGCGGCCGGATCAGAAGCCGGCACGGGACTACTCTCGATGGCTGCCGTTCATCACGCTGCCGATCGGCGCGGAAGTGGGCTTTTCGTCGGCAGGCGCGGGCGCATTAGGTTCGCTGGTGCTGCTTGCGATCACTCCGCTCACAGCGGCGCAGGTAGTTGGAACGGACCTGTTTTTCGGTCTCTGCGTATCGTTGGTTGGCAGCGGATTCCAATTGACTGCGGGCAACTACGTCGCGGCCATCTTGATCAAGCTCATTATCGGCGGCGTGGCGGGGGCATTTGCGGGAACGTATCTCGCGGCGATCGCTCCGCAGCGAGTCCTGAGGGTAGCGCTGTCGCTGTGGCTGATCTCGCTCGGGATCCAGTTGTGCTGGAGTGGCGTTCACCACTGATAAACTGTAAGAATGGTCGAGCGAAAAGCCCGCGCTTTTGTTCTTTTATGCGCTGCGGCGGCGATCGGCGCCGAAGCCCAGACCTATACACGGCTCGCAAGCGTGGCGGGCTTCAACGGCTCCAATCCGGCCATCTTGGTTCAAGGTGTGGACGGCAATTTCTACGGTGTCACCTCAACCGGCGGCGCAGGCTCCAGCGTGATTTTCAAAATGATACCGTCGGGTACGCTGAGCGAGTTCTACAGTTTTGACGAGCTTTCAGGCGCCGACTCCCTGATTGCCGGCAAAAACGGCGATCTATACGGGCTATCCTACGGGGATGGGAACCCCTTCATAAGCACGCCAGGTGTGGACATTATTGGAAATGAAGGAACCGTCTTCCAACTGACGCCGCAGGGCAGTCTCACTCGAATATTTCTATTTAGTGGAACCGGACAAGGCGGCACCAACGAACTCTCATTGTCGCTCGGCTCGGACGGTAACTTCTACGGCACCAGCCAGTTCGGCGGCTCGAATGTCACCGATCCTCTGCTCGGCGCAGGAAATGTTTTCAAAGTTACCCCCGCTGGGACTGAGACGGTGCTGTATAACTTCAGCGGCAATGGGTCAGATGGTACGGGTGCCAACAGCGTGATTCTAGCCAGCGACGGTAACTTGTACGGCACCACCGTCGCTGGCGGTAGCGGTTCCTGCCACCTGAAATCCGTGGGAGGAACGGTTTTGTCCAACGGTTGCGGTACGATCTTCAAGATCTTATCCGGCAGTTCGTTTGAAACGATCTATAACTTCACCGGCGCGCCGGATGGAGCTTTTCCGGAAACTCCGCTCGTAGAAGGTCCCGATGGAAACCTGTACGGTACCGCCAGCGCGCTCGGGCCGAACGGTAACGGTACGGTCTTCAAGATCACGCGTAACGGGGCGTTGACCACGCTCCACGCTTTTAACGGCATGGACGGCAGCGCAGCCGCCGCTCTGACTCCGGGCCAGGACGGCAACTTCTATGGAACCACGTCCTCGGGCGGAAGCGCCCAGGCCGGCACCATCTTCGAGATCACTCCGGCTGGCACACTGACCACCCTCTACAATTTCTGCATGACGGCCAACTGCGCGGACGGCGCTAGCGGCCGGGGGATCATCCAAGCGAGCGACGGGAATCTCTATGGAGTGACCTATGCCGGTGGAGCCTTTGGAACCGGCGCGGTATTCAAACTGGCGATTGCTTCGCCGCCTGCGATTGCCGAAAACGGTGTGGTGAATGGCGCCAGCTTCAATTCCACTGGCATCACGGGCGGCGAAATTGCTTCGCTTTTTGGCACGAATGTCACGAGCAGCACCGGCATCAACCTGACTTCGGGATTACCTTTGCCGACGCAATTCCTCAAAGTCTCTGTGCTGGTAAACGGAACGC
Organism: Bryobacteraceae bacterium; assembly: GCA_050011295.1. GTDB lineage: Bacteria > Acidobacteriota > Terriglobia > Bryobacterales > Bryobacteraceae > Palsa-89. The sequence goes on from JBEKJJ010000165.1 coordinate 13,739, forward strand.
CGGCGCCGATCTTTGCCGTGGACAACGTAAATGGTCAGAACCAGATCAACTTCCAGGTTCCGTGGGAGGTGGCGCCGGAATCGAACGCCTCGATCGCGGTGATGAACAACGGCGCCACCAGTGCAACGGTAATGGTTCCGGTGCTCGCGGCGCAGCCCGGCATCATCAACTACAGTTCCGGCGGACAAACCTTCGGTGTGATTGTACACGCCGACTATCAATTGGCCGATACGGGGCATCCGGCTTCTCCTGGTGAAGTGATGCTGATTTATTGCACGGGCCTGGGCGCGGTTTCGAGTACTCCTGCGGATGGTGCGGCGGGAAGTGGGCAGACGACGATTGCGCAACCAACGGTCACCATCGGCGGACAAAAGGGCACGGTTCAATTTAGCGGGCTTGCGCCGGGGTTTGTTGGATTGAACCAAGTAAATGTTCAGCTCCCAGCGTCGCTGCAGTCAGGCAATCAGGCGGTGGTGATCGAGATCGGGGGCGCGTCCAGCAATTCGGTGCTTCTGCCGGTCAAGTAATGGAACGGCGAAACGATTCCGCTTCTGGATCCTTGCGCGGTTTCTTTTCAGAAACCTGTATCGCCGGATCCGCGATGCCTCACGATTCGTGGATTCAATCGATCGAGCTAAGGACAGCAAATTCGTTCGGCGAGTTGCGGGGCGTTCTTCTCCGAGTGCTCGGTGCATACCACGATCAGTTGGTCTCCTTCGACTATCGGATGTGACTGACTTTGAAATTCAGGGATTCAGGGCCAACTGATCGATGGACCTCGCCGCTTGGACTGGCTCTATGACGAAATTCATTTATCCGATTCCGGAAGGTTGAGCATCTGATTGAGTTCGAGTCGTGTATCCTCAGAATCGTGTGCACTGATTTCATTGTTACCCACGTCTCTATAGAACAAAGTTAGCCGAACGACGCGAGTCTCCAAGGCCCTTGCGTGCCTTGACTTTCCCTACCCGAGTATTCTACTGTAAACATTCGACTTGGCAACGCTGCAGGTCCGCACGCGAAGCTATGGCAGAACGAAAAATGCTGCTCGATTCCAATCTGGACAGCGTAGAGGTCGCGGAAGCGGCGGTGCTAGCGGATGCCGTCGACGTTGGGTTCGAGGAGGAACAGTTGCACCAGATCGGGATGGCGGTCCGGGAAGGCATGGTGAACGCGGTGGTGCATGGGAATCGCTACAATTCCCGCAAAAAAGTGCATTTGTCCGTCACCAAAGCGGCTGACCGGCTGACTGTCGTGATCGCGGATGAAGGCGAAGGGTTTGACTTGAATAACTTGCCGAATCCGCTGGCGGAGGAGAATTTGCTCCGCCAGTCAGGACGGGGGTTGCTGCTGATCCAGGCCTTCGTGGACGAGTTTCAAGTTCGCCGGGCACAGCCCGGTGGCACCGAAGTACGGATGGTGAAGTACCTGGCCAAGGCCAGTTAATACGAGATCCAAGAGACAAACGCAGGAGGTTCCAATTTTGTGAGCGTTAAATTAACGATCCGCCAAGTAGGCAGCGTAACGGTAATCGATGCCGCCGGACGAATTACTTTGGGAGAAGGCGCCAGCCAGTTTCGCGATGCGATTCGGGATCTGGCCACCAAGGGCGACAAGAAGATTCTGGTTAACCTGAGTGAAGTTTCCTACATTGACAGCTCCGGGATCGGAGAGATGGTTTCGAGCTATACGACTGTGACCAATCACGGGGGCCAACTGAAGCTGCTGGGGTTGAGCAAGCGCGTGAAAGATCTATTGCAGATCACCAAGCTCTATACGGTGTTCGAAGTTTTCGACGACGAAGCGGCGGCGATTCGCAGCTTCACCTGAGCGCTGCCGCAGCATCACTCGCCGGCTGACTGCGTTCGGTAAGTTTCTTGCAGAGCATGGTCAGGCAGCGTCCGAGCCGTTCGACGAAAGAAGCGGCGCCGGCAACTCCTGCAGCGATACGGATCGACGAGAAAACGGTTCAGCAAAGCGGCAATGATTCCGTTTCGATGGGCGCGCCGCGTATCGCGCGACCCACAGCCTGGGCAAGCAGTATTCATGGCCAATATCATGCCTATCTAGAGGCCGATCGCGAGCGATTCTCTCACTAATTATTTGCGCCGAGCTTGAGCGATGCCGCAGCGTCGCCGAGGCGGGAATCGAGAGTCCAAAGACGGCAGTGCGTGAGAGCGGCCGAGGCCAACAAGTGTGCGTCGATCCAACCGATGCCTTTGCCGAAGAGCCGATGCTGCTCCAGAAACGCTAGCACTTCGTCGTGTTCGGCGGAAACAGCACGAGGCAGTTGCGCAAGGTCGTTGAGGATACTGGACCTTCGGTGCAAGCTGCCGCACGCAATCTCGCC
>JBEKJJ010000166.1:0-16081 GCA_050011295.1 Bryobacteraceae bacterium
TGGACATCCTCAAAGCCGTGGACGCTCCGCACGGGATCTTCGCGGACCGCATGGAAGTGGGTACCGGGGGCGCGATGATCAAACGCACTCCCAATGACCCGGCCTGGTATCGCGGAGGGCTTTGGCATGATGACCATCCCATCAACGTTCCGGGATTTTGGTTTATGTCGTGGTACGACGTATCCATCGGCCCCAATCTGGCCGCTTATAACTACGTTCGCAAAACCGCGCGGCCTGAGATTGCGAAACAGCAGTACGCTATCATCGCGCCGGTGGGGCACTGCGGCTACAAGCGGGCGACCGAGGATACCATCGTCGGTGAGCGCAGCATGGGCGACGCACGTCTTGATTATGACGCGCTTACTTACGACTGGTTCGATTTCTTTCTCAAGGGCGAGAACAATCATGTTCTCGAAACCATGCCGAAGGTCCGTTACTTCACCATGGGATTGAATAAGTGGCAGACGTCTGAGACCTGGCCGCCTGAAGGTGCTCAGCCAGTGACTTTGTATCTGGCGAGCGGTGGAAGAGCAAATAGCCTGTATGGAGACGGCGCGCTTACTTCCGGCGAGCCCGCAAGTGACAATTCCGACGGCTTCGTTTACGATCCCATGAACCCGGTTCCGTCGTACGGCGGGAATGTCTGCTGTACAGGCAACGCGATTACGGCGGGCGCTTTCGATCAACGGAAAATGGAGGCTCGCGCCGATATTTTGGTCTACACTTCCGATCCATTAAAAGAGGGAACCGAAGTGAGCGGCCCAATCGATGTGACGCTCTACGTATCGTCGGACGCGAAAGATACAGACTTCACGGTGAAGGTGCTGGACGTATATCCGGACGGAACCGCATACAACTTAGATGAGACTATCCAACGGCTGCGTTATCGCGACGGATACGAGAAGCCGCCGGTCTGGATGGAGGCGGGTAAAGTGTACAAGGTGGCGCTGCAGCCGATGACCACCAGCAACTTTTTCCCGGCGGGCCATCGAATCCGCATTGAGGTTTCGAGCAGCAATTTTCCACGCTTCGACCGGAATCTGAATACGGGTGGGAAGAACTTTGATGAGACCGAGGCGGTGGTGGCGCATAATGCGGTACATCATTCCAAGCAGTATCCGTCACAAGTTACGCTTACCGTGGTGAAGCATCATCCGGCTTCGTGAGGCGGGCAGTAAGAGAGAAGGGCGTAAGGGAGACAGAGGCACCGACTCCGGTGAAGACGCTGGTCCCCTTGCTGACGCGCGGGGCTACAATTCGCATCTTGTCACACATTTGGCGCCGCCTTTTCGACGATTTTCCACGCTGCTACGTCAGGTGTGTTCCCGGTCCGGATCTGGCTGCTTCAGATATTTCACCAAAGTAACTTCGCTTCCACTGGCTCCGCAACTGACGTGGTATTCATCCATCAAGGCGCGAGTCAGATAGACTCCCCTGCCGCGCTCACGGAACATTTCTTCGGGCGCCAGAGGGTCCGGTATCTTCGCGGGATCGAATCCGTTTCCCTCATCGGTAATTACGATCTTGAGCTGGTTCGCGGTTGCGTGGATGTCGAGCGAGACTTTCTTCCCGGCGCTTTCCTTGTTACCGTGAAACACGGCGTTGGCGGCCGTTTCGTGTACAGCCAAGGCGATCTGTTCCAGGCTGATGTCACAGAAGCCGGCGCGCCGCGCATGTTCCAGAACCAGATGCTCGATTTTTTCCACGCTGTCCAGGGTCGAGTCCAGCGTGTAATGCTCCGCTTCCGGCATCATCTTTTCAGCCGGCCTCGAAGCAGGACTTGCGGTTCGGGCAGCGTATTCCTTGGGTCTCCCACGCGCGTATCCATGCTAACATGCGAAACTCACCAGAGAGGCTGCGATGCAAACCGTCCGAAACATTATCCTTATTGTCAGCGCTCTTTTCCCCATCGTGGATCCGCTGGGTGGAAGCCCAATTTTTCTATCGTTGACAAGGGACTATCAACCAGCCGCGCGGAGGACGCTCTCGCGGCAGATTGCCATCAACAGTTTCTTCCTGCTAGTTGGCTCGTACCTGATCGGGACACACATTCTGGCCTTCTTTGGAATTTCGCTGCCGGCGGTGCAGGTGGGGGGAGGATTGATTGTCATTGCCACGGGCTGGAATCTGCTGAAGCGGCGCGACGACGAAAACAGGGAAGGGATGCATCACAGCGCGCATCCGCAGGATATATTTCACCAGGCATTCTACCCGCTCACGCTGCCACTGACGGTGGGCCCGGGATCGATTTCGGTGGCCGTCACGCTGGGCGCCAACGCTTCGCATGCCGGGCTAAACATTTTGGCGATTCTGGCATCGATTGTGGGATCGGCTGTCATCGCGTTGAGCATTTTCCTATGCTACGGCTTCGCGGACCGGCTGGCGCGAATCCTGGGAGTGACGGGCACGACTGTAATCGTGCGGCTGACGTCGTTTCTGCTGGTTTGCATCGGGGTGCAGATTGTTTGGAACGGGGTCAGTGCGTTCCTGGCATCCGTGCCGGTGCATTGAGAGGCGTTCTGTTGGCAGGCGAAAGCGCCTGCCCCACGAAGCGCGAGTGCCGGCTGCTCGTCCATAAACGCCCGCGGCAAGGCGCGGGACAATAGGAACATTGAGAGGTACTACTGAAACGCTAACGTTACAGGGAAGTTAGTGAGAAACTTTACGGCGGCGATTATAAACTATCATGCCGACTCCAGCCAGCAGCATGACAATCATATTCTCAGGTTCGGGAGTAACGTCCACCGGAACCACGTTGGCAAAGACGCTGGGAATCCAGTCGCCAACCAACCCGTCGGTAACAGTGCCGCCCGTGTATTGTCCGCTGGCCACGAGATTGTCGAGAGCGGTATGCGGAAAGTCAAAATCCAGGATGAAATTCGTCCCCTCGGCCCCTAAGGTTGTTCCGGGTGCGAGCAGGAGGCTAAGCGTCAGGCACGACGCAGTGGTGGGTTCACCGGCAGGGCACTGGACCGGAAAGCTGGTCCCGAACCCGGATAATGCTCCGACGGGAAAGGTTGTGACATTCAAGCTGAATGGCGACAAGACGGGGATGGTGAGATCGATTTCCGCCAGGTTGCCGCCGGTGTTGTTGTTAAATACGAAGATGCCTCCGCCTCCCGTGGAGAGTTGTATTGTCAACCCGTCGCCAATGGGCGTCGCGTCGCCGCCGGTGGCTGCGACCAAATGGGGGTCAATGGGGACCGGTTCGGTGTCCGCAAGCGCTAACGAAACGAGCGCGAAGAGAAGAGTTGAACCGATAAACACCGAGCGCATGGCAAACCTCCCCCAAAGCATAACACAGCACCTTTGCTACCGGAATAAGAAATCAAAATGATAAGAGCAAAGAAGTACTACTGGTACAGGTACGTCTTGACTCCCAGATCAATCTCCTCAAACGGGGCTCCAGCGCCCCCAGGACTTCGCGCGGCTACGAACCCGTCTTCGGTTGAAACTTCTGCAGCATCGTCTGGAAGTCAGGCTGCTGGCGTAACGGGGTCAAGTCAGGATCGCTGAGGATCGCCCGCGGCGCATATCCTTTGGTCAGTGTTTCCTGTAAATTCCTGATAGCTTCCGGCATGCGGTTGGCGAGTGTGTTGATCACTGCTTCGTCGTAGAGAAGGTCAACGTCGGAGGCATCGATCCCCCGGGCCCTGTGTATGAATTCCAAACCCCGCGTGGTGTCCCCTTCCTTGGCGTAATAAACGGCCAGCTCATCGAGAGACCTGGCATCCCTGGGATTGGTTTGGAGGGCTTGATAGGTAAGCGAAATCGCTCGATCATAGGTTTGCCGCGCTTTCACGGCCTGCCCCATCCGGCGATAACAATCCGCCAGGAACCCGATATAGACAGCTTGCTGCGGGCTTAGCTCCGACGCTTTCGTGAAATTGGAGAGGGCATCATCGTACTTGCCCAAAAAGAAATAAGCGGTGCCCAGGTTTGAATAGTTATCTACGGAGTGCTGCAGGTCCAAGGCTTTGCGAAACGCGGGCAACTCCTCGCTCCAATTGCCTTCGTGTTGGGTCACCAGGCCGATGTTGCTCCAGCCGTTCGGATTCTGGGGATCCAGTTCGGTGACGCGCTGGAACGCTTTCAGGGCCTCCGCATTGTCACCAAACTTGTAGTGGGCAACGCCCAGCATATTGTAGTTGGACCAGTAGTAAGGATTGGCGTCAATGGCGTGTTGATACGCATCCAGCGCTTCCGTTTTTTGACCCATGTTGAGATAGGCGCGGCCCAGACGCAGATACCCATCATCGGAGTTGGGAGCAAGTTCGAGAGCGCGCTTCAATTCGGATACTGCTTCCGCGCTTTTCCCGGTCGCTGTGTAGAGGCTTCCTAAAGCGAAATGAACCTCGGGCAAAGTATCGTTCAATTCTTGCGCGCGATTCGCTGCGCCCAATCCCTTGACGGCCCAGGTGCCGTCCTTCTTCAGAGTGTAGAGATAGCGGCAGGTATCCGCGATTCCGGTATAGGCTAGCGTGAAGCCGGGATCTTTGACCGTCGCGCCGTTGAATAGCTCAAGGGCCTGTTGCAGATTCTTCTCATCACGCTGTCCGGAGCGCAACAGGCTGCGCCCCTTCAGGTACAGTGCGTAAGCGCCGACGTTTTCGGTGAAGTGCCCGGTGCTCTTGGCGAGTTCTTCATTGGTGAGCTTCAGATCGAAGGCTGTGAGGAGCCCGGAATAAATCTGATCCTGAAGCGTGAGCAGGTCCTGCTTCAGGCCAGAGAACTGCTGGGTCCAAATGCGGCGCCCCGTGGCGGGCTCGTCCAAACTCACCACGATCGCCATGCGGTCGCCACTTCCTTGGACGCTTCCCTGCACCAGTAGCTTCACGCCCAACGATTGCGCGATCTGGGTCATGGGGTCCTTGGGATTCACTTTCGCGGCCGCGGCTGGCGACGCGAGATGGACATCTTTCAGTTGAAAGAGCTTGGCGGAAAGCGCTTCCACGATTCCATTGGCCGCGTCGTCGAGCGAAGGGTCATCCCCGAGAGTGCGGAACGGCAGGATGGCGACGAACTTCGCGTTGCGCGATAGCCCGGCAGTGGATTTCGAGGAGCCTGGTACCCACCCGAGAACTAACTGCCGGGATCGGGGCACGGCGAAGATCAGCGCTAGTAGGGCCAGTACGCCCACCACGGACCATACCAAAGCCGGATTCCGTTTGGTGCTGGCCGGCGAGAATGACGCATCGGGGGAGAGACTGGCCGGCCGAACGCTGACGGGCGGGACAGTGTCAGAGGGAGCCCCTGCGCCACGGTCGAGATCCACCACAATATCGCGCGCATGCTGGTAGCGCTGCTCCGGATCCCGCTTCAGGCAGCGCAGAATTATCTCCGACAGATAATCCGGCACGTCGGGATTCAGCAACTGCGGGCTCTTGGGATCCTGCGTGACCCGCTGATACATGGTCTGCATGATGGATTCGCTGCCGAACGGCAGGTCTCCGGTGACCATTTCGTAAAGAATCAATCCCAGGGCGTAGAGGTCGCTTCGGTTATCGGCCGATTTCGATTCGGCCTGTTCCGGAGACATGTAGCGGGGAGTTCCCAGAACTTCCCCGGTGGTGGTCATCATCGTGGATGGACCTTCGAGCGACTTGGCCAAACCGAAATCCGAGACAAATACCTGGCCGTTCGAATCCATCAGCACGTTTTGCGGCTTCAGGTCCCGATGAACGACGCCTTCATTGTGGGCGGCTTCGAGCGCGAGACAAAGCAGCCGCGTAATCGCAACCGCGCGATCGATTGGGAGCTTTCCCTCGGTGGCGATGAGGCTGTGGAGATCCTTGCCATCCACGTAGGCCATAGAGATGAACTTCAGCCCACCCACATCTCCGAGATCGTGAATGCGCAGGATGTTTTTGTGCGTTATCTGGCTGGCCAGCAGCAACTCCTGCTTCAGCCGTTCCATGGAAACTGGATTTCTGGCTAGCTCGGGCTTCACCAGCTTCAGAGCCACGGTGCGGCCCACTTCGCTGTCGTAGGCTTTATAAACCTTGCCCATGCCGCCTTCACCGAGCAACGCTTCAATGCGATAACGCGGTCCGAACTGGCTGCCAGGCGTTAAATTGGAAGCCACTTCGAATACGGATTGCGAGGCGATCACGGACGATTGCACTGTGGACGCTTGCAACGCCGAGTTGAAGCCGAGATCGGCGAGAATTTCTCCGGCATGCTGATAACGGCGATCCGCCTTGATCTGGAGGCACTTCATGATCACGTCGTTGACGGCGGGTGGTATGGACGGCTCAACCTGGTTGGGCGGGACCGGAGGCTCTTTAGCTCGCTTGATCAGGGTCGCCATCATGGTGTCGGCTTTATACGGCAGGACGCCGGCTACCAACTCGTAAAAAATGACGCCGAGCGAAAACAGATCCGTGCGCGCATCCACTTTTTCGCCCTTGGCCTGCTCCGGTGACATATAGGCAGGCGTTCCCAGCAGCGCGCCGGTTCTGGTCATGCCGACCAGTTCCATGGATCGCGCCAGGCCGAAGTCCATCAGGTAGACGCGGCCTTGGGAATCCAGCATGATGTTCTGGGGTTTGAGATCGCGGTGGACCACGCCTTCGCCGTGCGCGGCTTCGAGGCCGAGACAAACCTGGCGAATGATATCGCAGGCCTTCGCGGCGGGGAGCTTGCGCTGCTCGGTGATCACGCTCTTCAGATCCCGGCCCTCCACGAAGTCCATGGTGATGAACTTCACGTTGCCGGCTACGCCTAGATCGAAGATGCGGATGACGTTGCGATGCGTTACCAGACGCGCCAGGATCAATTCCTGCTTGAAGCGCTGCAGGATGTCGGGCTTGTCGGCGAGTTCGCTACGGATTACTTTCAAAGCCACGATCCGGTCTAACTCGCGGTCCATGGCCTTGTACACCGCGCCCATGCCGCCTTCACCGAGCATCTTCACGATTTCGTAGCGGTCTGCTAACAGCGTTCCAGGGGTGAGAGAACCATCGGGAGACTCATCACGAACGAAGGGGATATCTACCGCGGTGGCATCGTCATGCGGGTCGACCGAGCCCATCGGATTGCTGCAGTTAACGCACGCAAAAGATCCCGGTGGGTTGCTGGTATGGCAAACGGCACATTCGAGTGGCATGCTTCTCTAAACTTGGGGCAGAGGTAGGGCCACCCGAGAACCAGGCACCCCCTACCGGTCCCTAATGAACGCTCGGTACGATATATTATGGCATACGTAGCGTCGATTGTAATCTAAAAATAGTACCGCACTGAAGCCCACTCCGGATGATGCAGATTGATCGAATTTTCCGCGGAGTTCTATGCGCGAGCTTGCTGTGTCCTTCCGTGGGGGTAGCTGGTTCGAGAATTGCATTGATGGGAGGCGGCCAGGATCAGGATGCCGCCTTTCGGTGGATGTGCGAGCACGCGGGCGCGGGCAGTTTCGTGGTGCTGCGGGCGTCGGGAACGGATGCCTACAATTCCTACATCCGGAATCTTTGCCCGGCAGTGAGTTCGGTGGAGACTCTCCTTGTCACCTCACGCGAGCTCGCCGGGCAGCCGTTCGTGGCCGAGAAAATCCGTAAGGCGGCTGCCGTGTTCATCGCCGGTGGCAGCCAGGATAACTACATCAATTTCTGGCGGGGCACTCCGGTGGAAGAAGCTATTAACTCGGCGATCCAAAAGGGTGTGCCGGTGGGCGGTACCAGCGCGGGCTTGGCCGTTCTGGGCGAATACAGCTTCGGGGCGTTGAAGGACACCGTGAAATCGAGCGAGGCGCTGACTAATCCTTTTGATGAGAGGGTGACCATCACCCGCGATTTTCTGCATGTGCCGCTGCTTGAGGGCAAAATCACCGACAGCCATTTCGTGGCGCGCGACCGCATGGGACGGCTGATTGCTTTTCTGGCGCGAATCGCGACCGATGGCCGGACGCCTGCGCCTTTTGGGATCGGGATCGACGAAAAGACAGCGGTTCTTGTGGATGCGGATGGCAGTGCTCGCGTCACGGGCGTAGGCGCTGCTTATTTTCTTCGGACTCCGGGGTTGCCCGAGAAGTGTGTGCCGAATGCTGCGCTCACTTACCGCGATGTCTCGGTCTACCGGCTGACTGCCGCAGCCGGAGGGTTCAATCTGAAATCGTGGAGTGGGAGCGGTGGGCTGGCGTACAAGCTGTCGGCTGAGAATGGGGTGCTGAAGTCGACGCTTCCGGGGAATCAGATTTATTGAACGGTCTCGACACGAGTGTCGAGACGGCACGCATGAGTGCGTGCGCCACGGGGCTGTGCCCAGCTATGCTCCCACGTGAAATGACCCAGCCAATGTTAGATTCGCCGCGCTGGATGAGTTGCCAACATACACTGGGTAGTCGCCCGTCGCGGTTTGCCAACTGCTGGATGTGACATCCCACCAAGACAGCGGATGCGATGGATCGCTCGCGCTGATTGTGATGGTCACTTGCTGCTGCGCGCCTGGCTGTAAGAAGACCTTCTGCCATCCAACCAGGCGCTTGGGAGGCTCGTTCGTGCTGGCCGGCAGGGCCACATATACTTGTGCAACTTCTGCGCCAGAAACGGGACCCGTATTTGTCACGTCGAAGATTACCTGATCATTGACGACATTCAAATTCGAAAATGAAAACGTGGTGTAGGACAAACCGAAGCCGAAGGGAAATGCGGGCGTGATGTTCTTGGCGTCGTACCATTTGTAGCCCACTAACAGCCCTTCCGAGTAATCCACAGGGAACGGCGTGCTCACGTTGGGCGATCCAGCGATCTGCGGATGCGGAAGGTCCGAAACGCTGGCTGGGAACGTGATGGGGAGCTTTCCCGATGGATTGACGGCGCCGAACAGAATATTGGCGATGGCTTCGCCACCGCGCTGTCCCGGAAACCATGCTTCCAGAACCGCGCTGACTGCACCGAGCCATGGCAGCACCTGCGCGCCTCCATTCTCCATGACGACGATGGTATGAGGATTGGCTGCGGCGACTGCGGCCACTAGCGCGTCCTGATCGATGGGCGGATTATGAATCACATCCGTGAAATTGAGGCTTGGCAGATCCATGCCTTCGCTGGCCCATTGGCTGACGAAGACTATCGCGACGGATGAGGAAGCTGCTAGCGACGCTGCGCTGGGCGCATTCGTTCCGGGATCGAATTTTACGGTTGCGTTCGGCGCGGCGGCCTGGATGGCTTGGAGCGGCGAGGACGGATCCCAAATCACTTGCGACCAGCATGGCTGGCACGGATAGCCTTCGGTGAGCGCCGGGCCACCGGTGGGATGAACCTGCGCGGAGCCGCCGCCGGAGAGGACGGCGACATCGGCATGCGATCCGATTACGGCGATGGAGCTCACGGTGGAAGCATTGAGCGGAAGTTGTCCGCCGGAATTTTTGAGCAGTACGGCTCCCTGCTCTTCCACCTTTTGCGCCACGGCTTGATCAGTGACGGTATCCACGGGGCCAAGGGACTCGGGATGGTCAAAGAGTCCAACTTCGAACATCGCGCGTAAAACGCGATGCACCATGTCATCGATACGCGACTGCGGGACTTGGCCGCCGGCGACTGCTTGTGGAAGATCCGCGAAGAAGGCGTTATCGGGCTGTTCCTGATCGAGACCAGCTAGCGCGGCGGCGACGGTGCTGTGCGTGGCCCACCAATCCGACATCACGAAACCCGGGAAACCCCAGTCACCTTTGAGGACATCGGTCAGCGAGTGCGGATTCTCGCAAGCGTACACATTGTTGATGAGATTGTAGGAACACATCACGGACTGAACGTTCGACTCTTTCAGAGCGATCTCGAATGCCAGCCAGTCGCTCTCGCGTCCACTTCGTTCGTCAATCTCCACATTGGCGAACGTTCGTCCAGTTTCCTGGTCGTTGAAGGCGAAATGCTTCAACCCTCCGATCACATACTGATCCTGAGTTCCACGAATGTGAGCGGCGGAAATGTTGCCGGCCAGGAAAGGATCTTCGCCTTTGGTTTCGAAGGTGCGGCCATCGCGCGGCTCGCGTCCGATGAGATTGGTATTGCCGCCGAGATTCACGTTGAGGCCGTAGGCTCGCATTTCGGCGCCGATCACTGTTCCGTATTGATAGGCGAGATCCAGGTCCCAACTGGCGGCGCTCGCGATGGATGAAGGCAGCGCCGTGGCTGGCGCCTGGCTATTGGCAACTCCCACGCTTCCGTCGGAAAAATAGAGAGCGGGGATGCCGAGGCGCGGAATGCCTGGGATAAACCCTCCCGCTCCACGCGGCAGCGTCGGAATGTTGGTGACGGGCCCACCGGCGCCGGCCACTAGCTGGAATTTTTCATCCGGAGTCATCTGCGCGAGTAACTGAGCGGCGCGTTGATCGGAAGTGGCAGCCGCGGGCGTCGGCAATCGGAATCGGCCGGTGGCGCCACCGATAGTGAGAGTCGCATCCACATAAGGGACGGTGGTTGAAATTCCGGAGGGATAGGTGAAGTTGACTTGGTCGATGATCAAGCCGGGAGCTGCGCCGCAATAGTCCACGATCGCTGATTGGCCGCCGATGGTCAACTGGCAACTGGCTGGGCTGCCGGGCACTTCGAGCGACGTAAGCGATCCTGCGGAGACGGCGGGCACGCCGTCCGACTGCGGCGAATTTTTCGGTCCTAATCCGTTGGCCCAGAGTTGGTACTGTGTGCCTCCGGTGACGGCGCATTCGCCAGTGCATCCGGCTCCCGTGACCCAGGCGATGCCATTGGTGAAATCGTTCAGGAACATGGATGGCGATGCAGCCGCTGCGATGGTGATGGGTTCAACGTTGCTGTCCACGCTGTTGCGCGTCACCTGGATATTTACCGCGAGGCCTGGCTTCGTTTCCCAGGGCACCTGGAAATTGATTTGTGTCGCGGAGACGTAGACCAGCGCGGCGTTCACGCCGTCCACGCTTACCGTTACGCCGTCAAATTTGGTGGGAAAGTTGGGAGCGGCGGGCGGATGATCCGTGACAGTAGGGTCCGCGAAATTGTTGCCGTAGACACTGGCGAGGCTGCCAGGCGCGATCTCTCCCAGATACGATGCCGCGTTCACCACGCCGCCGGGTGTGATCATGGGCGTGGCTGTCGAGATTGCAACGGGCTGATAGACGCGGACGTAGTCCACCAGCATTTCCTGGTCGGGAAACGGCGCGTTTGGATCGGGCGTGCCGAGAAAGGTATTGGGCCCACCTATCGCCAGGTTCAAGAGGACGAAAAAGGGATTATTGAAAACCCACTGCGTTCCTGAGGGGAGCGATGCGGGTGTTACGTGGTGATAGGATGCGCCGTCGACGAAAAAATCGATGGAATTCTGGGACCACTCGATGGCGTATACGTGAAAATCGTCCGAAACTGTTTCGCCAAAGGGTAGCGTGTAAGCCTCGGTTATGCCGTTTGCGCCGGAATAGCCGGGCCCGTGCGTGGTGGCGTTGTTGATGGAGAGATTGTTGTTGAAGGTCCCAAAGTTCTCCATGATGTCCACTTCGCCGCACTCGGGCCAGCTCACCGTGTCGATGTTCTCGCCTAGCATCCAAAACGCGGGCCACACGCCCTGGCCGAAGGGAAGCTTGATCCTGGCCTCGATTCTGCCGTACTGCCAGCTCAGATCGGTGGTTTGGGTGGATGCGCCGGGAGCACCCGTTTGCAGCCGTGCTGATGTGAAATTGCCCGAGCTATCCCGAATGGCGCGGATGACGAGATTGCCTTTGCCGTCCTGAAAAACATTGTTGGGTGAGTTGGTGTAGACCTCCGCTTCGCCGTTCCCCCAGCCTCCGTTGTTGCCGAGATCGTAGTTCCAGTTCGCGGGATTGGGAAGCGTACCCGCGGGGGCGTTGAATTCATCGCTCCATATCAACTTCCAGCCGCTGGTGGTCTGGGCTGTTAGCGAGAGCGCGGACAAGAACGCAAGCAACAGGGTGCGCATAGCTCTCTTAATGATGCCGCAAACATAGTGAGCAATGCGCGGTTGACAACCGCGCGCAGGATGCCATCCTGCCCTACGGGCGCGATACACTAACGCTAATGCGAACAATCTTAACCAGGCGGGAAATCTTCGAAGCAGCGGCCGCCGTCACGGCGCTCGGCGCGGTGGTCCAGGCACAGGATAAAAAACCGATGCGGCTGGGCGTGGTCACTGGCCTGTCTAAGAATCCCGACGCCGTCATCAAACGCGTACACGATCTCGGATTTCCAACCTGTCAGTTGTCGATTGGCGTGTTCGATGACGCCACTGTCGCGGAGCTGCGCGCGGCCGTGGAAAAGTACGGCGTGGAGGTGACGTCCGCAATCGCGGGCGGTCCGGGGCCCGAGATTTATGACTTCTACAAAGGGCCTGAGACTATCGGCCTGGTGCCGCGCAAGTCCCGCGAGGCACGGATTGCGCGCATCAAACAGGTTTCGGATTTCGCTAAGAAGGCTGGAATCCCGGGCGTCCAGACGCACTGCGGATTCCTGCCTGAGAATCCTAATGACCCGGTCTACACCGAAAGCGTGGCGGCCATCCGCACTGTGGCGCAATATTTGAAGGACAACGGACAGACATTTCGTTGCGAAACTGGTCAAGAGACGCCCATCACTCTGGTGCGCGCGATCAAGGATGTCGGTCTGGACAATGTTGGAGTCAACTTCGATTTGGCCAATCTGATTCTTTACGGAAAAGCGAATCCAGTGGATGCGGTGGAGTTGCTGGGACCATATATTATGGGTATACACGCGAAGGATGGTTTGTATCCGACCGAGCCCAAGCAGCTGGGCCGCGAGGTTCCCATTGGGCAGGGGAAAGTGGATTTTCCCGTGATCATCGGGTTGCTGAAGAAGGTGGGTTATAAGAATCCGCTGACGATTGAGCGCGAGATTAGCGGAGCGAAGCAGGCCGAGGATATCCGCGCGTCAAAGGCGTACTTAGAAAAACTGATCGGCTGAGGGAGACTAATAATGAATAGCGAAGACATGGGCCGCCGCAAGTTCCTGACGGCCGCAACGGGCGCGGCTGCGTTCACCATTCTGAAACCGCAAGTGGTGCGCGGCCTACAAGCCAACTCGGCGGTACGCGTGGGATTGCTGGGCTGCGGAGGACGCGGTACTACGCATCTAGGAACCATTCTGAAAAATACGGATGCCCGCGTCACTGCGCTGGCCGACATGTTTCAGGACCGGTTGGACAAAGCCAAGCAGCAGGTGGATCAACTTTCGGCCGCGAAAGGACAGCCGGGCGTCCAGAAGACATTCCTGGGACCGCATGCGTATGAGGAGATCCTCGAATCCAAAGAAATTGACGCCGTGGTTATCGCGACGCCGCCGTACTTCCACGTGCAGCATCTGGCAGCCGCGGTGGACGCGGGTAAGCATGTGTACTGCGAAAAGCCAGTGGCGATTGATGTCCCGGGCACCCGGCGCGTTCTTGAAATCGGCAAGAAGGCGGAAGGAAAAGTGAGCCTGGACGTGGGTTTCCAGATTCGCATGGCGCCGCCCTATATCGAATTGGTGAATCGCATTCACGCGGGGGCCTTGGGTGAAATCGCTTCCGGCGCGGCTTATTATTACTGCCCGCGCATCGCGCTGAATTATCCGGATTCGGCGCAGCCGGAGTCGCGTCTGCGCAACTGGATTCAGGATCGCGTAATCTCGGGCGACATCATCGTTGAGCAGAATATCCACGCCATCGACATTTGCAACTGGGTGCTGCAGGGGCATCCGGTGAAGGCTACGGGACGCGGTGGGAGGAACGGGCGCAACTTCCCGAACGACACATGCTACTCGCATTTCGATGTGGTTTTTCAATATCCCAACAACGTGGATGTCAGCTTCAACTCCACGCAATTCGGTAAAGGTCAATTTGATGTGAATGAGCGTTTCTTCGGAACCCGCGGCTCTTCGCAATCGCCTTACTCGGGAGCGCTGGGAATATGGGGAGAAGAGAAATGGCTATGGGGCGCAGGCGAGAACGACAAACCGGCCGCGGACGGACAATTCTCAGCCAGCGGTTCGTTCTCGGACAACCTGGCGCAAGCGGATCCGGAGAAGCAGAAGGCTTTCATCGAAAGCGTGGCGAGTGGCAAGCTGCATAATCAGGCGGCTCTTGGAGTGGAGTCGGCACTGACGGCGATGCTCGGCCGCGAGGCTGCGTACCAGGGGCACGAGTTGACCTGGGATGAACTGCTGCGCTCGGATGAGCGATTAGATCCGGGGATCGATCTGAACAAGCTGTGATCCCCCGGGGACCTTTACATCGGAAAGCCCATTTTTGCCCCTGTTTGTCTCGGTCTATGATAAGGACGGTTCCTTTCACGTGACGGGCACGACGACCGGTGAAACGCGCGTAGCCACGCTGGCATTCCTGGGAGTTGTTTGCCTCAACGTCGGCTTAGCTCAACCGCCCGTTCCTGCTGAGAAGGCGAGTGTCTCTGGTGTCGTCGCTGGAACAGACGGCAAGCTCCTGCGCCGCACTACGGTTCACCTCGCATCCCGGATGTCTATCGGTCTGAACCTCGCGGACGCGACCGTGGCGTCACTTCCGGATCGCGTCACAGAAACCGACGCGGAGGGAAATTTTGCATTCGACGACATTGCACCAGGCGGCTATTTGGTCGAAGCAGAGCGCAACGGTTACCTAACCAGCGTCGAGATGCTGAGAATCACGAGCGGCCAAAGAGTCACCGGCCTGGTCATTAAGATGATTCCTCAGGGCATCATCGCCGGCAGGGTGGTTGATGACGAAGGAGAAATCCTCCCCGGCGCGGCAGTCAATATCAGCATGTATTCACCTCCTAAAGACTGCGGCGACTGCGTGGTTCTGGGTGGAAGCGGCACGGGAACAACAGACGCAGACGGTGCATTCTCGATTGGTGGCCTACGGCCAGGCCAATATTCGGTGTCCGTGGCGCCGCCGACAATGTCGCCAGCCGTCAAACCGGCATCGTCCGACGCCCGGCAAGAAATCTACGTCACAACCTATTATCCCGATGCTACGGATCGCGCCGACGCCGCTCCGGTTGAACTCGCCGCCGGCGCGCAGGCGCGCGCACTCGAGCTGAAGCTGCAGAAGGTTGCGGTTTCCAAGATCAAGGGGAAGGTCATGAATGCGGCGTCCGGCGACCCCGCCGTCCCGGACAAGCTGACCCTGATTCGTCAGGGCAGCCGCCCGCCCGGCTTATCAGCTCGTTCTGTGGGTGTGAGCGCAGGCGGGGAATTCTCGTTTGATGGAGTTTTACCGGGTAACTACTTTTTGGAAGCGAGATCAAACGTCGACGCCGAGGATCGCCCCGCATTAGTCGCTTGGCAAGCCATTTCTGTTGGTAATAGCGATCTCGACCGTGTTGTTGTTGAAATGAAACCAGCGGTGGAACTGCGAGGTAACGTTGCTGTCGAAGGCTCGCCATTGTCCTCATGGCCTCAAATCACTCTAACGCCAACGGATGGACTAAACTACCTTGACTCGGCGATGATTGATTCGGATGGCCAGTTTCGCGTAACGGGGATGGAACCCGCACCTTATAAAGTGACTGTCGGCCTCCTGCCTTCGCCCTTGTACTTAAAGTCAATGCGCTTCAATGGGCGGGATGTCGATGGCGCTATCGATCTCGGCGGGTCATCGGCTGCCTCTTTAGAGCTTGTCGTCTCGCGCGGTACTGCATCCATGAGCGGAGTAGTGAGCGATTCTAATGGTCCTGTGGGGCGAGGGATACTTGTTTTTGCGACCCCACTTCATATCGCAGAAACGGACGAGAAGGGACAATTCTCGTTTGAAGGACTGGCGCCTGGACAATATTATGTTGTCGCCATGGACCTTCCAGGGATGCTACCTTCCGAAATCATTCTCAAAGTAGGCACCCCGGTTACTGTGGCTGAGGGAGCCACGTCCACAAACTTGAAGCTAACTACGAGGGACGAATTGGCAACTGCGATGACGCGATAGCGGGATTCTCGGAAGCAGCGCTCAATGACTTGAGGCATGATCCCGAATCTATCCCGAGCCGCATGGTTCGCCGCGGCGCCGACCTTTCATCAAGAATCTATTCCGGCGTTCACGCGCCGCTCCCGGCAGCACTGGCCTCGAATTGGGGAACGGCTTTCAATTCCCCTCTCCGAAGCCAAAGGAAAACAGCGAC
>JBEKJJ010000167.1:0-16038 GCA_050011295.1 Bryobacteraceae bacterium
CGCGACGAAACCTTCGTCACCACCGACTCTCAAGGCCGCACCGTCAACCGCCTGGAAAGCATCGCCTGGAACGGCGGCTGCACCGACACCAACGAGTTCAATTATCTCGCCGTCAAAACCATGCGCAGCCTAGGGGTCTGCTTCATCGAAAATCAGGCCAGGGTTTGACACGGCCCCACGGTCTCCAGTTTGGGGCCCACATTCGGACGAGGCGCCATGACCAATGGCTGGGTCGACATCAAGAATACCGACATGATGTTGATCATGGGCGGCAATCCCGCCGAAAACCATCCCTGCGGTTTCAAGTGGGCGGTGGAAGCCAAGCGCCAGCGCAACGCCAAGATGATTGTCGTCGATCCGCGCTATACGCGCACTGCCGCCGTCTCAGATCAGTTCCTGCAAATTCGCGCGGGCTCTGACATCGCATTCCTCGGCGGAGTGATTCATTATGCGCTTGAAAATCAGCGCGTTGCAATGGAATATCTCGTCAACTACACGAATGCAGCATTTGTAATCAGGGAAGGCTTCAAACTTCCCGAAGACGGCCTGTATTCCGGCTACGATAGCACCTCCCAAACCTACGACAAATCCACTTGGAACTACGAAGGGACGGGCGCTCACGAGGGGGCGTCAGCCGAGGCATCGCAAGGCGGCCAGACACCTCCAGCGCCGCTTTCGCCTAGCCACGCTCCACCGCCGCCGTTGCTTCCGGCCGACGTCGTTTATGACCCCAAGCTGGAACATCCACGTTGCGTCTATCAACTCCTGAAGAAGCAGTATTCGCGCTACACCCCGGAGATGGTGGAGCGCGTCACCGGTATTCCGAAGGATCAGTTCCTGAAGGCCGCCGAAATGTTCACCTCTGTCCGCGCGAACGGCGACATGAAAAAAGTGGCCACCGTCATCTACGCTGTCGGCTGGACCCAGCACTCTGTCGGTTCCCAGAACATCCGCGCGGCAGCCATGTTGCAATTGCTGCTCGGCAACATCGGACGCGCCGGCGGCGGCGTGAATGCGCTGCGCGGGCACTCCAATATTCAAGGCGCCACCGACATGGCCGGTATCTTCGATAATCTGCCCGGCTATCTCAAGGTCCCCACCCCCGCCGACAAGGATTTCGCTTCTTGGATGACCCGCGTCACGCCCAAATCCTCCAAGCCGAAGGAATGGGACTCGTTCAACTACTATTCCAATACCAGCAAATTCGCCGCCTCCCTCCTGAAGGCCATGTATGGCGACTCCGCCACCAAACAGAATAGCTGGGCCTACGACTATCTGCCCAAAGTGGATCGCGAATACTCCTGGGCGCACATCTGGGACGACATGTACCGGGGCAAGGTGAAAGGCTTGCTCGCTTTCGGCATGAACGGCGTAGCCATCGGCCCAAACTCGCAAAAAAACATCGACGCGCTGAAAAAAGCGGACTGGCTGGTGGTCTGCGAAATCTATCCTGACGAAACCAGCGAGTTCTGGAAATCTCCGGGCATCACGACGGATCAGATGAAAAGCATCCCCACCGAAGTGTATCGCCTGCCGGGTGCGGGATTCGCGGAAAAAGACGGCACCTTCGTAAACTCCGCCCGCTGGTTGCAATGGAAGTGGGTCGCCGTGCCTCCACCAGGAGACTGTCAGCTCGACCAGGCGATTCTGGCTAAAATTTTCCTGAAGGTCCGCGAGCTATATCAAAAGGAGGGCGGCAAATTCCCGGATCCGATCCTGAATCTGACCTGGAACCACCTGGATCCCAATAACCCGTCCCTAGCCGAGCTGGCCAAGGAGCTGAACGGCCGCGCCATCTCGGACGTCACCGACGATCCCACCAAAACCACCATCAAAGCTGGCCAGCAATTGCCGGGATTTTCTTGGTTACGGGACGACGGGTCCACGTCATGCGGCAACTGGATCTGGTGCGGCTCCTGGACCGAAGCCGGCTCGCTAGCTCAGCGCCGCGGCACCGACGATCCTTCGGGCCTCGGTGTCTATCCAAACTGGGGCTGGGCATGGCCCATGAACCGCCGGATACTATACAATCGCGCCTCCTGCGATCTCAGCGGCAAGCCCTGGGATCCGGACCGCCGTCAAGTGTGGTGGAACGAAGCCCAAAAAAAATGGCTCGGCGCCGATGTCCCGGATTTCAAGCCCGATTCCGCGCCAAAAGATCACATGGGTCCCTTCATCATGAATCCCGAAGGCATCGGCCGATTGTTCGTTCCGCTCGCTGGAATGGCCGACGGTCCCTTCCCCGAACATTACGAACCGTTCGAGAGTCCGGTGCCAAATATTCTGCATCCACAGCAGGCGAACAATCCTGTCGTCAAGAAATACTCCACCGACATGGATAAATACGGCACGCCCGAGCAGGGATTCACGGTAGTCTGCACTACATATAGACTCACCGAGCATTATCATTACTGGACCAAGAACAATCCCATGAACGTCCAGCTTGTTCCCGAAATGTTCGTCGAGATTCCAGTGGAGCTGGCCGCGGACTTGGGTATCAAGGGCGGAGCGAACGTGAAAGTGACCAGCGCGCGCGGAACCTACTTCGCGAAAGCCATGGTGACGCATCGCATCAAGCCCATGATGATCGATGGCAAAAAGATCTACCAGATCGGCATCCCGATCCATCAGGGCTACCGTGGAATTCAAGCCGACGCCGGACGCGAATCCAAAACCCTGGCGAACCTGCTATCTCCCACAGTCACCGATCCGAACGCCTACACCCCCGAATTCAAAGGCTTCCTAGTAAAACTGGAGAAAGCATGAATAAGAATCGGGGACAAAAAAATCGGGGACATGCCGGGCTGGCACTAACACCACTTCAACTTACAACGGGAGCAGACGTGTCCCCGATTTTTGCTTCTTGTGACCACCTATGAGCAACAGCGTCCTCGAAATCAAAGCCATCTCCGGTCACGCTGGCCCCGTCCCCGGCCGCGACGCCTCGCGCGATTACGACGTCTGCAAGCTCATCGACGTCACCACCTGCATCGGATGCAAAGCCTGCGAAGTAGCCTGTCTCGAATGGAACGGCTACCCATTCCGCGAAACCCTTTTCGACAACACCTATCAAACCATGCCCGATCTGGCATGGAACTACTACAACCTGATCCGCTTCAACGAACACGTCGCCGAAGATGGCACCTTCAGTTGGCTCATGCGCAAGGACGGCTGCATGCACTGCGCCGATCCCGGCTGCCTGCTGGCCTGTCCCGCCGACGGAGCCATCGTCCAATACCAGAACGGCATTGTCGATTTCAATCAGGACAACTGCATCGGCTGCCAATACTGCGTCACCGGCTGCCCTTTCAACATCCCCAAATTCAACCACGAAACCAAGAAGGTCCACAAATGCACGCTCTGTTCCGACCGCGTGGGCGCGGGCCTGGAACCGGCATGCATCAAAGCCTGTCCCACCGGCTGTCTCCACTTCGGCAGCAAGGACGACATGAAGGACTTGGCCGATAAGCGCGTCAAGCAATTGCACGAACACACCTCGCACAAAAGCGCCGGCGTCTACGATCCGTCAGGCGTCGGCGGAACGCACGTCATCTACGTGCTCCACGATATCGAGAATCCACAGTATTACGGCGGCTTGCCCAAAGATCCCCAGATCCCCCTCATGGTTCGGATCTGGAAAGGCCCGCTAAAATGGCTGGGCAATTTTGCACTCGTGGCCGGGCTAGTAACAGCCGCCACGCACTTCGTCCGGTTCGGCCCTAAAAAAGTGGAAGAGCCAAAGAAAGAGGAGGTTGTGTGAGCACCGCCGCGGCCACCCACTACGTTTCGCCGGACAGCATCCAGCGCTATACGTTTCATGAACGCGTGATGCACTGGCTCAACGCGATCGCCTACGTCTATTGCATGGCCACTGGCCTGGCGTTCTACACGCCGCATCTTTTCTGGCTGGCGGTAATATTAGGCGGCGGCCCCACTTCTCGCTTCTTCCACCCGATTCTCGGCATAGGATTCTTCATCGCCATGATCTGGATGCATGTGGTTTGGCGCCGCGACGTGGAATTTACCGAAACGGACAGGCGATTCTTGAGTGACGTAAAAGACTACGCCACGAACCGAGACGACCGCGTGCCTCCGCAGGAAAAATACAACGGCGGCCAGAAGCTCTACTATTGGCTGATGTATTACGGCGCATTCTTGCTGCTGTTTTCAGGGCTATTTCTGTGGTTCCCGGAATATATTTCGTTCTCGCTCGCATGGGTGCGGCATTTGATGATCGTACTGCATGAGATCGCGGCGCTGATCACCATCGGCGGCTTCATCGTGCATGTCTACATGAGCGTGTGGCTGGTCCCCGGCAGCACCGACGCAATGATTCATGGTTTCGTCAGCCGCGCCTGGGCCCGGACGCACCATCGCTTGTGGTACATCCGCATGACCGGGGGCGATCCCGCGTCGAAAGGATGAAGGCGACTTTTGATAGCAGAATCGCCCGCGCCACGGAACTCGCCCAAACTTATCCGAGTGCCGCCAGCCTCTTGAGTTTTTACCGCGCCCTAGCGGTTTTCCAAAAATCCGTGTTCGCAGACGTGCAATCGAACGCCGTCACCGATGCCCGCGCATTGACCCGCCATTTTCCAGCGCTACTTGACCTCATGTCACGCATCGGCGCCCAACCCATCGCCGAATTCGGCCGCGAACATCTTCAAGATCCCGCCGCGCAGCAGGAGCTGCTGCTTGCATATTGGGAGAGTGGTCCAGTGAATGGCCTAACCGGAACCGAAGCCGGCCGTTTCTTCGCGCGCGTCCTACTGCAGCCCTACGCCGAGTATCTGGCCTCCCGCGGCGACATCGCGCTCGACAAAGCGGACCCCACCTGTCCATTCTGCAACGCCCGTCCAGTTGCAGCCGTCCTGCGCGGCGAAGGCGACGGAGGCAAGCGCTGGCTGCTCTGCTCGCTCTGCGCCACCGAGTGGCAATATCGCCGCGTAATTTGCCCAGCCTGCGGCGAAGAGAACAAGGACAAGCTCCCCATCTACGTAGCCGCCGAATTCGACTACATCCGCGTAGACGCCTGCGATAGCTGCCGCACCTACATCAAGTCCGTAGATCTAACAAAAAATGGCCACGCGATTCCAGTGGTAGACGAAATCGCCACAGTCCCGCTAAACATCTGGGCCGAAGAACACGGCTACTGGAAGCTGGAACCAAATCTCCTCGGCATGTAACTTCGATCTAACATTTTCCGGATTGCAATCAATAAAATGTGAATAAAAACCGTTGCATCCAGTTCTGACTACTGATATACTCGCCCCAGTTTTTCTGCGGATTTCGGATTTAGCGCGCGCTGAACCCGTGTCTGTGTCAGCTAACCTACCGTTCGAAGAAATGGAGAATTCGTTATGGCTTCAACTCCCCCTTCCCAAGTTAGATCTCGCGGTCCCGTTCGTATCACCTTGCCGGCCAGCGTCGCTTACAACGCGGATGCGCTGAAGAAGACCATTGCGTCTGTAGTGGATCGAATCGGCTGCCGCACCTGCTTCTCAGGCGTGGACTGCCACTTCTCGCAGGAGCGCGACTTCAGCGTGGACCTGAAAGGAGCGGTCAGTTCCAATCCGGATCCTGTGCCGTGGAGGGCCTCAAATCCCCCACCCGTCCCATGGAAGGTAGTGGTCGGATTTCAAGGCAAAACCGCCTATAACATCGATCTTGTGTATCTGGCCATAGACAACATCATCGGCCGGCTCGGCTGTCTTCCTTGCCATTCCGGTTTCGACATTGATTACATCAATGAGGTGATCTTGCTCGGAGTCGACCCGGCCCAACAAGTCCAGCAATACGGTGGAACGCTCTCCTCGTAGCCTACCTGAGCTTGGGGTCGGTGTGATTTATTCATCCGGCCTCGAGCCTCTGCTCACTGCGAACACCGGACTCATCGATGTCATCGAAGTAGAGCCGCAAACTACTTGGATCGAAAACCCAGCCCGGCACGGTGTCATCGAAGCTCGCTCCGATGTCGATGAACATATTGCTGGCCTGCCCGGCCGCAAGCTCGTCCACAGCATTGGTACACCCGTTGGCGGCAGCGCCGATGCCCTGGAAATTCAGCTTCCGCTCTTACGGCAAGCCATTCACAGACTGGATGCTCCCTTTGCGAGCGAACATTTAGCCTTCAATCTCACTCCGGATTTCTTTACCGGCTTCTTCCTTCCTCCACGGCAGACAGCCGCCGGCATTAAGACCTACAAACAATCCATCGAACGTCTGCGAAATGCGCTCGGCGTCCCGCTGGCCATCGAGACTGGAGTGAATTACTTCAAACCTCGCAGCGATGAAATCCCCGATTGCGAATTCCTAACCGAACTCGTCCAATCGGCCGGCTGCGGAATTCTGCTCGACCTGCACAACATCTATTGCAACCAGCTCAACGGCCGTGAGTCCATGGAAAAGTTCCTCTCCCACATTCCGCTTGAAGATGTCTGGGAGATCCATCTCGCCGGCGGCTTTGAGCTGAATGGATTCTGGCTGGATGCTCACTCGGGGGCCATACCGGAACCACTGTTCGAAATCTGCCGTGACATTGTTCCTCATCTACCGAACTTGAAGGCCATCGTTTTTGAGATCTTCTCATCCTTCTTGCCTTCTTTTGGAATCGCCGGAGTACAAACGCAGCTTGAAAATCTCCACTCACTCTGGGACTTGCGCCTGACAGGGCCCTCGACGGGCTACCGAGCCGCGACCGTAAGGGAGTCGGTGCTTAAGCGGCGCAACATTGAGACCGGAACTGCGCCCAACTCCGGCCCCACGGTCGAAGAATGGGAGCTGAGCTTAGGCAGGATGGTCATCGGGCAAACGCCGTCCACGCCTCTCGATGAGTCCATCGCGGAAGATCCCGGCGTGCCGCTGGTCAGAGAACTCATCCATGAATTTCGCGCTTCCATGGTCGTAGCTGTTTACCGGCTCACGTCGCGCCTTCTCATGCTGGCCCTAACCCCGGATGTGTTTCGAGTCATCCTGCAGGATTATTGGTCGCAGTTCCCGCCCCGGCAATATGCGGGCTCGGAAGCCGACGGATTCTTCTCCTTTCTAGCAGCAAAGAATTTGCGAGTCCCCTGGTTTCAAAAGGTCCTCGAGTTCGAGCGCGCTACGGTCCTCACGCTCTGCGATGGCCAGCCACGGGTAGTCCGCTTCTCTGCCGACCCGTTACCGGTTCTTCGCGCACTGGCCGAAGGCCGCTTGCCTGACGTGATTCCCCAGGAAGGAGACTATGAGATCGAGTTGACGCCCGATGGCCCAATCACCGTATCCGGTATCGAGTTAAACGAAGTCGCACTTACGTTCCCCTTTCACTAATTCCGGCGTGTAAAATCAGAACGGAATGCCTGAAACCATCGACGCTTGGCCTGCCTTACCGCTCTCAGCCTGGCAGGACACCTGCGAAACTCTCCACATGTGGACCCAAATCGTAGGCAAGATCCGCAAAACTCTCACCCCGTTGGTCAATCACTGGTGGAACGTAACGCTGTACGTGACCGCTCGCGGACTAACAACATCGCCCATCCCCTACGGCGCCGGCACATTCGAAATCAATTTCGACTTCATCGATCACAAACTCGACATCTTCACCTCAGACGGACTCGCCAAACAAATCGCACTTGCGCCAAAATCCGTCGCGCAGTTCTATCACGAACTCATGGAATCGCTTCACGCACTCGGGATCGACGTAAAGATTCACGCGACGCCCGACGAAGTCCCGAATCCCATCCCGTTCGCCGAAGATGTCACGCACAAATCCTACGACCCGGAGTACGCACACAAATTCTGGCGCATTCTCGTAACGGTAGACGAGGTGTTCAAAGAGTTCCGCGCCCCCTTCATCGGTAAGTGCAGCCCGGTCCATTTCTACTGGGGCAGCTTCGACCTCGCGGCGACGCGCTTCTCCGGACGCCGTGCCCCCGAGCGTCCTGGCGCCGATCCCATAACTCGCGAAGCGTATTCCCATGAAGTGATCAGCGTCGGTTTCTGGCCCGGCGGAGGCGAAATCAAAGGCCCGGCATTCTATGCGTACGCCGCGCCCGAGCCGCCCGGCTTCAAGACAGCGCGCGTACAACCGCAAGCAGCGTTCTATCATAATGGAATGTCGGAGTTCTTCCTGATGTACGACGATGTCCGCCGCACCGAGTCTCCGAAAACGACGTTGCTAGAGTTCCTCGAAAGCACCTACGCAGCGGCCGCGGACTTAGCAAAATGGGACCGCGCGGCGCTCGAAAGAGGATGAATGTCGAAACAATGCAAGCACCTGGATGAAGTAAAGATCACCACCACAACCACCCACGTCTGTCCCGAGTGCGTCGAAATGGGTGACCGCTGGGTACACCTGCGCCTGTGCCTGATATGCGGCCACGTGGGCTGTTGCGATTCCTCGAAAAATAAACACGCCACCAAGCATTTTCACGCCGTGAAACACCCGCTGATCCGTTCCATCGAACCTGGCGAGCGCTGGATGTGGTGCTACGTCGACGATCTTTCCCCAGGCGAGTTGGAAAGCTGATGGGCGAGGTAGTCGTCCACGGCAGCGCCGCCGGATTCGCGCAGCAGATTATCACCGGCCCGCACCGTTTTACATCCGACGAACCCACCGACGTTGGTGGCGCGGACTCCGGCCCGTCACCCTACGAACTGCTTTTGTCCGCCCTCGGTTCCTGCACTTCCATGACGCTCGGAATCTATGCGCGCCGCAAATCGTGGCCGCTCGACAGCGTCACGGTTCGTCTACGTCATGCGCGCATTCATGCCACCGATTGTGCGGAATGCGAAACCAAAGAAGGCATGCTAGATCGCATCGAACTGGATATCGAATTAGCGGGACCACTAACCGCAGAACAGCGGGCTAAGCTCCTAGAGATCGCAGACAAGTGCCCAGTCCATCGCACCCTAGTCTCCGAAATCAAGATCCAAACCCGACTGTTCTGAAGTCTACTCTACGCCCACTACCTTGAGCCGCGCCTGCGGATTCCGCCACGTTTCAGCCACCGGCTGCTCCTCACCGCCATGACCCGCCAAGCTGCGAAATTTCGACGGGCTCATTCCCATGTGACGCTTGAACAGGAACGAGAGATGGCTCTGATCGGAGAATCCGCAGATCAGCGCAATCTCAGCCAGAGGCGTCTCGGAATGCGCGAGCAGATGCGAAGCGTATTGAATCCGCCGCTTGCGAATCAGCTCGCCCACCGTACAGCGGTTGTACTTGTGGAACTGCCGCGATAGATGAACGTAGTGAACCCCAACTTCGGAAGCGATCTCGGCCAGACTGAGCCGTTCCAGAAAACGTGCCTCCACGATTTCCGTGGCGCGCTTCAGCCAGCGTGGGATCACCGAAGGGTCAGGCGTGGTTTCCGCACGAGCGATTTCAGCCAAAATCTCCAGCACCAGTCCCTCCACGGCAATTCCTGATGCGCTGTCCTCTCGAGAGAATTCCGCATATAACCGGTTGGCGAGCCAAGTTGCGCCCAGTCCACTGATCTCCGCTGGCCTGCGCGGCACCACCGCGCGGCGGTCCAGCCCGTCCAAGACCGCCGGGTCGATCCATACGTGCAGACATCGTACTCGCGTTTCGAAATCGTTCTCGTGAACTTCACCGGCCGGAAGAAATCGGAGAGCGCCCGGCCGGCAAACAATGCTTCTATTCCCGCAACGCTCCCGGAAGGTCCCTTCGATCACGAATGTGAGGAAGGCATGCCGGTGCGCATGTTTGGACAGCAACACCGCATTGGGATACAGATTTTCGGTGAGGATGTAAGGTCCGATGCTCCGTCTCTTCAGAACCTCTCCAGCGGCGTCCTGGGGCTGGTAGCGAACCTGCTCGCCGCCCACTTCCGGACGCGAAATGATCTTGGTCTTACTGTTCGGATAAATACACGGAATCAAGGGAGAACTCCTGTCTTGATGACCATCTTGCGGCGAATCAGCAAGGGAGTCGTTGCCGAGTTGTAAATCTTTGGTAAAAAACGGATTTGCGGGTTAGATAGGCGCCCGAGAGGGGGCCATTTCAGGCCGCCGCCGCGTTAGCATTTGAGTGTAGCGAAGTATTTCATGCCAAACATTCTTGTAATCGACGACGACGAAAGCCTGCGTGACACCATAGGCATCATGCTGGAACAGGAAGGCTTCAGCCCCATCCTGGTTTCCGACGGCAAAACCGGCTATGAGCGGGCCCTGGCTGTCAAGCCCGACCTGATGATCGTAGACCTGCGCCTGCCGGGAATGAGCGGCATCGAAATCTGCAAGCAGTTGCGAGCGGCCAGTTTCAAAACGCCCATCATCGTGCTCAGCGCGGTGGGCGAAGAAGTAGACAAGGTTTTGCTCTTGGAAATTGGCGCGGACGACTATATCGTCAAGCCGTTCGGCGCGCGCGAGCTGCTGGCCAGAATCCGCGCCGTGTTGCGGCGCACCTCCCCGGAATCCCGCAAAATCGCCCAGTTTGGCGCCATCGCTGTCGATTTCGAACGCCGCATCGTCAGTCGCCGCGGCGAACCTCTCAAGATGACTCCGGCCGAATACAATCTGCTGAGTTACTTTCTGCAGAACCCGGACCGGCCGCTCACGCGCGACATGATTCTCAATTCGGTATGGGGCTACGAGTCGTTCCCCAATACGCGAACCGTGGATGCACACGTGGTCCGTTTGCGCCAGAAATTGGAATCCGACGTGAATACACCGCGCCACTTCCTCACCGTGCACGGCGTAGGATACCGGTTTGTCCCATGACGCCGCAGACCGTCCTGATTGTGGAAGACGCGGAGACGTGTGCTTCCATCCTGGAAATCATTTTTAGCTCCATCCACGGTCTGAAAGTGGTAACGGCCTCGAGCGGAGACCAAGCCTGGGAGTTACTCGAAAACGAGCACGAGGCTGTTCGCGCCATCGTGACCGATCTGCATATGCCCGGTATGGACGGGTTCGAGCTGATGGATCGCGTCCGATCGCACCAGGTGCACCGAGCCGTGCCTATTATTGTGATTACGGGCTGCACGGATGAGGACGCGCCGGAACAAGCGCGCCTCCGTGGCGCGAACGCGGTATTTATGAAACCCTACTCACCCGCCCGGGTGCGGGAGAAACTGGAGCAGCTTTTGAGCGATGACACCTCACACGGCTAGGAATTTTTCCCGGACGTTGCTGACGACGCTATTTCTCTGCGGGGGCGCCGCTACGGCATTGGCGCAAAACACGCCGGAAATGCGCGAAGTACTCAGTAGGTTAGAGCGGCTCGAAAAAGACAATGAAACCCTCACCGAGGAGATTCGCGCCCTACGCAAGGAACTGGCTACCTTGCACGGTCCCGCAACCGGTACGGAAACTGCGAATCAGCCCTCCGCCACTGAACAACCACCTGCAGACGAAACCCAAGCCGTACAACGCGCACGCGTTGATGAAATGAACCAAACCAAGGTGGAATCCTCGCAGAAATTTCCGATCCGTATCACCGGCATGGCGCTCTTCAACGCGTACCTCAATGGCCAGTACAACGGCGGCACCAATAACCCGCCCGCGGCATCTCTCGCAAGCGGTGACTCCACCGGCGGCGCAACTCTTTCGCAAACGACTCTCGGGCTACTGTACAACGGTCCACAAACCTTTGCGGACGGAAAAATCAGCGGTTCACTATACATGGATTTCTTCGGAGGGTCCACCGCGTCGATCGGCCATTTGCTGCGAATCCGGACTGCATCCATCAATTTGGATTGGACCAACACCAGCATCATGTTTGGGCAAGACAAACCCCTCATTTCGCCGCGCGACCCGGATTCGCTCGCACAAGTCGGTTATTCGCCGCTCACCGGCGCCGGCAATCCCTGGCTGTGGCAGCCTCAGATTCGCGTCGAGCAAAGATTTACGCTCTCCCAAGACAATGGATTACGCGTTCAAGCTGCTGTCTTCCAAACCAGCAATCCCAACAATATGCCCGTTTCTGCCGAGTCCTATCAAGTGGAAGAATCGCGGCCGGGCGCCGAAGGCCGTGTGGAGTATTGGCAGCGCTGGGGCGAAACGGGGCGCCTCGAAATCGCCGGCGGAATTCACTACAACCGAAATCACCTCGGAGACGTTTCGCTCCCTTCGGATGTTTACTCCGTGGATTGGTTCTTCCGGCCATTCCAGAAGATCGAGCTTTCGGGAATGTTCTTCCATGGCCGGAATGTTCCGGTTTTGGGTGCGCTGCCTCCTGGTTACACCTTGCTGCCGAATGGACAGATTGTTCCAGTGCGCAGCAACGGCGGCTGGGCCCAAATGAGGATTCCAATCACGTCGCGCCTCGCCTTCAACGTCTATGGCGGCGAGCAGGTGAACCGCACGACCGACCTGGTGCTGGGCAACTCGGGCGCGAACGCCGGATACTTCAGCAACTTCATGTACCGTCTCGCTCCGAACGTGATCCTAAGTCTGGAGGGCGGCCAGGTCCGGACGGCTTATTATCAAATTGGAAATCGGCTGAACGACCATTATGATTTGGCGATCGCTTATCTTTTCTAGCCTGGCGCTCGCATGCGCCGGCGGCCAAGCGGCCACCATTAGCGGAAAGGTAGAGCTGGCCTTTTCGCAGGATCCCAATGTCCGCAAGCATCTCGACTATTCGGGCGTCGTAGTCTGGCTGGAACCGGTCGCAAGCGCCGCAGTGATACCGGCAACATCGAGACACGCGGAAATGCTGCAGAAGAACAAAACATTTTCGCCGCACGTTCTGGCTATCACTGTTGGAACCACGGTGGATTTTCCCAATCGCGATTTCATATTTCACAATGCATTTTCCAATTACAACGGCGAGACGTTCGACATTGGACTTTACCCGCCGCACAGCACCAAGTCCACCGTGTTCAATCGGGCCGGCGTAGTACGCGTCTTCTGCAACATTCATCCCACCATGAGCGCGGTGATCGTGGTTCTGAAATCGCCGTATTTCACGGTGTCTGACCGCAGCGGCACGTTCCGGATCGCCGATGTCCCACCGGGATCTTACCGAATGTACGTTTTTCACGAAAGAGCCACCGAGCAAACGCTGGCGAGTTTGTCGCGCGTTGTCGAAGTCCCCTCGGACGGCCTGCAGCTGGCCGCCATTTCGGTTTCCGAGAGCGGCTATCTGCAACTGCCGCACAAGAACAAATTTGGAAAGGACTACGTACCCGTCACGGATTCGGGAGGATATGTGGGGACGAAACCGTGAACTTCTCGCGCCTTTCACTTTTGTGGAAAATCCTGATCCCCATTTCACTGGTGATGACCGTTGTATTCGCCGTTACCGGCTGGCTGGTAGAGCGCAGCGTGGTCAGCACCACTTACGCCAGCGTGGAACAAGAGGCCAAAGCCAGTTTTCAGGCCTACGAATCGTTGTGGAAAGCGCGCGCGGACCGGCTGGCATCTGTGAGCCAGATCCTGAGCACGATGTCGGACGTGCGGCGCGCATTCGGCACCCAGGATCAAGCTACTATTCGTGACACGGCCGGAGAATTGTGGTCCAAAGTGGATACCGAAGACGCGTTCTTTCTGGTTTCGGACGCGCAGGGCACCGTGATTGCGAGTCTGGGAGCACCGGCGCCGTTCGTGCCCAATGATGAGCTGCCCATGGTTCGAGAAGCCCGTTCGAAGTTTCCAAAACAGGCTTTTGGTTTTGTCCACAAAGCCGACCAATTGTTCGAAGTGGTGATCACGCCGGTCTATGTTCAATCGGCGGGCGGATCCGCGCTGCTGGATGTTTTGGTGGCCGGATACAAAGTTGACAACAAAGTTGCGGAGGGCCTGAAACGGTCCACCGGCGGCAGCGAATATGTTTTTACTTCGCGCGACTACGTCATCACATCGACGCTCGGCCGCGACGCCACTGCCGCGATCATGCCGGAGCTGCTTCGCAATCCCAATGCACCTCAAGTTTCGGATTACCTGGCCCTTCCGACGCTGCTTCCCGATGTTGCAGGGACACCCGTGGGACAGCTCTTCATCCTTCGTCCACTGGCCGCTGCGCGGGAACGATTGAGCGCGTTGCGCCGTCAGATTCTGGTGCTCTGGTTGTTGGCGCTGATGGCCGCGCTGGCTGTTACCTATCTGGTTGCGCGCAAGATCATGCAACCGGTGGCGGAATTGGACCGTGCCGCGGCCGAGATCGCCAAGCAGAATTACGATTACCGGATCAACGTGTACAGCCAGGATGAATTGGGCCGGTTGGCTGAGACGTTCCAAAGCATGTGCGAATCGATACGGGCCGCGCGGGAAGAACTGATTCGACGCGAACGTATTGAGACCATCGGACAATTGTCGACTTCCATCGTTCACGATCTTCGCAACCCGCTGGCGGCCATTTATGCCGGCGCTGAGATGTTGGTGGATAGCAATCTGCCGGAAGAACAAACGCGTCGATTGGCCAAAAACATTTATCGCGCTTCGCGTGGCATTCAGGATATGCTGCAGGAGCTGCTGGACGTGGTTCGGGGAAAATCGAGCGCGAGCGAAATGTGCAGCCTGCGCGAAGTGATCGCGGCCGCCTGGGATTCGGTGGCGCCCGTGGCGGACACCCGCAAAATCGAGTTGATTGCCGAAGTGCCCGACAGCTTGGAATGTCCCATGGAACGAGCGCGGATGGAGCGCGTGTTTTCGAATCTTTTTGAAAATGCCATCGAAGCGATGCGGTCCGGGGGGCGGATTTCGATTGGCTCCGAAGCGAACGGCGAAAGTATTCTGGTGCGCGTGGAAGATAGCGGGCCGGGGATAAATCCGGCGTTGCGCGGCCGGCTGTTCCAGCCTTTTGTGACTGCCGGGAAGAAGAATGGTCTGGGATTGGGTTTGGCGCTTTCGCGCCAGACGCTGCTGGATCATGGCGGGGATTTGTGGCTGGATGCGGATGGGCCGGGTGCGCGGTTTTGTTTGCGATTGCCTTATGCGAACGGGGCTCGGGGCTAGGGGCTGGGGGCTAGGCATTCGAAATCAATTTGTGGCATTCTTTTGCGATTTGCCATTCTTCGTTCGCGCGGATTATTAGGACTCGCACAGCGGAATCGGCTGCAGCGACGTCTTGATCTAAAGTTGGTTTAGCGTTCTTGGATGCGTCGATTTTCAAGTTGAGAAAAGCCAGGCGGTCGCAGACGATTTGGCGCAGTTCGGCGGAGTTTTCGCCTACGCCGGCGGTGAAGATAAGTGCGTCCGTGCCGCCGAGTACTGTCAGCATCCCGCCGATTTCGCGCAGCAGACGATGGGTGTAAATATCGAATGCCAGTTGCGCCCGGGGATTTCCGGCGGCCATTGCTTCGCTGATCTTTCGCATGTCGCCCGAAATGCCGGAGACGCCTAGCAAGCCGGATTCTTTGTTCAGAATGCGATCTAGTTGTTCCGCGGTGTAGCCGCGATGGCGGATTAGGTAAACCAGAATTCCTGGATCGATGGAGCCGGAGCGCGTGCCCATCATGAGACCTTCGAGGGGCGTGAATCCCATGGTTGTGTCCACGCTTTTTCCCGCGCGAACCGCCGCTAGCGAGGCGCCGTTGCCTAGATGGCAAATTATCAGTTTCAGCGACGAGGGGTCCCG
This sequence comes from Bryobacteraceae bacterium, assembly GCA_050011295.1. Classification (GTDB taxonomy): domain Bacteria; phylum Acidobacteriota; class Terriglobia; order Bryobacterales; family Bryobacteraceae; genus Palsa-89. Next base: position 15,527 of record JBEKJJ010000167.1, read on the forward strand.
GTTGAGCATAATCGCTGCGCGGCCTGCGCAATATTGATGATTGATGCCGTGAAATCCGTAGCGGCGGACGCCGTCGTTGAGCCATGAATATGGGCCGGGGTAAACATAAGCAGCGGGTTCCAGCGTGGAATGAAAACCGGTATCGAAGACGGCGATTTGAGGAACGTCCGGCCCGAGAATGCGATCCACGGTTTGTACTGCTTCGAGCTCGAAGCGATTGTGCGCGGGTGCAAACTCCACTTGTTGAGCGATGACCGATCGAACTTCCGGAGTCAGCAGCGTGCTTTCGCGATAGAGCGGGCCACCGTGCACGATGCGATGACCGACGACATCGATTTTCGGGTGCTCCGCGAGAAGCGATTTGAGCGCCGGCTCGAGATCAGCTTCGATGGCGCCCAAATGCGCGCTCCATAATGGTTTGTCGCAGGGAAAATCGCCGAACCAGCATTTGAAACTGCTGGAGCCTCCGTTTATCACTAAAACTTTCACTTGGCCGGCCAATGCCAATCGCG
>JBEKJJ010000168.1:0-15848 GCA_050011295.1 Bryobacteraceae bacterium
TCGTTGTGACGCGGATAATCCTGGGCCACAGCGATGACGGCCGAGAGATTGGTGGAGGGAATGAAGATGGCGCCCATCCAATCCTGAATGAGGCCTCCCTTGAGCGTGATGTTGCCGTTGCCATGGCCGGGTTGAACGATCGTTACTCCCTTCTGCAATTGATCGCGCTGCGGGGAACTGTCGGACCAGAGGAAGCCTTCGCCGTGCCAGCGGCGGTCGAGACGAGTTTCCAGATCGGCTACATATTTGTCGAATGCAACTACTGTTTCTTTGCGGAGGTCGACGGCGTGGAGGCTGGGGGGTGCGGCGAGGAGGATGGATGCCAGGACCGGGAGGGGGAGACGAAATGGCGGCATTGACTGCATTTCAAGGATAGCGCGGGTTTGCACGGCGTCGGCAGGAGTGCCGACGCTGCAGGCAAGAGTGCCTGCGCCACAGTCCTGTGTAAGTTCAGACCCGGGACGTGTCAAAATTTCGCCTATCGTCGGACAGTTTGTCGACGGTGGGGTGGCTCAGTCCTGTAGTTGCAATCACATCCCGATTGGCCGGAGGCGTGCTTTTGAGGAGGGCACGCCGGGGCCGCGCATGAAGCTTGAAATAGAACCAAGACAAAACGAAGGAATATTCATCCTGGATCTCATGGGCAGGCTGGTGTTGGGTCCTGAAGATCTGGCGTTGCGGCAGCGGCTGCAGAGTCTTCTGGACGCTGGACGTCACAACGTTATCGTGAACCTGAAGGAAGTTTCGGATATCGATTCCACGGGCTTGGGGACTCTAGTGAACTGCGCATTGCGATTTCGTGACTCCGGAGGCAAGCTGGTGCTGTTACATCTGAGTAATCAGGGTACGCTACCGGACTTGCTGAAGCTGAATACCGTCTTCGAGACCTATCAGGACGAGCTGGCGGCGGTGAATAGCTTCTTTCCGGAACGGGCGGTCACTCGCTACGACATTCTGGATTTTGTGGAGGAGCAGGAGCGGCGGGGTTAGAGACGGGGGTTAAAGAATAGTAGCGCGCACGCCGCGGTATTGGGCTTCTTCGAAGATGGAGAATCCACTTAGGTCGGAGTTGGCGTAGTGTATGCCGTTACGCGGTTTTAGCCAACGCTCGCGTTCTGCTGAGAATATGAATCCCGGAGTTGGGCGGATCATGGCATGGCCCAGGCGCATGATGTCGATGTGGCTGACGCATTGACGGATGTCGGGGTGGGCGCGTGAGAGATCGTTGAGAATGGCTTCCTTCCAGTAGTTCCAATCTTTTATGAGCAGCAGTTGGCGGGCGTCGCGGGGCGCGTATTCGGCTAGCGACCAGTAGAAGGTCCAGACCGTTCGCTCGGTGTGCGTGGCCAGGCTCATATGGGTTGCGTTGACGTATCCAAGTGTTGGCGAATCGTAGATCACGTTGTCCCAGGCGGGCTCCGCGCCTTTTTGATCGGGAATGCGGTCGAGCGTGAGGTTGGCGGTGAGCCAGGGGGAATATTGGAAGCCGGTGGCCGGTGGGGCGTCTTCGATGATGTACTGAGCTAAGAATGTTGGGGCCGCGAAGATTACTTTTTCGGCGATGTATTCTGTCTGTTCTGTAAGGACATGAAGATCGCGCGTGACTCGATAGACCACGGAACCGGTCCGGATGTAGCCGCTTAACTTTTTTATTAACTGTTGAGCGATCCAGCCATTGCCTTCGGGCCAGGTGAGCGGGCCTTTTTCTTCCGGATCGCGCGATGCGAAATAGTGGATGCCGGCCCATGCGGAGGTGTCCTTCGCGAGCGCACCGTAATCGTCGCGGCAGGCGTAGTTGATGTACCAGCGCAGGGAGGGTGAATCGAAGCGTTCATTAGCGAGCCAGTCCGCCATTGAGATTTTATCGAGTGGATTGGGTTTTGCGCCGCGCTCCATGGGGATGGTGAATTCGCCCGAGGCGCGGAATTGGTTGAGCTTTTCGTTGAAGCGGCGGTATTGATCGCGGTCGGTGGCGGTCGAGCCGACTTCCGGTTCAATGCCTTCCTGCCAGCGGCCGTAGCGGAAGAGGCGCTCCTGCGGATCGAAGCAGAGGACGCGATCGTCCCATTTGCCGTCGCGGAAGATTCCGAGCTCTTCGAATAATTCGCGGGCCAGCGATTCGCCTTTGGCGGGCACCGGGACGTAGTGGGCGGCCCAGGGGTATTTCGAGATTTCGTTTTCACCCCAGCGGGAATTGCCGCCGGCTTGCGGTTCCATTTCGAGCAGGACGAAATCGTGGATGCCGCGCTTGTCCAATTTCCATGCTGCGCTCAATCCGGCGATGCCGCCGCCGATGATTACGATGGGGACGGTTTGCTGGTGAGCGTGTGCGTGGAATGTCGCGTGGTCGCGTAGGCGGTGACCGGTGGGGAAGGCATCGTTCACGAAGCTGCCGGTGATGGGGCGATCGGTTTTGCGGGAGAGTCCGATTAGGGCGGGGGCGGCGGCGAGAAGTTGACGGCGAGTCAACGTGCGATGTCTTTCCATTCGCGCTCATAGTATCGGACTAGGATCTGATTGTTCAGATAATTTACTTCCGCAGGGACTGGCTGCATGTCGTTGGGGAAATCGAACATCTCGCGTACGTTCGCCAGGTAGCGTAGGCCGGATGGGAGTTGCTGCGGGAACTCGTAAGGGACTTGGCTTCCGATTACGAATCCCCATTCGCCGAAGGAGGGGACGTACAGATGATAGGGATAAGTTCGGAGGCCGGCCTGCTTCACCGTTTCGACGATGCACCAGTAGGATTGGCGCGCGAAGAGCGGCGAGGTGCTTTGGACGACGAGGAGTCCGCCGGCGCTGAGGTGCTTGGCAGTCAGGCGGTAGAAGGTTGTGGTGAACAGCTTGCCGAGCGAGTAGCTGGTGGGATCGGGGAAATCGGCCACGATGAAATCGAAGCGGTCGGGATTCTGGTCGAGCCAACGGAAGGCGTCGGCGTTGATGACGTGGACGCGCGGTGCGGTGAGCGAATGCTGATTTAGTCCGGAAAGGACCGGGTGCGTGGAGAACAGGTGGGTCATTTCCGGATCGAGATCCACTAGCGTAACGTTTTCGACGGATGGGTATTTCAGGATTTCGCGCACGGCCAGGCCGTCGCCACCGCCTAATACCAGGACGCGGCGGGCTCCCGGGAGGGCTGCGAGGCCGGGATGGACTAGAGCTTCGTGATAGCGATATTCATCGCGCGAGCTGAACTGGAGATGGGAGTTGAGGAACAGGCGTAGATCGTCCTTCCAGCGCGTGAGGACGATGCGTTGGTAACGCGTGTTGCGGCTGAAGATTACTTCGTCGGCGTAGAGGCTGTTGTCGGCGGCCGATGAGATGCGGTCCGCGAAAACGGTTCCGGCGGCGAGCAGTGCCAGCACGGCGAAACATCCGGTGCGCAGGCCGAAGCTTCCCCCGAGTTGTTCGCGGAAAAGATATGTCGACCAGAGGGCGACACCGGCGTTCAAGATCCCGAAGACCAGCGCGGAGCGGACCAGGCCGAGTTTGGGTACCAGCAAGATTGGAAACAACAGCGATGCGCCGAGTGCGCCTAGATAGTCGAAGGTGAGGACTTGAGAGACGAGTTCGCGGAATTGGAAGCGCTCTTTTAAGATGCGCATCAGCAGGGGGATTTCGAGTCCGACTAACGTGCCTACCAGGATGACTACGATGTACAGCACCAGGCGGAATGCTTCGGTGTAGGCGAAGGCGAGGAAGAGCATCGAGGAGGAGAATCCTCCGACCAGGCCGACCATTAACTCGATGGATACGAAGCGGGCTACCAGGCCTCGATTTAGGAAGCGCGAGAGGTAGCTGCCGATTCCCATGGCGAAGAGGTAGCAGCCGATGATGGTGGAAAATTGGAAGACGCTGTCGCCGAGCAGGTAGCTGGCTAGCGTTCCGGCTATCAGCTCATAGATGAGGCCGCAGGCGGCGATTAGGAAGACGGAGAGGAAGAGAGCGAAGGTCATTTAGTAGGCGTTCACACGAGTGTGAACGCGGCACGCAGGAGTGCGTGCGCCACGATGAATTAGTGGACGGCGGCGGCTATGATTATGCACATGCCGATGGACATGGCGCCTACCAGCACGGCTAGCGCGATGTTTTTGTCTTCGACGATCTCTTTCCAGAGATGGTAGGGCGTCACCTTGTCGATGATGACGAAGGCGGCCGCGAAAATCAGGATGCCGAGGGCCGCGTAGACGATGGCGTTTAGCAAAGCGCCGGGATGGAATTCGGTCATGGATCATTTACCTCCGATGTATCGAGAATAGCCGCCGTACATGGAACGATAGGCGCCGGGATTATCGCGGATCGTTTTCGGCAGAACTTTTTGCTCATTGACGCGCGTGAGGCTCCAGCCGCTGTAGTGGGCATAAGTGGAACCGCCGAGCAGCATGGCGCCGTAAAGCAGGAAGAGTGGGGATTTCAATCATCACCTCCGGAACTTGGGCCGACGGGCGCGTAATCACTCTCGCGCCAGCGCGCGGATTCGAACCTGGCGGCCCGAACGGTTATAAATATTGGCGGGATCAGCAGCAGAAGGCCGGCGATCCAAAAGAAGGCATGGGTGGGCACGTCGCGATGAATCGTAAGTTCGTAACTCATGGACTGCAATATTCGGGATTCCATTTCGGGCTCGACCCTTAAATAATACTTGCCGGAAGGGACGCGGGGAACGATCACCGAATCGTGGGGGCTGCCTTCGGAACCGTCGCTGTCGCGATAGTAGCTCACTTCGCGGCCGAAATCGAAATCCTGGCCGGTATCCTCATTGATGAGCGCGAAATTGAAATAGGCCCAGTTGTTGTTCAGATCCGTGCGGACGGATATCTCTACGTTCGAAGTGCGGCCGGTGAGTTCGAATGTCGGGGTTACGAACGCAGCATCGGTTTTCATAGCGGGTGTGAAGAGATAGGTGTTCTGGAAGACCTCGCGGTTCGCGGACGACATGCTGAAGAATAGCGCGATGGCGAGCAGCGCGATGTTCAGCCAAAGCCAGGTGCTCCACGCCGAGCCGGCTTTGCCTTCATACGGGGAGGGCTGGTTGGCAAAGACTCCGTAAGATGGGGGTGGAGATCCGGGAAGTTGGAAGGCGCCCCAGATTTGTTTTCCGGGAGTGTATTCACCGAGCGACCAGGTGACTTCTCCGGGCGTGGATTCGGCGGAGAGCATGTAGGGGGAAGAAACAAAGTCGCGGTCGTCCACGCAATCACCGACGCGGATCTGCCATGGAAACTCGCCCAGGATGAAGTTGGTCCTGGCGGTCAGGCTGTCGAAATGGCGGTAGCGGCGGCCCTGAAACTCGACGGCGGGCTTGCCGACGGACTTGGTCTCGACCGGCAATGCGCTAAGCACGCGCACGAAGTTCCAGTGACCCTGGTACTCGGTGAGATAGCGGAATCCGTAGTAGGGATTGAACAGCAGATATTCGTCCCAACTGTAGGAGTCGTCACCGGTCTGAACCTCACGCACCTGGAAGCCAATCACCTGGAACGCTTTGTCGCCTAGCTTGCCGCGCGTGCCGAGAGGGATCTTGGGTTCAATGCGCTCCTTGCGCTGAAACTTTTGAAGAATTTCGAACTCGGGCGAAGTTGCATCCAGTACTGAGAGGCAGTTGGGGCAAACGACATTCAAGGTGTGGGCAAAACCGCGCATCTCGACAGGCGCGCCGCAATTTGGACAGTTCAGCGATTTGGGTTTTACGACCTGCGGGGTAACGCTGGGAGTGGTCATCAGGACCATCCCTCGAAGACGCGCAGGTTTTTGAAATGCAGGTCGTCGAATTCGACGGCGCGGCCTTCGAAGAGCAGCGGAGGGTCTTCGCTGTAGTCGATGGTGGCGAATTCGCCGGTGGGTGTGCGCAGATCGGCGAAGAGCATTGTGGTCTTATCAAAGAACTGGAAGGGCAGTTCGCCCTGGACGCCTTTGTAGCGGGCCCTGGTTAGCGAGGTCGCGAGATAGGTCTTGCCGTTGAATTCGAACGGATTGCCGCGCTGGATTTCGTCGGGCGGCGGTAATCGGGGTGGGGCTTTGGTTTGCGCGGAGAGGTCGTATTCCAGTTGCGCGTCGGAGAGCCAGCCATTTGTGCTGTCGTTATAAACCAGGTGCCATTCGTTCCAGTAGCCTTGCTCGTAATGGTAGATGATGCGTCCGATTACTACGAAAGCTTTGTTTTGATAGACGCCTTCGGTTCCGATTTGGATGGGGGACGCGTCGGGAGGCAAGTCCGAGACTTGCCCTACGCGTTCCAGATTTACGTCGGTGCGGACCAGGATGGAGTGACAGAATTCGCAAGTGGTTTGCACGGCGCTGGACCAGCGGAAGGTGACCGGAGCGCCGCAATTGGGACAATTCGCAGCGGGGGCGCTCATGATTGGTAGGGGCGGTCGACTTTTCGGATGGATACGTGGGCGGCGCCGAGGTGTTGTTTGAGGAGCGATTCGAAATCGGCATCCTCGCGGGGTCGGCAGCAGAAAATGTTCAGGCAGAGCGAAGCGTATTCGGGAAAAGTGTGGCAGGCGATGTGAGATTCCGAAAGCAGGCTCACGCCGGTGATGCCGCCGGTGTGGGGGAATTTATGCCAATTGGTTTTGCCGAGCGGGTGCAGGTCGAGTTGGCCGATGAGCGCGGTGAAGAGAGCTTCTAGTGAGTGCTGATCGGTGAGCGCGGCGGGGTTGCAGCCGTGTGCTTCAACGATCCATTCGAGACCGCTCATGTTTTTAGAAGGCTAGCACAAAAACCGGGGACACCATTGGATTTTGCTTGGCCGGATACGTTTCGGACGCTTGCCCATGGTGTCCCCAGTTTTTGTGGGGTTATTGGGCGCCGCCGCATTCGGGGCAGAATTTCGCGGATTTCGGAATCGGCTTGCCGCAGTTGATGCAAAACTTTGTGGCAGCAGAGGGCGCTGCCGGTGCGACTGGTGCGCCTCCGGTTGGTTGCGGCGCTGGTGGTGCACCAGGCTCGGGAGGGCGCATAGCGTTCATCATGGTCTGACCCATGGCTAGGCCTGCTCCCAAGCCGACGCCAATACCGGCGGCACCGCCGCCTTCGTTCGCGGCGGCAACTGGGAGAGATTGCGCTACCTGGAACTGCGTGTACTTGCCCATGTCGCCGATCATGTTCATGCTGATGCGCTGGTCGAGCATCTTTTGCAGCTCGTCCGGCAGCGAGATGTTCTCAACGACGAAACTTTCGAGCGAGAGTCCGAAGTCGGCGAAGGAGGGCTTGAGATTTTCGACGATTTTGTCGCCCAGCACCTGCTGGTTCGCGGCCATGTCCAGGAAGGGGACGGTGCTTTGCGCGAAAGTATCGGTCATGCGGGCGACGATGGTGTTGCGGAGCTGTCCTTCCAGATCCGCTACGCGATAGATGTCGCGGGTACCGCTGATTTTCTGGTGGAAGACTTTGGCGTCCGCGATTTTGTAGGCGTAGATGCCGTAGCCGCGCATGCGCACCGCTCCGAATTCTTTGTCGCGAATGGTGATGGGGGTCGCGGTGCCCCAGCGCTGGTCGGTCTCGACGCGCGTGGAGAAATAATAAACGTCGGACTTGAACGGGGACTTGAAGGCTTTGTCCCAATTCATGAGGTAGGTGAGGATGGGCAGAGTTTGGGTGGTGAGTGTGTAGAGGCCGGGGCCGAAGACGTCGGCGATTTTGCCCTCATTCACGAAGATGGCCACCTGGGACTCGCGAACGGTGAGCTTGCCGCCGTTCTGGATTTCCATGTCCTCCATGGGATAGCGGTAAGCCAGGATGCCGTCCTCAGGCTCGGTCCAGTGAATGACATCAATGAATTGCTTGGAAAGGAAACTCATAGGATTTGTCCGGCTCCTTGAAGTATAACGCTGGAGGGAGGGGGTTTGTTCCGGAATCCGGAGTGGAGGCGTGCAAGTGGATGTATCGGGGGGAGTTACAGGTAATTGTCCGCGGATAATGGCCTGCTCGACTACGCGCCTTTGCTTCCGTCGTAAAGTCGTGATCTCGCGCCTTACTTGAACAGCTAGGCATGATACGATTATGCGAGGTGGTCCTTTTAGGTAGAGCCATCGCGGCAATCTTCTGTTTGCTTTTGACTTCGTGCGCAGAATTCCGTCTCCAGACAATTCGCGGCACGAAAGCCGTGTGGCTTAGCAGAAGCGGGGACGACTCTAGCCTAGGCCAACTCAAACTTCTTGATAGAGGAAAGACGACACCTGTAAATGGTCCGCAATTCGTTCCTATGGATCACGGTACGGAGGTTTTCGTCACTGACTACACGAGCAAGCACTGTCAGGGAAGAAGTGTGTTCATAAAGATTCAGGTGAAAAACGGCGATCACAAGGGCCTTGAAGGGTGGATCTGTGGAGCAAACACAACTCATCGCAAAGGGGGCGCGCTCTAATAAAGATCGCCACAAACTGGTACGCTACCCAACTCGAGACCGGGGGCGTGTGATAATAAACTCCTATGAGACTAACCTTCATGGCATTGCTTCTATCAGTGGCTGCGTTTGCGCAACATCCGGCGCCTAAGAATTTGAAGTTGTTGCCCGCGGATGAGAATCTGATTCCGACCATGCGATCGTTCACCGTTGCGTTGGGACAAAAGTGTGACTTTTGTCATGTGCAGGGAGACTTCGCGAGCGATGAAAAGCATACTAAGGAGATCGCGCGGCATATGATCTCGATGGCGAAGGACATCAATGCTAAGTTCCCGGATGGCAAGACGCATGTGACTTGCTATACGTGCCATCGGGGAGCTACCGAGCCGGCGATGGCTCCGGAAGCGGCGAAGTAGGGTCGGGGCCTATCAAAAAATTGTGGGGACACGTCTGCTCACGTTGAGGTTGAGACGGTGAGGACGCTAGCCCGGCATGTCCCCACAATTTCTTACCTCAACAATTTTCAACCACAAATTTATTCGTAGCGGAGAGCGTTCAATGGGTCCACTTTGGTGGCGCGGAGGCCGGGGATCACGGTTGCAAAGAGCGCTACTGAAATCAGAGTGACGGCTACCGCAGTGTACGCCACTGGATCCTTGGCTTGGACGCCCACTAGCACTTTGGCCAGGAGCTGGGCGAGCCAGTATGCCGCGCCCAGGCCGATGGTCAATCCGATGCCAGCCAGCAGCATGCCTTGGCGGACGATCATCCCCAGCATGTCGCGCGTGGCGGCGCCCAGGGCCAGGCGAATGCCGAACTCCTGCATGCGCTGCTCCACCGTGTACGACATCAGGCCGTAAATGCCGATGGCCGCGAGCAACAAGGCCAGGCCAGCGAAGATGGTCAGCAGCAGCGTATTGAAATTTTGCCGGGCTGCGGATTCCGCGATCACTTGTTGCATGGTGCGGATCTTGGCCACGGGCAACTGGCCGTCGACGGCGAGGAACTCGTGTTGAATCGCGACACTGAGCGCCGAAGGATCGGTGGCGGTGTGAATGGCCCAGCTCAACGGAATAACGCCGTTGACCAGCTTGGTTAACCCGTCTGTTATTTGACCCTGGGGCACGTACATGACCGGTTGGTCCGTGCCGCTGGATCCAGTCTCGCGGACATTGCCGACGATTCCGACGATCTGGCGCGTGGGTTCCGCAAAATCGGCACCCAGCCCCTTACCGACGCTCATGGTTTTGCCGATGGGATCGTCATTGGGCCAATATTTCTTGGCGAAGGCCAGGTTGATAATAACTACGCGCTCGGACTTCCCGGTGTCGCGTTCGTCGAAGGAGCGGCCGCGCATGAGTGGAATGCTGAAGGCCTTGAAATAATGCGACGTTATGAAGCGCCATTGTTCGTCGCCATGGAACGGATTGCCCTTGTCGAGCGGGCGCCCATCAATGATGATCGGAAGATCGATTCCGCCCTCAATGGGCAGCATGACGGTGGCGGCGGCAGATTGGACACCAGGAAGCGACTCAATGCGCTGCGCTGCCTGACGGATCATATTCTCGGCCTTAGCCGTGGTGTCGTACTTGCCGCCAGTGAGCGAGGTCTGCATGGTAATGACATTGTGCGAATCGAAGCCGGGCTGCGCGGAACGCAATCCGAAGAAAGTGCGGATCATCAGCGCGGCGCAAGTGAGCAGGATGACGGCCAGCGCCATTTCGCTGATGACCAGCAAGCTGCGGACACGATTCTGACGGAGGCCAGTGCCGGAGCGTCCGCTGGTTTCCTTCAAAGCGGAGTTCACATCCATACGCGAGACATGTATTGCCGGAAACAGGCCGAACAGGATTCCAGTCAACAGAGACACGCCGATGGTGAAGGCTAGGACTCGCCAATCGAGCGCGCTGACGATAGAGGCAGCGTGCTGTTGATCGTTAATGCGCGGCAGGTTTCCAGGACTCAGGGCCAGCAGTGCGCGTATTCCCCAGGCTCCCAGGATAAAGCCGGCCAGGCCACTGAGAAGGCCGAGCATTAGGCTCTCGGTGAGGAGCTGGCGAACCAGGCGTCCACGGCTGGCGCCGATGGCGGTGCGGATGGCGATCTCTCTTTGACGGGCGGCTGCGCGGGCGAGCAGCAGATTCGCGACGTTGGCGCAAGCGATCAACAGAACGAAGCTGACTGCGCCCAGTAGAATCAGCAGCGGCAATCGGACGTCGCCGACGAGCGAATCGCGCAGGGGCATGACGCCGGCGCTTTCGTCCGGACCAATCAACGCCTGATTGGTCGCGCGGAATCGGTCGGCGGCAATTTTCATGTTGGCGTTGGCGGCTTGCATGCTTACGCCCGGTTTGAGGCGGCCGGCGGCTAGCAAATAGTGACCCTGGTTGGTGCTGTTCGGATCAGGCTGGAGGGCGATGAAGACGTCGGCGGGCGGGTCGGGACGAAAGCTGGAGGGCAGAATACCAACTACCGTGTACGGATCGCCGCCGAGGATGATCGGTTTTCCGACCAGCGCGGGGTCACTTCCAAACCGGTTTTGCCAGAGAGCGTAGCTGACGACGACGGCTCTGGGACCGCCAGGCTGATCCTCCTGCGGCGTGAATGTTCGGCCTTGGGCGGGGGTGACGCCGAAAACGCGGAAATACCCTTCGGAAACGTGGATACCCTTTACCTGCTGGGGGCGATCTCCAGAGCCGAGATTCATGCCGGGGCCGGCGAAATCGTAGATGGCCATGGAGTCGAAGGTCTGATTCGCGTTCTTCCAGGTCATGAACTTGGGGATAGAGGTGGAGGGCGAGATGTCGCCCGACTTATAAACGCGCTGGATTCGCATGATGCGGTCGGGTTCCGGATAGGGGAGGGGCTGGAGCAGGACCGTGTTGACCACCGAGAAGATGGCGGTGTTCGCGCCGATGCCGAGCGCCAGGGCGGCGATGGCGATCACCGTGAATCCGGGGGTCTTAATCAGCAGGCGGATGGAGTGGCGGAGATCGGATATAAGGCTGCCCATGTGAAATGTTACGCACGAGTCGAGCGAAAGTTCGCAGAAATTAAGGGTTCTTGCCGGTTTTGCCGATGGATAAGCAGCCAAATGGTGAAGACGCAAGCGCAACAGAGTATTTGGCCCGTTTCGGTGTTCGGCCTGGGTTTCATGCTGATCATCATGGGGCTGTCGGGAGTGGCCAGCATCCAGGAGACGCGGCGGATTCATCAGCAGATCCTGTCGGTGGAAGACAGCTACCGGCACATCGAAAATCTGGTGGAAGGGATTCGCGCGGATACATCCGGCGCGGACATTCTGCGGCGGGACCGGCTGCTGGATTCGAGCGTCGCCGGCGACAACTATGCGCGGCAGTTGAATGGATTGCGTTCCAAGACCCGGACGGATCTGGAGCGGTTGCGCGGCTTGCGGCCTCAACAGGAGAGCCGGGTTCTCGACCGGCTGGAGACAGCGCTCAGAGATTACTGGGACGCGGCCACTGCGGAGTTTCAAGAGAGTCCGCTGAAGAACAAGACGGCCTCGGTGCGGGATCAATTCGCATCCCAGAGCAAGAAGATTTTCGCCGTGACGGAGGAGCTGGGGAAGCTGAACGACGAAAATTTCGAAGCCCGGCGCCGGGAGTTGAGCCACGCGGTGGAGAATTTGCAGAACGACATCTGGGAAACGATGTTTACCGCGCTGATTTTGGGCACCATCATCGCGGGGGCGAGTGTTTTCCGGATCTCCGGGCTGGAGAAGGAATCGGCTGAATACCAGAAGGCCACCAAGCAGGCGGAACAACGGCTGCGGCAGCTATCCCAACAGTTGGTATCGTCGCAGGAACAGGAGCGCAAGGCGCTATCGCGAGAACTGCATGACGAGATTGGGCAATTGCTGACGGCGCTACGCATGGAGCTGGGAAATCTGGAGCGGTCGCGCGCGGCAACCGGCGGAGAAGCGGATACGCATCTGGATCAGGCTAAGAAGCTGGCTGAGACTACGCTGAAAACGACGCGCGACATCGCCATGGGGCTGCGGCCGGCCATGTTGGATCTGCTGGGGCTGGGGCCGGCGCTGGAATGGCAGACGCGCGAATATTCGCGGCGCTATAAGACTCCGATTCAACTGGACGTGGCCGGGGATTTGCGGGACTTGCCCGATCCGCATCGGACTTACTTGTATCGAATCGTGCAGGAAGGTTTGACTAATTGTGCGCGCCACGCACAGGCGAAAAATATTCGTGTGAGCCTGAAGGATTCCAACGGGCAACTGGCGGTGACGGTGGAGGACGACGGCGTGGGTTTCGATCAACACGGCGGCGTGTCGTACGGGCTGGGCCTTTTGGGAATCACCGAGCGCGTGCGGGAGCTGTGCGGCAATATTGCAATACAGTCGGAGCCGGGGAAGGGCACGCGGTTGGAAGTGATGTTGCCTAGGGAAACGGCTTAAAACCCGTTTCTGGTTGCTGGTTTCTGGTTTCTGGTTGCTGGTTCTGGGGTATTCTGTGTTCATTGTCCCTATGAAACAGGAATCCTTCGATCCAGGCTTAACTACTCAGTACAGCGGCGTACTTCGCCGGGCTATCAACAAAGACGGGACGTTCAATGTGCATCGCAAAGGGATGCGCTGGCGTGATGCCAATGTCTATCTGAAACTGATAGATACCTCGTGGCCGCGCTTTCTGACGGCGGTCGCCGTGGGCTTCCTGTTGATCAATTTATTGTTCGCCGGGGTCTACATGCTGATCGGGATCGAGCACTTGCAGGGCCTAGAACCGGAGATGAGCCCTTTCCTGAACGCGTTCTTTTTTAGCATTCACACGCTGACTACGGTTGGGTATGGGAATGTCTTTCCCAAAGGCGTGGGCGCCAACATGGTTTCCGCCGTCGAAGCCGCTACCGGCCTGATGGTTTTTGCGATCGCTACCGGGCTTCTCTACGGGCGTTTCTCACGGCCCTCGGCGCGCATTTTGTTCAGCGATCATTTGCTGATTGCGCCATATCAAGATGGCGCCAGCCTGCAGTTCCGCATCACTAACGCGCGGAGCAATGTCCTGATGGATCTGGAGGCGCGGGTGCTGCTGATGACCGTGGATCCTGTCGATGGGCAGCTGAAACGCGATTTCGTCGACCTTCCGCTGGAACGCCGGCACGTCTACTTTTTCCCGCTGACCTGGACCATCGTGCATCCGATCGATTCCGCGAGTCCGTTATTTGGAAAGACGGCTGAGGACCTGGCCAAAGCCAGCGCCGAGATTCTGATTCTCATCCAAGGATTCGACGACACTTTTAGCCAGACGGTGCATGCGCAGTACTCCTACAGGCACGATGAGTTCGTGTGGGGCGCGAAATTCGTGCCGGCTTTCCGCATCGATTCGGACGGCGACCTGTTGCTGGATGTGAACAAGATTGATGAGCTGAAGGTGGTGAGCTAGGTGCTCGGGCTCGCGTTTGCGATTGGCGTGGTCGCAGGGCTGCGATCTTTCACGGCGCCCGCGGCGGTCTGCTGGGCGGCGCACCTGGGATGGTTGCACCTGGAAGGATCCAAACTGGGGTTCCTGGGGACGACCATTGCGGTTTACATTGCTTCCGCGCTGGCGCTAGTGGAGCTGGTGCTGGACAAGCAATCGTGGATGGCCGCGCGCACCAAACCGGGTCCGTTGATCGATCGCATAATCATGGGCGCATTGTCGGGTGCGGCGCTTGGTTCGCCGCTTGGTCCTATATTGGGCGCGGTTGCCGGTGGCGTGGGCGCGCTGGTTGGCACTTATGGCGGATATCAGGCGCGGCGTCGGATTGTAGCGAATCTGAAAGTGCCGGATCTTGCTGTGGCGCTGGTGGAGGACGCGTTAGCGGTGGGCGGGGCGCTGCTAATTGTCTCGCGATTCTAGCTGTTGCCAAAGACTTTAGCGAGACCATAGTGGCAGGCGGCTCTGATACCTTCCGGGGAAAGGGCACGCTCCGCCGCAATCTCGGCTGCCCCGCGAACATCGTCGTTCACGTCCGAAAAGAGAACCTTGGGTGCGGTTTGCACTTTGCGTTGACTGCCCGGTTGCAGTTTCGGAGCGACTGTGGTCAGCCACAACTCATGGAGCGCAGGCAGCCGCGCGCCGAAGACTTGGAGCGTGTCGTGCATGTACAGAATGTCCTTGGCTTTGTCTACGCGTTCGCGTTTCTTGTGGATCAGAATCTTCTGGGCGATGAAGCTGACCGGGTTGGCGATGTGGATCGAAGCCGTGAAACCGCCGGAATGGAAATCGACGGACCATGGGTGGTCGAGGAGCAGTTCGATGAACCGAAGCCGCTGGGATGCAATGCCAGCGATTTGCGCAGTCGCTTTGCGTCCCTTGGCGCGGTCGAGCTCGCCGCCTACCAGGGGAGACAGGAACTCTGCGTAGAATCCAGAGGTGTCACCTCCCAAGTGATAGTGAGTGGCAGGCGGATGGTCCTCGCCGAAGAATTCTTCGAAGAAACCATGCGCGAGGAGGCGCGAACGAATGTCCTGCTCTCCCATGCGAGGGCGCTCGGGAAGGGCGATGTCCGTGTCTAACGTACTCAGGGGCGGATAGTCCAGAGGCTGCGCGTGAGGATGTAGCCGATAGAGTTGGTGCGCCCAGCCGCCCACGATAACGATGTGGGGCAGCCAGGGTTCCAGGGCAATCAACAAACGCGCAAATGGATCGGATACAAAGGCGCTGCTCATTTGCGGTTCTGAAAGAGCGAGCTCAAGGCTCGGCGCCGTATCTCGCGCGCTTGCTCGCGGCCACGTCCGGGATGCATGGAGACGTCCAGCCACACCTGCAATACGTCTGACACCGGGATGCCTTCGGGCTCTACGAGCGGGCCGAAAACGGCTTTCGGATTGGCGGGTATGCGCACCATCAGATCGGCGGGACGATTGGACTTGCTGAAATCGAGACCGAGCCGGGTCATCGAATCGAGGGTTAGACGTTCCATGTAAATATGCGGCAAGGCGCCCCGAACGAATCCAAGCCCTAGAGCGTCGGCAGCAGAAAAGAGGCCCAAACAGCATGGGGGCTGATTATTAATTTTTCGTGATGCATATTCTCGCAGAGCGGCGAGTAGCTGATCGGGCCCGCCCTTTATGATCCAACGGGCAGGTATCTCATTTGCCGCGGTACGGTTGTCCGCAATCCAGAGGTCCAGCAGTTCTTCGACGCGGACGATCTTGAGCTCTCCCTGACCTTTGTCCAGGAATCCCCGATCGGCTAACTGGTTCACGAATCGGGACGCGCTCATGCCCGAGACACGGGCGGCCTGGGCAAGCTGAGATGCGTTTCGAATTTGCAGCCTAGGGACAGAAATGAGCCGCTCCGGTAGACGCTGTCCGAGCAGGATCTTCAGCATCCATTGATTCAGGTCAGAGAACAGATTTGGCGGGTGTTGGGACGAGATTATTTGCTTGGGTGGGCGGCGCGCCGGAGGTGCGTTGAGCGCTTCTAGTCCTGCGCCGGCGAAGGAACGAAATCCGACGGAATCGATTACTCCGACGGCG
>JBEKJJ010000169.1:0-24287 GCA_050011295.1 Bryobacteraceae bacterium
AGCGATTGGCTGCGCCGGTTGTTTCCGAATGCCTGAGCTAGGGAGAACGGCGAACTGGCGCCGTTGTTCGCGGTGCCATTGATAAGGAAGCCGTCGGCGGCGCGCTGGTTGAGATCGGACTGGCTTTGGTTGGCGAAGGTGTCGCTCGGAGGAGCCGCGGCGTCGGGCTGGGGCGAGGCTGCGGGAATCGCGGTGGCATTGAGATCAGTCTTCTGGAATGGGGCTGGTGTGTTGGTGGGCGCCAGCGGCGCGTTTTTCGCTTTGCGCGTTTTTGCGGCGGGTGTTACGGGAGGTGTCGGGGCTGGTGTGGGCGTGGTCGCGGCCTGCGCAGGAGCCGGAGCCGCGACGGCATGGATTTCGCTGAGCGCCAGCATCTTTAGCTCAAATTCGAGGATCGGTGTCTGCGGCGAAATAGTCACCTCCTGGCGGATAGGAGCGAATCCCAGCATTTCAATTTGAATGGTCCAGGTGCCGTCGGGAAGGTCGAGGAAGGAATACTGACCTTGTGGATCCGTGATCGCGGTGACCGATCTATCACCTTGTGTCGCGGTTACCGTTGCGCCGGGGACCGGGAGGCCGGAGAATTTCACGCTGCCGTGGTGTTCCGTGGCTGGGAGCAGCGCGGTGAGAAGGAACGCAGCAAGCGTCCCCAGGAGTGGGGACGCGGCACGCTGAGAGCGTGCGCCACGGTTAGTTCTCGGAGAGTTTTTCCACACGGTCGATGACGATTAGGTCGACTGGCCCTTTTTGCGATTCCAAGCGGAGCCCCAGTTGTTCTTGAATCGCGGTGAATATCGATGGGCCGTTGGGATCCGGTGGCGGCGGGGCTTCCACACCCGGAGGCGGTGGTCCGCCGAAACCACCCGACTGGCTCGGATCGGGAGTCCACTGCAACTTGAAATCGTAATCTCCCTTCAGGCCGGTGCGATCGATCACCGGACGGCCCAGTACATTCGAAAGAGTGCTGGTCAGCATGTCGATAGCGGCTCCTTCCGCGTTGAGTTCGCTACGGCCCATCCTCATCAAGCGGTGTCTATCGCCGGGCTTCATCTGAGATTCCTGCAGCTTCGATCCATTCTTGCCGATTACCAACGCGTAGACAGGTTGTTCCTTGGTCTCGTGATGAATGGTGAGCTGGAAACGATCGGCCAGGAGCGCTTGCAGTTTTTGCCGCATCTGTTCCACGGTGGTCTTCATCTGCGCGTCCGTCATATTTCGCATTTCATCCGCTGTGGCGGCAGGCCGCCGCCAGGCATGAACCGAATCATCCGGTGGTCGCCCTGTTCAGCGCTGGGCTTGATGGACGCCACCTCGAAAGTCAGCGGGGCGGGTACCGACTGGCCAAAAGCCAGGCCAGCCACGAGAATCACCAGATTCGTACTTCGAATTGGTCGCATATTATCGCTTTTCCTTTCTGCTATTGTCCCGCCGATAGAGTTTAGGACGATTGGGCGTGCTAAATCGTTGGGTGACCCACCGATATTTTGTGATCAGTTCTCGGATGGCTTTTCCACTCGGTCGATGACGATCAGGTCGACCGGGCCTTTCTGCGACTCCAAACGCAGCCCGAGTTGCTCCTGAATAGCCGTGAATATCGAGGGTCCATTGGGGTCCGGTGGTGGAGGAGCTTCGACACCCGGAGGCAGCGGTCCACCCATGGATTGACCCGGATCGGGAGTCCACTGGAGCTTGAAAGTGTAATGTCCCGTGAGCCCGGTGCGATCGATGACAGGGCGGCCCAACTGACTCGAAAGGGTAGAGGCGAGAAACTCCAGCTGCACGCCGTCGCCGTCGAGCTCACCTCGATTCATCATCATGTGGCGTCCTTCGCCTTCCTTGACCTGAGATTCCTGAAGCTTGTGTCCGTTCTTACCGATCACCAGCGCGTACACCGGCTGTTCTTTTGTCTCGTGGTGAAGCGTAAGCTGGAAACGATCAGCCAACAGCGCCTGAAGTTTTTGCCGTACTAATTCCACCGACGTCTTCAGCTGCGCATCGGTCATCTTGCGCATATCGTCCGCAGTGCTTTCCGCGCTGCCTCGCTCGGACTTGGCGACGATATCGAAGCGATCAGAATTGATCCAGCCAGGACCACCGGAGACTTGAAAATCTCGGACGTCATAGGCGAAGGTGAGCAGGAATTTGAGCGTCGTGCCGGTTGTGCGCAGGCCTCCGCCGGGCTGTAACTGGATCCCGACCCGGCGGTCATCCCCGCTGTTGGGCTTGACCGACGCCACTTCGAAAGTCAGCTTCGCGCCCTCAGACTGAGCGTGAGCCTGTGGCGCGTTCAGAACGCCGATCGCGATCGGCATTCCAATGGCTACCGTTGCAGCGCCGGCCAGGAGTAATTTCTTTCCGGGACTGACGCTGTACAGCGCGCGCCGCGTCATGATCTCCTCGATGCGCTTCTTCAGATTTGAGCCGGTGACGCCGGACACGCAACGCAGCGGCGACGCTAAATAAAACTTGCAAACGTTGAGAATCCCTTCGGCATAAACCTCGGGTTCGGCGGCGTGGCGGAGAACTTCCTCATCACAGGCACGCTCCCGCTCTTCCATCAGCCGGGCTCCGATCCACCACACCAGGGGATGAAACCAGAAGAGCGCCTCCACGGTCATGTGCAATGCAGCAGCAAAGTTATCGCGTCGCCGCACGTGGCACAGCTCGTGCGCGAGAATCGAACGCAACTGGGCTGGCGACAAACGTTCCAAGATTCCTTCGGGAAGCAACAATACTGGCTTGAAGATTCCGAAAACGCCTGGCTCCAGCGGAACGGGGGAAGACACCACCTTAAGCGGGACGTCCAGCGACAAAGGGGACGCCGCGCGCACGGCGGCTCGGACGTGCCTCCATCGCTTCAACCATGAGAAGAAAACCGCGGCAAAGCCGCACACCCAAAAAACAAGCGGAACTGCTAACACCTGGTTTGCCGCCGGCGTGACAGTCGACAGGGGCGCTGCGCCCGAACGCGAGAAAGGCTGGCTGATCTGTTCCATCGCGATTGGGAGCGGCGATCGCACCACAGTGACGGCCGTACGCCACTGAAATTGACTGCCGATGTTGACCAGCAGCGCAAAAGGTACCAGGAACTTCACCGATGCGGCCAGCCAAAGCGCATAGCGAACCTGAGCCCGCTGTTTTCTCAATGCCAGGCTCAAGAGCCCGGCCACGGCCGCGATAAGAGTGGATTGCCACAAGTGATTGGCGATCGGGATCAAGTTCGCCGGGATCATTTTGATTTTTCCTTTCTCGCCAGCTTCTTCAGAGCTTGCTCGGCTTCTTTTACGTCGTCCAAAGTAAGCTGGCCGGATTCGATGAGATGGGCCATCACTGGTTTGGTCCTGCCTCCAAAGAGTCCTAACAATTCGTCGATCAACTTGCCTTGTGCATCCCCGCGCGAGATGGCCGCCTCGAATATGTTGGCGTTACTGATCCGCTTGACGCAGCGCACGGCTTTCTTCCCTTCCAGACGATAGACGGTGGTTTGCACGGTGGTGTAGGCCGGCCTTCGAGCCTCCGGAAACGCCTCCTGAACTTCGCGAATCGAGCAGGCACCCCGGCTCCACAGCGTCTCCATGATCTGAAGCTCGAGTTTGGTTAATTTCGGCAGACTCATATCGGTAACGGCTAACACGTTTAGTCTACTATAGACATAGTTAGTTAGCAAGCTTTTTCTTGCGCCCGCTCTGACACAATAGTTCTGATGATTCCCAAAGTTCGCAAGGCAGTCTTCCCCGCCGCGGGACTCGGCACGCGATTCCTTCCAGCCACCAAGGCGCAGCCCAAAGAGATGCTCCCGCTGGTGGACAAGCCCCTCATCCAGTACGGCGTCGAAGAGGCCATTCATTCCGGTATTCAGAACATCATCATCGTCACCGGCCGGGGCAAGACAGCGATCGAGGATCACTTCGATGTGAGCTTTGAGCTGGAACAAACGCTGGAGGCCAAGGGCAAGAAGGATCTGCTGGCGATTGTCCGCAGTGTTTCGGACATGATCGATGTCGCCTACGTGCGGCAAAAGGAAGCGCTCGGCCTGGGCCACGCAGTCCTGCGCTCGAAGGAGCTGGTGGGCCATGAGCCGTTCGCAGTGGTGCTTTCCGACGACGTGATCGATTCAGAAATTCCGTGCATCCGGCAGTTGCTGGATGTCCACGAATTCTATGGCGCATCCGTTGTCGCGCTGATGGAAGTTCCAGGCGACGCTATTTCCGCCTACGGAGCCGTGGATGCCGAGCCGGTATCGCATAACTCGGGAAAAGATCGCCTGTTCCGGATTCGGAACATGGTGGAGAAGCCGAAGCCGTCGGAAGCGCCGTCCAACCTGGCCATCATCGGCCGCTACGTGCTCACGCCGGATGTTTTCGAATCCATCGAATCTATCGAACCGGGCAGCGGGGGCGAGCTGCAGCTCACCGATGCATTGAAACATCTGCTGCACAACCGTCCCATCTACGGTTATCGCTTCGAAGGCACGCGCTATGATGCCGGCGATAAACTCGGGTTCCTGAAAGCTACGGTTGAGTTTGCGCTCAAGCGTTATGACCTGGGTCGCGATTTCCGCGAGTATCTGAAGACACTGAAACTATGAGCCAACTGAAGAACAAAGTAGCAATCGTCACCGGCGCAAGCCGCGGGATCGGGAAATCGACAGCGGAGGTTTTTGCGCGGGAAGGCGCAACGGTGGTGATCTGCGGGCGCAAGCAGGACACGCTGGACCAAGTGGCTGAGGAACTGAAGGGTCTGGCCGGCCGCATAGTGCCGCTGGCTTGCCATGTGGGGAACATCGAGGAGTTGCAGCGCTTGGTGGACACCACGATGCGCGATTTCGGCAAGATCGACATCCTGGTCAACAACGCGGCTACCAATATCGCTCAGGGGCCCGGCATCGAAATGGACGACGGCCAGTTTGACAAGATGGTGGAGGTGAATCTCAAGAGCACCTATCGCCTGATGCGTTTGGTGGCGCCGGGGATGTGCGAGCGCGGCTCGGGATCCATCATCAACATCGCATCTATCGCCGGAATGCGCCCGCAATATCACGGATTGCTGTACAGCATGACCAAAGCGGCGTTGATCATGATGACGCAATCGTACGCGCTGGAGCTGGGCCCCAAGGGCGTGCGCGTGAACGCGATCGCACCCGGCCTGGTGCAGACCGTGCTGAGCGAATATTATTGGAAAGACCCGGCGAAGCTCGAGCAGTTGATCTCTCACCAACCCATCCGGCATTTGGGCCAGCCTCCGGAGATTGCCGACGTGGCGTTGCTGCTCGCAAGCGACGGGTCGTCCTACCTGACCGGCCAGACCATCGTGGTGGATGGCGGGCGCTTGTTATCCTCAATGTAGATGCTGTTGAAACTGATTCCAGCAGGCTTAATCGCGGCCACAGCCTGGGCCAACGTGATCAATGACGTCCGCGCGGCGGTTGCCCACAATGACTTCGCGCAGGGCGATTCCATCATTCAGAGATACCGGTCGAGCGAAGGCGTCACGCCGGAGATGATCGTGGCTTTATCCTGGATGGGACGCGGTGAGCTCGCGGCGAAGCAGTTGGATAAAGCCGAGTCCTACGCCAAGGAGACGCACCGGCTGGCGTTGGAGGAGCTGAAGAAGCGGCCTCTCGACGCGGAGGATCATCTGCCCATCGCGCTGGGCGCTGCCATCGAGGTGGAGGCGCAGGTGTTGAGCGCACGTGGCGAGCGTAGCGCCGCGGTGGCGTTTCTAAAAGCGGAGCTGGCCAAGTATCAGGCGACTTCGATTCGTACGCGCATCCAGAAAAACATCAACCTGCTGAGCCTGGAAGGAAAAGTCGCGCCGCCGCTGGATGAGCGCGAATTTCTAGGATCTAAGCCCGCGCCGCTAACTGCGTGGAAGGGCAAGCCAGTGGTGCTATTCTTCTGGGCGCACTGGTGCGGCGATTGCAAGCAGGAAGCGCCAATCCTGGCCGAAATCGCGAAAGAGTACGCCGCCAAGGGTTTAGTTGTGGTTGCCCCGACGCAGCGTTACGGCTACGCAGCGCGTGGCGAGGAAGTTGGGCCCACCGACGAGACCAAGTACATCGACGAAGTCCGCCACAAGTTTTATTCGGACTTGCTGAATGTCCCGGCGCCAATCAGCGAAGAGAATTTCAAGAATTACGGCGCCAGCACCACTCCGACTGTGGTGTTGATCGACCGGCAAGGGATTGTCCGGCTGTATCATCCCGGCACGATGAGTCTGGAAGAACTCCGCGCGGCGCTGAACCGGTTAGGCTAGGCTTGAGCTATGGCCGACGGGATCACCCGGATCGCGGTAGAAGGCTTCAAGTCGATCAGCAAGAAGCAATCGATTGAGATAGCCCCGCTGACGATCCTCGCCGGGGCGAATAGTTCGGGTAAGTCGAGCATCATGCAGCCGTTGTTGATGCTGAAGCAGACGCTGGAGCAAACCACAGATCCCGGTCCGCTTTGGATCGGAGGCCCGAATGTAAAATTCACATCAAGCGATCAGTTTTTCTCGCGGACCGCAGAAGGAACACGACCCATGTCCGTCGAGCTTGCGACCCCGGACTTCGAGTTCCACATTACTTTCGCAGAGTCGTTAACCTACGCCGCAGCGGTGTTGGAGGAGCGGTTGATACGAGGGAAGAAACTGCTAACCCTTCGTCCAGACATGCATAAAGACGAGATCCGCAGCGGAATGGAGGCGATGTTCCCGGTTGAAGACGGATACTGGGAGGCAGCCGAAGAAATCGTTTCAGACCGCTTTTTCCTCGACGTCCGGCTCGCGGGAGGGTCAACCTTCCATGCGATGAAATGGATCGCCCGATTCGTCCAAGGTGTGATTCACGTTCCAGGCATCCGCGGAAATACGGAGAGGACTTACCCCATTCGGGCGGTTGCGACAAGTTTTCCTGGCACGTTCCACGAATACACTGGCAGTGTCATATACAGTTGGCAGTCTGGCAGGGCCAGCGCCTATTCGCTTTTGAACGAGGACCTGCGTCGAACCGGCCTGGCCCCGGAAGTTGTAGCTCAGCGGTTGAGTGACGTCAGTATTGAGCTGCTGGTCCAGCGACTGGATGATCCAAGAGTAGGGGACCTTGTAAGCGTCGCCGACGTTGGATTCGGAGTCCTCCAAACCTTACCTGTCCTGGTAGCTTTGCGGGTGGCAGGCGAAGGACAACTCGTCTATCTTGAGGAGCCTGAGATCCACCTTCACCCGCGAGCTCAGGTCAAGCTGGCGGATATTCTCGCGGACGCCGCCAAGCGCGGCGTGAAGGTAGTCGTCGAAACTCACAGCACGCTGTTGCTAACGGCAATCCAGACCCTCGTCGCGAAGGGCGAGTTAAAACCGGAGCTTGTTAAGCTCCACTGGTTCCAGCGCGATCCGAAGACCGGCGTGACCGCAGTTACCCCTACCGGTCTCGACGAAAACGGCGCGTTCAGTGACAGCGATTGGCCGGAAGACTTCGACCGAGTCATTCTCTCCGCAGACAGTGCTTACCTCGACGCAGTCGCCGAGCGGAGCCACCGCTAGTGGCGAAGAAGGTCTCCCGGCGCCTGGTGATCGACGCCTCCGTGGCGCGGTCGGCAACCTTGGCGGAGAACCCAACCTCAATTTCGTGCCGCCGCTTTCTCGAAGTCGTATTGAATGTTTGCCACAAGGTGGTTCTCAGCAGAGAGATTGAACAGGAGTGGCAAAATGTGGCTCTGCTCATTCGCAGCACGGCGGACGAGGTCAGAATCCGATTCCTCAAGGACTGGATGCTTGCGATGCAGAGACGGGGCAAGCTTCTTCGGCCGCTGGTTGAGCGGGACCAGTCTCTGCGCTCCAAGATCAATCGCCTGGGCCTTCCGGGCAATGCTCGACAAGAGATCGAAAAAGACCTTCACCTTGTGGAGGCAGCCCTCGCGCACGATCGGATCGTCGTCTCTCGCGACGATTCCGTCCACGAACTACTACGGAGCATAACTGGCAACTGTGCCGAGATTCGAAAGGTGATGTGGTGCAACCCGGTTACTCTCGCAGGCGAAGTCATGGCCTGGCTCGACAAGGGAGCGCCGGTCGTCAAAGTCTGGCAGCTAGGTTCCAAGCGCCACTAACCCCTCCACCGCACCCCCACCCCCAACGACTTCTTCGCATACTCGAAACTCCGCTCCAGGTCCAGGCGCTGTTGCTCCCGCAATGCCGCTGTGAACTCGGGCAGGGGCTGCGGCGTCCCGTCTTCGATCACCATGAATCCCGTGAATGGGTGGCCGCTTTTCGCCAGTGCGACGAACCTGGCGAACTCCGAGGCCTTCGCCTTCGGAAAAGCCTTCCAGAAATCCGGCTCCAGGTACGCCAGTACCTGCGGCGGGCGGCCGGTGATGATCTCTAGCTGCATAGCGGCCTTCGGACACAGCTCGCGATAGCGCTCCATGAATTTGTGGAAGTCGATCGATCCGTCGCCTAACGCCGTCCACTGCGCGGCCGCGCCACGTGGATGCTCACACACTGCCGAATCCCGCACATGCGAGGTCACCACATACGGCGCCAGCACTTCGAGCGACACCAGTGGATCTTCCACCACCCACATTGGATTACCGGTGTCCAGGCAGGCGCCCACGGCGTCCTTGCCGCTTTCTTCGATGATGGTCCGGACCTCGTGGGCCTGCATGTCCCCGGCGTGATTCTCGAGCGCGATGCGCACTCCCAGGTCCAGCGCCTCGGCGCGCACCGAACGAAAGACCGCGATGGTGCTTTCCATGACGGCCTCCAGCGGATGGTTGCCGCGCCGGTCCGCCGCGCTACCCATGTAGCAGCGCATGGAAGTCGCGCCCACGGCCTTGGCCACGCGCAGCCCGCGCAGGATATTCTCCTTGGGGTCGCCGTCCTTCGGATTCCAGCTCTTGGACAGAGGGCAGATACATCCCATGCCGCCGTCGATCACGATGCCCACCTTCGCCGCGTGATCCTTCACCCGCGCGAGATACTCCGGTTCGAAGCTTTCATAATCTTCGAGGCCTGAGAGCTGGATGGTGTCCAGCTTGAGGCCGGCGGCGTAATCGAGCAGCTGGATTGCTTTCCAACGGAAGGCTCGGACGGAATAGCTGTCGAAGCCAAGACGGATCGGGACCGTAGACACATCACCTCCCGCGGATGCGGACCGCGCGGCTAACCCGGCTACTGTCGCTTGAAGGAACGTTCGCCGCCGCATGCTGGAATCTTAGCGCACACCACGGCCGGTTCAAAATTCCACCGGGGGAGAGCACAGCGCAGGAAGCGCGGCAGCCAATAAAAATGGCCCCGATCACTCGGGGCCGATTGCATGAACCCTAATTAAACTGCTAGCCCTCTCGGGGCGCCCAAACTTACTTCTTCTTCTTGGGTGCTTTTTTCTTCGCCGGCTTAGCAGCTTTCTTTGTTGCGTTCTTCATCGATTGATTCTCCCTAACATCAGATTTGCGATCTCAAGATCGCAGTGTGATTCATATATAAGGTTCTTTGAGCCGAAAGTCAAGAAAAAAATGCACATCGGCCCTCGAGAGCGAGGTCGGGAAGGGCTCAGAAGGGCCTTGTAACCCCCAAAACCATTTCTCTGACGAATTGTTCCATGTCTCGAAACGCCAAAGAAGGCCAATTTTGTTCTTGCCGACGCGCCTGAGTCCGCGCTACGATCGGAGCAAATGGTGTTGCGCGCCCGGTTGGCTGCTCTCGCGTTCCCGGTAGCGTGCGTCGCGCTGTCCGGTTGCGCGAAGAAGCATCACATCAGCACAGCAGCTCCAGCGCCGCCCATTCCACCGTCGATCGGGTCGTCCGAAACCGGATTGGCGAGCTGGTACGGCCATCCCTATCATGGACGCGCCGCCGCGAATGGCGAGATCTACGACATGGAGAAATTGACCGCGGCTCATCGGACCCTACCCTTCGGAACTTTCGTGCGCGTCACCAACCTGACGAACGGAAAAACGGTGGACGTCCGTATTATCGACCGTGGACCTTTCGTCGCCGGCCGGATCATCGATCTTTCGCACGCCGCCGCTGAATCGATCGAGATGATCGGCCCCGGTGTCGCGCAGGTTCGCATCGACATCCTTTCCCTCCAAGCCGTGGCGCCAGCGGAAAATTGGTATGCCGTCCAGGCCGGAGCGTTTCAAGATAAAGATCGTGCCGAGCGGTTGCGCTTCACGCTGGAACGCGAGTATGGATCGGCGCGCCTTGTACTGCGCAGGGGGTATCCCGTCTTATGGC
The DNA here is from genome assembly GCA_050011295.1 of Bryobacteraceae bacterium. Classification (GTDB taxonomy): domain Bacteria; phylum Acidobacteriota; class Terriglobia; order Bryobacterales; family Bryobacteraceae; genus Palsa-89. The sequence continues at coordinate 10,213 of JBEKJJ010000169.1, forward strand.
GAGTGCTAGTCGGAAAAGAGCACACTGAGGACGCTGCCAATGTCCTGGCCGAACGAGTACGGCAAGAAGTTGGATCCGGCTTCGTTGTCCGGCTGGATGAACCCTCCCCGTCCCCGCTGGCGGGGTCGCCCGTCTCAGGGTCACAGCAATAAGGATAAGGTGTTTGCCGCAGGCACGAGGCGAAGATCCGCCGATATGTACTAATGTGCTCCCCCCAAATGAGTGGCCTACCCTACCCCAAATAACACCGCATTCTAGTACGTTGGGGTGTTGCTGAAATCCTAAAGTACTCGTAGAGTTTATGTTGGTACCAGACACTACACACAACATGAGGGCAGATTCATCCCTAAGGATATCGAATGCTTGCGCAAGTTGAACAATCAACACATGTTCTAGTGGGGCAGTCACCGCGGATCCGCACTGTACTGCGGATGGTGGAGAAACTGGGCCGTTGCCGTTGGCCAGTTTTGCTGCTGGGCGAAACCGGTACCGGCAAGGAAGTAGTAGCACGATCCATCCATAACGTGAATCCAGTAGGGCCGTTCGTCACCATCGATTGCTCGTCCATGGTGGGTCCTCTGATGGAGAGCGAACTCTTTGGCCATGTGAAAGGCGCATTCACGGGCGCGGTGGGTCAGAAAACTGGTTTGATCGAATTGGCCGATGGGGGCACGGCGTTCTTCGATGAAATTGGGGAGCTGCCGCTCGATCTGCAAGCCAAATTACTACGGGTGCTTCAGGAAAAGGAGTTCCGTCCGGTTGGATCGTTAATGCACCGGCGCTCGGACTTCCGCGTGATTGCGGCAACCAATCGCGACCTGGCGAAGGAAGTGGAAAAGGGAGCCTTTCGCCGCGACCTCTTCTACCGGTTGAACGTGGTGAACGTGCGAATCGCTCCGCTGCGCGACCGCAAGGAAGATATCCCCGCCTTAATTGCCCACTTCCTCGCGCGCCATGGTAGAAGTCATACGCTCACGCAGGAAACCCTGGAGGCCATGATCTCTTATGACTGGCCGGGCAACGTGCGTGAGCTGGAGAACTGTATTCAGCATATGGTCGCCATCAACTCTGGGCCCCTGCTGCATGTTGCGGAACTACCATCCATGCTGCAGAACCACCTGCTGACCAAGAAAACGCAGTTTCTATCGGTAGCGGTGGGCTCTCATCCTCTCGCCAAGCCGCCCGGCGAAGCTGACTCGCACCAGCACCGCGAAATTCCGGAATCTGGCCGTCCGCCCATTCTTCCACTCAACCAAATGGAGCGGAACGCTATCCTGGATGCGCTCGAATATACCAAGGGGGATCGTGCCATTGCCGCAAATCTGCTGGGCATCGGCCGCACCACTCTGTACCGGAAGCTCAAGGAATATCAACTGGCAGTGTAGCCCCTGTCCCCTTGCTTACCCTCGGGGCTACCATAGCCGTCGAATTGTAGCCCCGCACGTGTTGAGGGGTATTTTTCTTAACCGCGCCTGATACAAATCCCGCCTAATTGTCACTACAGTTGCAGATGTCCACCTCAAAACCAATCAAACTGTTGTTGGTGGAGGACGACCTCGCAGGCGAGCAGTTTTTGCCGGAGGCGCTCATTGAGATCGAAGAGAACCGCCAATGGTGCAATTGGCGGACCACCAGCGTAGTGCACGTCGAACAACTCCAAGAGGCTCTCGATTGTCTGCGGAACGATTGCTTCGACGTTGTGTTACTGAACTTGAGCCTGCCCGATAGCCCGATGCTGCTGAATACCTTCCACCAGGTAAACGATCAAGCTCACGCGGCTCCCGTCATCGTTCTGGCGGATGAGGACGACGCGAATCTCGCCAACCTTCTGCTCCGCGAAGGAGCCCAGGATGTCTTGCTGAAATCCGACATGGACGGAGCAATGCTGGCGCGCTCGTTGCGATACGCCATTGAGCGGCAGCATAGAATCACGATGCTGGGGCTCTCACCCTTCGAAGATGTTCTCACCGGCGCACTCACCCGGGCGTGCTTCCTCCACCTGGGCGCCCACTACGTGGCGCTCTCACGCCTAACCCACGTGCCCTTGCTGCTGGCTTCCCTGGAGATCTCGGAGATTCCGGGAGTAACGGCAGAGGGCCACGAAGCACGCGACCTTCTGCTTTTGCGAGCCGCGGAAGTACTCAGCTCCGCTTTCGAGACGCCCTCTTTGGTTGCGAGAGTTGGCCAGAGCCGATTCGGGCTGTTGACTGCCGGGTTGACCGAGACCACGCTTGAGGCGCTGCTGAACCGGGCGGCCTTGGATATCGAGAACGTGGCACGGGAGAGGGAACGGCCCTCCGGCACCGTACGCTTTTCGGTTGCACCGATCCGCCAAGATGCCAGCCTGGAAAAAATGCTGGGCCACGATGGGAGTGAATTCGCGGAGAGCGCCCATACGCGCGCCAAAACCGCTATGCTTGCAGATTGAAAATTGCTCTGGATGCCACTTATAGCTTAGGCCGGAATCTGTCGGGAGTGGGCGTATACTCGCGCCAAATTCTCAATGGCCTCGCGCTGGCACATCCGGAAGCAAGTTTCCTTTATTGCTACCGCCCGCACCGATTGCTTCCGTCCTTCCGGGACTCCCTTCCGCATAACGCCACGAGAAGCTTGTTGTGGAAGAGCTGGCCGCGGCGCGCTGATCTCTTTCATGGCCTGAACCAACGCATCGACATTCGTTACCGGCGCACCATCGCAACATTTCACGATCTGTTCGTCCTGAGCGGCGATTATTCCACGCCTGACTTTCGCGCCCGATTCGCTGCCCAGGCGCGCGCGGCGGCTGAGCGCTCCGATCTGATCATCGCGGTCTCCCGCTTCACGGCGCGTCAGGTGAAGGAGCTTTTGAAAGTGGAACCCGCACGAATCCGAGTGATCCCGCACGGCACGCGGTCCCCGTCCCTCCACCCAACGTCGATAAACCGCGAGCAGATGATTCTCTTCGTCGGCGCCATCCAGCGCCGCAAGAATGTCGTGCGGCTGGTGGAGGCGTTCGAAGGGGTCGCCTCCAGTTGGAAGCTGGTGTTAGCCGGCTCCTTCGGATTCGGCGCCGAGGAGGCGATCGAGCGGATCGAGCAGAGCCCGCGCAAGAACGACATCCAGGTTCTCGGCTACGTCCCGGAGCCGGTCCTGGAGGATCTCTACCGGCGAGCATCTGTGTTTGCGTTTCCCTCGCTCGACGAGGGTTTTGGAATGCCGCTGCTGGACGCGATGGCGCGCGGCGTGCCGGTTCTGACATCCAATGTGTCGGCGATGCCGGAGGTGACTGGCGATGCTGCCTGGTTGGTGAACCCAACCGATGTCGCTTCAATCTCGGAGGGTCTTTTGAAACTGACCAACGATGGCGCACTTCGAGCGCATCTCACCCAGAAGGGTTTAAAGCGGAGTGGGGAATTCAGTTGGGAAAAAGCAGCGAGCGAGACCTGGAACGTCTACCAGGAACTGCTTGACTAGGACGGCGTTGCTAACTTTTGTCCTCGTCGATTGCGATTTTGAGAGCCTTCAGGAACTTGTGATCCTGCGAGGTGAGTTTGATCCTGCCCGTGGATTCGAATCTCCGCTTCGGAGGCGGCGCGGTGTCAGGCTCAACTTCGGCTTCATCGGATTCGTACTCACCGGATTCATCGCGTTTGTTGAATCCGATAGTTGCTTCCAGGACCAGAAAAACGTCGTATCCAGCCCGCTTGATCTCCCCGATGGCGGCCGCGATTCGATCGGAATCGGACAACGACTCGTTGATCGCATTGCCGAGCTCCTGCATCAACTCTTTTAGTTTTTCTTCCAAGCTTCGCCCCTTTCTGCGCGGGCCACTATCAGCATAACACTCTACCTTCTGGATGTTGTCAAGGCGAGCACAGTTTCATCCAATTTAGGAGTGCCCCAGACCGGGCGTTTCGCTCCCCTTTTAATATTATCGGCTAGAGGGTGGATTCCCGTTAGCGGCATCCTTCGTTACACTGGTACTGGAACCTCATGTTTACGAAAGCTAAGAAGTTAGCGTTCCATGTCCTGCCGGGAGTTGTTCGGCCCATCCATATCCTTTGGAATCAGGTGATCGGCTTCTTCTTCCTGGTTTTGGCTGTGTTGCCGGTACCCTACGCCATCCGGAATTTTGGCAAAGACGGTAGCGGCGCACATTTGGCCCTGACCATCCCTTTCGTACTAATCATGGGATGGTTCGGAATTTCGTCGTTCTGGCGCGCCCGCAAGATCTCCAGATATGAGCGACCGCGTGTGTGACCAGGCTGAGCTACCAGGCCAGTACCCCTACACCCGAGGCATATACCCGGACATGTATCGCGGCCGCCTCTGGACCATGCGGCAGTACGCCGGATTCGGTACGGCCGAGGAGAGCAACCGGCGCTACCGCTATCTCCTTTCGCAAGGCATCACTGGACTTTCGGTCGCCTTCGATTTGCCCACGCAGATGGGGATGGATTCCGATCATAAGCTCGCGGCCGGCGAAGTGGGCCGGGTAGGCGTGGCCATCTGCACTCTGGACGACATGTATCGGCTGTTCGACGGTATTCGCCTGGCGGATATCACCACGTCCATGACCATCAATTCCACTGCGGCAATTCTGTTGAGCTTCTACGTATTGGTTGCTCACAGCCAGGGCGCCAATCTGCGCAAACTCTCAGGCACCGTCCAGAACGACATTCTGAAGGAATACATCGCGCGCGGAACTTACATCTACCCGGTGCGGCCGGCCATGCGGATCATCACCGACCTTTTCCGATGGGCCTCCGCCGAACTGCCGGAATGGAACACCATCTCCATCAGCGGCTATCACATTCGCGAGGCCGGCTCCACGGCCGTGCAAGAAGTGGCTTTCACCCTGGCCAACGCCATAGCGTACATCGAGGCCGCGCTTCGTGCAGGTTTGCAAGTAGATGAATTTGCACCGCGCCTTTCCTTCTTCTTCAACGCGCACAACAATTTTCTGGAGGAAATCGCGAAGTATCGTGCAGCGCGCCGGCTGTACGCGTCCCTCATGCGCGATCGTTTTGAAGCGCGCAATCCCCGTTCCCTGATGATGCGCTTCCACGTGCAGACTGCCGGATCCACCTTGACCGCGCAGCAGCCAGACGTGAACGTCGTACGCGTCTCGATGCAAGCGCTGGCCGCCGTGCTGGGCGGCGCACAATCGCTGCATACCAACGCCAAGGACGAAGCGCTGTCGCTGCCCATCGAGGAATCGGCCCGCTTGGCGCTACGGACCCAGCAGATCATCGCGCACGAAAGTGGCGTCACGCATACGGCCGATCCGGTAGGTGGCAGCTACGCCATCGAACAGCTCACCGATGAAATTGAGCGCGGCGCCCGCCAGTACATCGATCGCATCGATGCCATGGGCGGAACGCTGGCCGCGATAGAGAAGAACTACATCCAGAACGAGATCCAAAACGCAGCTTACGAGTTCCAACAGAAGGTGGAAACGGGTGAGGCCGTAGTAGTGGGAGTGAACCGTTTCAAGCAGTCCGAAGGCGAGACCCTGGCGCCGTTCCGGTTGAATCCTGAGCTGGAGCAGCAGCAGATCGAGCGCGTTCGCGAAGTGCGGTCCTCGCGCTCGAGCGATAATTTGATGCCGCACATCCTGAGCTGTGCGGAAGCCCATGCCACAGTCGGCGAAATTTCGGACCGCTTGCGCGCAGTGTTCGGCGAATACCGCGAGAGTTAAGGGGAGCGTCCGAACAACCGAGCCAGAACCAGTATCCCCATCAGCAAACAAAAAGGCGCGGTAATGACGCCGGGGAAATATCGACCGTACATTGCACCCAATACCAGATGGGAGACTCCGTTCCCCACACCGCCGATCAGCGAGAGAAAAATAACAATGAGATAGGCTAACTGAACTCTTCGGTAGACGCCTAAACCCGCCAGCACAAAAGCAGCCAGCCATAGCATATTGAACGTCACGAAGCGCGCATCGGACCAATCGTCTCCAAACAGTTTTGGGAACTGATGCTGAAAGCCGGTTACATATTCCTCGGTGAAATGCAGGCACTGCACGGCGATGGCGAGCAGATAGAGAGGAAGAATCGCCGCAGCATCATTCTTCCAGCGATTTGCTATCCAGACGCCGTAAGACGCCACGAATCCGCCACTGAGAAAGATGATCGCAGGACCCATCCAGCGAGTTTGCGCAGCTAGAACGATCAAAACCAGGACGGCGCCGGCTATGCGGTCACGCAGTGACACTCTTCGCTCTTCCGGCGGACCGGGGCTCGGTCACCGCGGCGTTCCGGGCGAACTCGGTTACGATTTCGCGCACGGAATCGCAAAATCTTTCTGCGGTAAACCAATTTCTTCGCTCTGCCGCCTGGCCACGCAGCTCGGCCTGCAAAGCCGGGGTCTCGATGACACGCGCGATTTTCCGAGCGGCGTCCTCCACGGAGTCAAAGGTCAACCGGTTGTCGCCCCCGACGATCTCCACCTGGCCACCCGAATTGTGCACGAACGGAATGCATCCGGCACGTTGCAATTCCGCAGGCGCGATTCCAAAGTGTTCTTCCCACATTGGATGAATCCCGTACTGGTGCTGCGATAGCTCTACTAGCAATTGCGCGCGGCTCAGATTGCGAAGCCAACGGAACCAGGGGCGCGTTGCGGCCATCCCTTCCAGCCGGCGGCCGTAAGCGACATCGTCGCCATGTCCGATGAGAGTAAGTTCCAGGTTGTGGCCCCGGCGCCGAACGGATTCGACGATATCCACGGCCGTGTCCCAGCGTTTGGTGGGATGCACGCGTCCTACCGCTGCCACCGCCAGCCGTCTCTGATCAAACGGCAGATCCACAAAGTCGCCAGGAACCGGTGGATGGATAATCTGAGCGCCGATTCCGTGCGCCTGCTTGATTCGCTCGACAACAAACTGGGAGTTAGCCAGCATCAGGTTCCTGCGCAGGCCCGATCGGGTTGCGCGCGCAAGCGCCATGCAGGACCGCCGGTACATTCCGAGCACGCCGGGGATCCGGTGAAACCAGCTCATTTCTATCTGCGGGCGAGGCAGGTAGAACCACGGATAATTGACATATTGAACGCCACGGCGATGGAAATCCATTTCGTTGCTGGTGCCGTAGAGGACGTCGTAGCACCCCTCGCGATCCAGATCCTGTGCCCACCGCATGATCACGCTGATATCGAGTAGCGCACCTTGAGTGGGCATGGTTCGAAGTATCCGCTGGTAGCGCGGCGGCGCCAGGCGAATCTCAATATCGCCTTCCCGCAAGCTGGTGCCGAAGCTGAAGTTCAATGCCGTATAGTCGAGCGGCTCGAGCGTAGCGAAGGAAACCTCAAAATGCGAGCGCAAAGCTTCCAGCGTCCACGCAGCCATCACGTTGCCGCCGCCGATGCACGTCAGCCTCGGATGGACCACAAGAACGCGTGGTTTGCGCACCATACAGTCAGTATAAGTGCGACGGCCCATTTCCGAACGAAGCGAAAAGGCCCGCGAGTACTGGGCCGCCTATACAGGCGACGCTTTCCAAAACAGGGTAGCGTATGAGAGTGCGATATCAGTCGAGCGATCCCCGGCCAATCAGGCTGTTCACGGCGATGCGGCGCCCGGAGTATTTGCTCAACCCCCGCCAAATCTGGCGCAGGCTTCAAAGGCGCTCGCTGTGCAACCAAAACGCGATCAAACTGGCTTGGGGATTGCCCGTGGAAGTGGATCCCAGCTCCATTGTGGGTCAAGATATCGTCAATATCGGGCTCTACGATCGCGTGGTACTGGAAGCGATTTACCGCCTTTTGGATGTGGGCGAGACGGCCTTCGATGTCGGCGCGAACATCGGACAGAACGCCTCGATTATGGCACTGGTTGTCGGACCGCGCGGGCGCGTTGTCGCATTCGAACCTGGTCCGACAGCATTGAACATGCTCACCAGGAATGTCGAAAGCTGGGCATCCTATGACATGGCGACGATCACCGTTGTCCGGAAGGGCCTCAGTTCCCACATTGGTAGCGGAGTGTTGCATGAATCGCTCGATCTGGGAGGATTCTCCCTGGAGGATCATCCCCCCGGCCCACCGAGGATCGCGCCGGAGGGCGCCTGTGGGATACCGGTTGAATTGACGACCCTGGATGATTTCCATAGTGAGCGTGCTGAAATTGGCCTGATCAAAATCGATGTGGAGGGTCATGAATTGGCAGTTCTTGAAGGGGCAGCACGGATTCTGGAACAAAAACTGGCGCGCGATATCGTCTTCGAGGACTATTATGCGCAGCCCAGCCCGGTGACCGAGCGCTTGCAGGCGGCCGGATTCGCGGTGTTTGCGCTCCTCACCGCTTGGCACAAACCAATCCTGCTCACCCTCGACCAGCTTTCTCGGCGCGACCGGCAAGAGTACGACGTGACAAATTTCCTGGCCACGCGCGATCCCGAACGGGCGCTCAAGCGATTCGAAGGCGCCGGCTGGAAATGTCTGAGACTGCGCGCGCGCCGCACCGGCGGAATCATTCGGCCGCGGCCCTCTGCAACCGATCATGGATAGCCGCCCACTCGGGCGCGAGCGGGGGCTTCTCTACCGCGATCCACTCGAGGCCCTGGGCATCGGCCTGATGGAGCGTCTCATATAACACGGCTGCATACGCGCGTGGATGGTCCGGCATGCGGACTATGCAAGCAGCATCGCTGGATTTGCTGATCCACAAATATGCGCCGCGTCCGTCCGAGGGAAGCTGGCCATCCTCCACCAAAACGAGCCGCGTGCGCGGGCTGTAATGGCGCTGATGCATGCCCGGCGATGGATGTGCACCTACTACTGACGCATCCGAGACGGTTACCGGACCGATCACCGCTTCGATCTCGGCTTTCGTCAGCATGCCCGGTCTCAACAATAACGCGTTCCCTCCGGCGACCGAAAGCACAGTGGATTCGATGCCGATCGTGGCCGGGCCGCCGTCCAGCACCATCGCCACGCGATCGCCCAGGCTCTCGCGGACGTGCTGCGCCGTGGTTGGAGATAGTTCGGTGAAACGGTTCGCGCTGGGTGCGGCGATGGGAACTCCGGCTTCCCGAATCAATGCAAGCGCAATGGGATTTGACGGCATCCGGATGCCCACCGTATCCAAACCGGCCGTGACAAGATCCGGAACTTGCGGCTGTTTCGGCAAAACCAGCGTCAATGGGCCGGGCCAAAAACGCTGCGCCAGCAACTCTGCCTGCTCCGGCCACTCGCGCGCCAGGCCGCGCGCCATTTCGATGGAATCCACGTGTACGATCAGGGGGCTTTCCGCCGGCCGGCCCTTAGCGGCGTAGATTTTCGCTACGGCTTGGGCATCCAGGGCGTTCGCGCCCAATCCATAAACTGTCTCGGTGGGAAACGCCACCAGCTCGCCAGCACGGATCAGCGCGGCGGCGCGGCTAATTTCAGAAGCCTCAATCAGGCAGATCCTCTTTTCCATCGCCTGAGCCGGCGGTCTTGCCGGTGTGCTTGAAAACCAGGAAAGCGTGCGTGAGGCGGTCCAGATCGCCATCCAGCACGCGGTCCACGTCGCCGATCGAAAGCTTGGTTCGATGATCCTTGATCATGCGGTAAGGCGCCAGCACGTAGCTGCGGATCTGGCTGCCAAAATTGATATCGAGTTTCGTATCTTCCAGCTTCTTATCCGCCGCGCGCTTTTTGTCCATCTCAAATTCATACAGCCGCGCGCGCATCTGTTTCAGCGCGCTGGCACGATTCTTGTGTTGCGACCGCTCATTCTGGCACTGCACGACGAGCCCGGTTGGGATGTGCGTCATTCGCACCGCGGATTCAGTACGGTTGACATGTTGACCGCCGGCGCCGCTGGCCCGAAACACGTCCACACGGAGATCCTCCGGTTTGATGTCGATGTTGATGTCGTCTTCGATTTGTGGATAGACGAAGACCGACGCGAAGGAAGTGTGGCGCCGGGCGTTGGCATCGAAGGGCGAGATCCGAACCAGCCGGTGGACACCAATTTCCGATTGCAGCAAGCCGTACGCGTTTTCGCCGTTGATCTCGACGGTGGCGGATTTTATGCCCGCGCCTTCGCCTTCCAGCCGGTCGGTAATCACCGCTTGGAACCCGTGCCGCTCAGCCCAGCGCAGATACATGCGCAGCAGCATCTCGGCCCAATCCTGGCTTTCGGTGCCGCCCGCGCCGGGATGAATGATCAGGATTGCATATTTCGAGTCGTTCCGGCCGGATAGCAGCATGCCGGTTTCGAGCACTTCCAGCCGCTCAGAGAACTGCTTCAGCTCGCGCTCCAGCTCACCGTTTACATCTTCGCCCTCGCGTGCCAGCTCGAACAGCGTGTCCAGATCGGATGTCAACCGCGCCACTTCCGCCTCTTCGGCCAGCGATTGCTCCAGCCGCTTGCGATCCTGCATGATCTTCTGCGATTTTTCGGGCTGATTCCAGAAGTCGGGATCGGAGATCTGTTGTTCGGTTTTGGCTAGCTGGGATTTCTTGCCTGGAGCGTCAAAGATAGCTCCGCACAGCGTCGGCCTGCTGGCGGAGCGAAGCGTACTCTCTTTCCAATTCTTCGAGGGTCATGAAGTTTCATCTTAGCAGGCGACCCTCGTGGACGTGCGCAATCCGCTACGGTTGCGGCAGCGTGAGCGCCAATGCTATTGCGGCCCAGGCGGTTCCGGCGCTGGATATCCATTGGTCGTGACTGTGCGGGAATCCGCTTTCGAAATAGGGTTGGAACTTGACCGATCGGCTGACTACATGCCAGGAACCGTCTTCGAATTGCGTATCCAGCAGGTACTTCACGCCTCGCTGATAGGCCGCGTTGGATGCGGCCAGGCCTACGGCCTCGTGCAGCGCGTAAAGTGCCTGGCCAGTGGCGTAGGCGTCACTTGGGAAACCGGTGCGCTGGGCCCAGCCGCCGTCGGGTTGTTGTTGCGCGAGCAAATGCTCTGCTCGTTTTCGCAATGTCGACTTGTCGGCGTGGGACCACGCGAGGCCCAGCAACTGCATTACGCGTTCTTCGTTGTGTTTTGGTTCCACCGCGATCAACCACGCTTGGGCTCGTTCTATCCGCTGCGCGGTTTCCCTGCTGCGGCCGGGAAGTGCATATTGCTGGATCGCGCGGACCGCATACGCCGTGTCGGACACCGGCGAATATTGGAGCGGCGGGCGGCGGTCTACACCTTGCCAGGATCCATCTTCGCGCTGAGCTGCCATGAGGCTGTGAACGTCGGCGTCCATCAAGGCATCGGCCGGATATTTCTGGGCCGCGAGGCTCACCAGGAACAGGCTATCGAGCATGGGATAGCCGCCCTTGTTGCGCGCCACCAGAGTTGGCTCACGGTCGCTGAGCCGGCGGGCGACTGTCATCTTGATTTGCTCGGCGGCGGCCTTTTCATCCACTCGAAAGCCGCGTTCGCGCGCGATTCCAATCAGCATTCCAGTCAGCATGTGGTGGTGGCAGCCGACGCAGCCGGTCTTTTCGAAGAATTTCGGCGAGGAACTGAGCAGCAATGCCGCGCTTTTCTCTATGGCTTCCCGGATTTCGAAATGAGCTAAACGCGGCGCCGGCTGGGGATCGGGCGGCGGCGAGCTTTGAACGCCGGCCGTTTCGAGCAGGCGCGTGATCGGTGTCGAGCCCCATTTGCGCGCCCAATCCAAGGCGGTCAAGCGGTTTTCGTCACGATGGTTGATGTCCGAGGTTTTCTCGAGCAGCATGCGCACGGTCTCGAGATTCTGATCCTCGTTGGTTACGGCAAGCATCAACGGCGTAAGGCCGCGCATGTCGACGGCATTCGGGTCCGCGTGGGCATTCAGCAAGAGCTTCACGGCTTCGGGATCGTTCCGCGGCGCAGCCCACAGCAACGCGGAGGTTTTGCCCACTTCTTGCTGGCCGGATTGTGCTGGAACACGAATCGCGGAGCGCTGATTCACATCCGCGCCGGCTTTCAGCAGCGCTTCCACACTCGGTGGGCGATTCATCTTGGACGCCCACATCAACGCGGTCTCGGTGAGGCGCAAATGCTTCTCGTTGGGATCGGCGCCGCGGCGGAGCAGCTCTTCGGCAATCTGGCTATCGCCCCGGGCGCAGGCCAGCCAGAGCGGGCCGACGCCATCCTTATCGATAGCTTTCACGTCGGCGCCTTTTTCCAAGAGCAGCCGAACCGTTGCGATATTTCCTGGCGATGCGGACGCCACCGATAGCGCAGTGTAACCGTAATTCGAGCGAGCTTTGACGTTGGCGCCGTGCGCGACTAGCGTGCGAACCTTCACTAGGTCGCTCGCGGCCCACATCAGTGCGTCGATGCCGAGATCGTTCGAGGCATTGGGATCGGCGCCTTTGTCCAGCAGAAGGTTTACGAATTCCACATCGCCGTAGATTGCAGCGTACATCAACGCAGTAGCGCCCTTGGCGTCACGGGCGTTGACGTCCGCGCCGTGGGCCAGGAGCGATCGCACCGCGGCGATATCGCCTTTGCGGATTTCAGCAAGAAGCCGCTCGCCTGGGTTCTCGGCGGCGCAAACGAGGCTGGCGAGCAGGAGCGGCAGGAATCGCAGCTTACACGACATCCAGATCAAGCTCCAGATCCAGCACCATCCCGCGCTTGCCAACGTTCCAGCCCAACGTCCGGCCGATGGTTTCCGCTTGACCGGCGGCTTCATGGATGTGACCGCAGTAAAAATAGGCAGGCTGTCGCGCAAGAATAAAGTCTCGCACAGCCGTGCTGCCGAAGTGCTGGCCCTCGCCCGCGCGATCCAGTTTGGTGTCTTTGGGCGGCGCGTGGCAGATGAGAATCAATGGATCGAAACCGGCAAATTTTTCGAGACGCGCGGCCAGCTCCTGCTCGCTGTATTCGCCCGGAGTATCGAACGGCGTGGGATTCGAGTAGCCGAGGCCGGCCACGGTGTAGCTTCCAATTTTCATGGTCTGCCCGTGGAAATCATGGAAGCCGCACTCCTGGCACATGCGCGCGATGTCGGCTTCCGATTCGTGATTGCCGGGGATAACGTACATACGTTCGGCCCGTTTCTGCAGGATGGGCGCGAGTTGATCCAATCCGCGGCCCCAGGTTACGAGATCACCGGCGGCGAAGTAGTAATCCGCGTCGGTGCTCATCAGGCGTTCCAGCGCGTTTTTGTCCCCGTGGATGTCGGAGAAGACCAGCAGCCGCATACGTCAGAGAGTAGCAGGCTACTGGTAGCTTGGGCTAGGCAGCCGAGCTGTGCTTACCGGGTTTTTGATCCAGCGCTTTTCGGAACCGCTGGCATTTTCGCTTGGAAATCTGGACGAATTCGGCCAGGAGTCCGCATTCGGGCTTGGGCAAGACCCGCGTGGCGGCTTTTAGATAGCTCGACAGGAGGCGGTGTTCGGCGACTGCATCCTTATATTCGCGGAGCACACGCGGCTTCCGCACAGGACTGGCGATCTTCGAGGTTCGCACTGTACTTTATAGATCCGTCCTGAGTAACAGTGTTACAGGAAAATTTTGAACCCGTTTCGGGTTTCTGGTTTCTGGTTTCTGGTTTCTGGTTTCTGGTTCGCGTTACCGGGCGCTGAGGGTTACGAACTAGAAACTAGAAACCAGAAACGGTCTTTAGGCTTTTCCCGACGCTGCCTGGTTTGGTTCCCAGAGGACTTCCGGCACTCCGAGGATGTGATTTGCCCAGCGGCTCCAGACAAAAAAGGCGTCGCTCAGGCGATTCAGGTACTGAATGGCCTCCGGCGGGATCTCTTCTTCGCGCGACAGGCTCACGGCGATCCGCTCTGCCCGGCGGCAGATGGTGCGGCAGGCATGCAGTTCCGTGTTCAGGCGGGAGCCTCCTGGGAGCACGAAGGATCGCAGCATTGGTAGGTCCGCGTTCATCCGGTCTATCTCTTGTTCGAGCTGCAGAATCTCAGTAGGCGTGACGCGCGCCTGCTTGGGGTGGACGTCCGCGGGGCGCGTGGCGAGAATCGATCCAAGATTGAAAAGCTCGTGCTGGACGCGGCGCAGAATCGCGGCGAGTTCGGGAACCGAATCGGCGGCTGAAACTCCGGCCATGCCGACGAAGGCGTTGAGCTCATCGACCGTTCCGTAGCATTCGATGCGGAGCGAGTCTTTTAAGACGCGCTGCCCTCCTGCCAAGTGGGTCTC
>JBEKJJ010000170.1:0-15775 GCA_050011295.1 Bryobacteraceae bacterium
AGTTCACAGGGCGGTCGCCGAAGGACAAGTACATTGTTCGGGAGCCTGACACGGAAACCACTGTCGAGTGGGGCGCCGTGAATCAGCCTATGCCCGAGCAGATTTTCGACCAGATTTACGCGCGGTTGATGGCGTCATGGGAAAGCGACGAACTGTTCGTCCAGGATTGCTTTGCCGGGGCTGATCCTGAATATGCGCTTCCGATCCGAGTGGTGGCGCAGCGGGCGTGGCATGCGCTGTTTGCGCGGCAACTTTTCATCCGGCCGGATCCAGGGAAGACCGAGGAGCATGTGCCGGAATTCACGGTGTTTTTCGCTCCGACGTTCTATACCAGTCCGGAAAAAGATGGGACGCGTTCCAAGACTTGTATCGCGATCAATTTCAAGAAGCGAGCGGTGATCATTGCCGGGACCGAGTATGCGGGTGAGTTGAAAAAGTCGATTTTCACGGTCCTGAATTATTTGCTTCCGGCGCGGCGCGTGTTTCCGATGCATTGTTCGGCGAACGTGGGCGCCGATGGACGCGTGGCGCTGTTTTTTGGACTTTCCGGCACGGGGAAAACGACGCTTTCGGCCGATCCCGAGCGGCGGCTTATTGGCGACGATGAACATGGATGGTCGGGGCACGGCGTTTTTAATTTTGAAGGTGGATGTTACGCGAAGTGCATCCGGCTATCGCGCGAGCGGGAGCCGCAGATCTGGAATGCCATTCGATTCGGCACGGTGCTGGAGAACGTGATTGTCGATCCGACATTGAGGTTGCTGGATTTCGATTCCGAAGCTTTAACGGAGAACACGCGGGCGGCGTATCGGATTGAATTTATCGACAATGCGGTGATTCCGGGCGTGGGCGGGCATCCCTCGCATGTTATTTTTTTGACGGCCGACGCCTTCGGAGTTCTGCCGCCGATTTCGAGGCTGACGCCGGAGCAGGCTATGTATCACTTTTTGAGCGGCTACACGGCCAAGCTGGCGGGGACGGAGCGCGGGTTGGGCAGCGATCCGCAAGCGACGTTCAGCGCGTGCTTCGGTGCGCCGTTTCTGCCGCGGGCGCCGCTCGAATACGCCAAAATGCTGGGCGAGAAGATGCGCGATCACGATGTGAAATGCTTCCTGGTAAATACGGGCTGGGTGGGTGGAGCGTATGGCGTGGGGAATCGCATGGATTTGAAATACACACGAGCGATGGTGAACGCGGCGGTGGATGGAAAGCTGGATCATGTTCCGACACAGGCTCATCCGGTGTTTGGGGTTGGGGTTCCGGTGAGTTGTCCGGGCGTGCCGCCGGAGATTTTGGATGCGCGGCGGCAGTGGAGCGATGGCGCGGCGTACGATCAGGCGGCTGAGGCGTTGGATGCGCGGTTTCGGAAGAATTTTGAAAAGTTTGGGGAAGCGGGGAAGGCTCTGGAAACGGTCGCGATGGTGCGGTAGAACGGTTTCTGGTTTCTTGTTTCTGGTTTCTGGTTGGGAACTAGGAACCAGAAACTAGAAACCAGAAACTCTTAGGGTTCGCTCTACTTCTTCCGGGTGGAAGCCGAAGGGGCCGGCGCTGGTTTTCATTGCTACTTTTCCTTCGCGGTCGATTACGTAGAGGCGATCGGGCCAGCCGGTGTAGGCTTTTTCGGTGGAGTCGGAGAAGTCGTCTAGTAGGGCGGGGATTTGGATATGCAGGTTGCGGACGCAGGAATCGGCCACTGCTTCGCGCTCTCCGATGCTTTTCGGCATGGCAAATACTACGCCCTGCTTTACGTTTGATTCCATCTGCCACACGTTGCTGGCGTGAGCTTCCAGAATGTAGATGACGTAGAATGCCACGCGATCCTTGTATTGCTGGTACAGCTTGTTGAGCGCGGGAACCTCCCGGCGAAATGGCGGTCAAGTATAGCTTCCGAAGATCAGCACTACCGGCTTCGATCCACGGAAGGATGAGAGCGAGACCTTTGCGGTTTTGTCTAGGGTGCGGAGATGGAAGTCGGGTGCTGGGTCGCCGATGTTCAGGGTGCCTGAGCGGGCGCGCAGCCAGAGTGTTTCGAAGGGGAATAGTAGGAAGGCTGGGCCGGGGAGTTTGGCGATGGCGGTGGCGAAGCGCTCCGGCGGCTGGCGCATGGTGATGTAGATCGCGGCTAGGAAGAGTAGCCAGAGGACGAGTAATGAAACGACAATTGCCCTGAGCTTTCGCACTTGTTATTAGGATACGTTAGTTTTGTTTACGCCAGGCGTCGGCAGGAGTGCCGACGCGGCACGCTGAAGCGTGCGCTACGATGGCTTCTTTTTGCGGGGGCGGGCGGGTTCGATGAGTGAGAATTGCAGCTTGTGCTCAATGGGGTCCACTTTGTCGAGGAGAACGTTGACACTGTCGCCGATGGAGAATTGGCGGCGTGTGCGCTGGCCGATGATCTTGCGCGTGTTTTCGTGAAACAGGTAGCGATCGCCAGGGAGGGTATCGATGGGGACCAGGCCTTCGACGAACAGGTTTTCGAGCTCGACGAAGAATCCGAAACGCGTGGTGCTGATGATGAGAGCGCGGAATTCTTCGCCCACGCGGTCCTGCATGAACTTGGCTTTTTTCCATTCCACGAGTTCGCGCTCGGCTTCGGCGGCGCGGCGTTCTGTTTCTGAGCATTCGTCGGCGATGGTGGAGAGCTGCTCGGGCGCGAAAGTGTTGCGTTGACCGTCGAGGAATGCGCTGAGGATGCGGTGCACTATTAGATCCGGGTAGCGGCGAATGGGAGAAGTGAAATGGGTGTAACTGGACGCGGCTAAGGCGAAGTGGCCGCGATTCTCGGCGCTGTAGCGGGCTTGTTTGAGGGATCGCAACATGAGGTAAGTGAGGATGCGCTCTTCGGGTTTGCCTTCGATTTTAGAGATCAACTTTTGATAGTTGCGCGAGGTGAGCGACATGTTTTCGCCGGCCAGGATAACTTCGGTGGGGCGCTGGCGGCCATCGCGTCCACGCTCTCTCACTTTGAAGCGCTTCACCGGCATGGCGCCGATGCCGAGAGAATAGCCAAAATGGGACGCGATCTCTTCGAAATCCAGGACGCGTTTTGGATCGGGCTTTTCGTGGATGCGAAAGATGGAGGGGATGCCGGCCTGTTCGAGGTGCGAGGCGACGGCTTCGTTGGCGGAGAGCATGAACTCTTCAATCAGGCGATGGGCGATGTTGCGGGGGCTGCGCTTGACGCCGGTCATTTCGCCGAATTCGTCGAATTCGATCAGTGGCTCGGGCATGTCGAAATCGATGGCGCCGCGCTGGACGCGTTTTTTGTTCAAGAGCAGGACCAGCTCCTGCATGAGTTCGAAGCGAGTGACCAGGCGGGCGTAACGACTGCGCAGGTTGGGGTCGCCTTCGAGCAGCGCGTGGACGTCGGTGTAGGTCATGCGTTCCACGCTGCGAATGACGCCTCGGCAAAATTCCTGGGCGATAATGTCGCCGCGATGATCGATTTCGAGCAGGACTGAGAGCACCAATCGGTCGACGCCGGGTTTGAGCGAGCAGATTTCAGTGGAGAGCTCGAGCGGGAGCATGGGGACGGCGCGGTCGGGAAAATAGACGCTGGTGCCGCGCAGTGTGGCTTCCTCGTCGATTGGCGAGCCGGGAGTTACGTAATGGCTGACGTCGGCGATGTGGACTTGGAGCGCGTAGTTGCCGTTCGCGAGGCGCTCTACCCACACAGCGTCGTCGAAATCGCGCGCGGTTTCACCATCGATGGTTACGATGTCGAGATCGCGGAAATCGCGGCGGGATTTTAGTTCATCCGAGCGAATAGTATTGGTAACACTTTGGGCCTGTTCCAGGACCTCGGGTGGAAATTGATGCGGGATGTGATGCTTGCGGATCACGATTTCGACATCGACGCCGAAATCGTCGGGATGGCCGAGCACTTCGATGACGCGGCCGGTGGCGTGGCCGCCATCTTCGGGGAATTCGAGAATCTCGACGTTGACGATCATGCCGTCGAGATCTTCGGGATCGGTTATGTCGAGGGGCTTGACGCCTACGCGGTCGCGACTCAGCGCTGCTGTAGGCAATTCCATGCCTTCGGGAATGTCGATCCACTGATTGATGCGCTCGTCATGCGGGATTACGTAGGAGCCGCGCTTGCGGATCTTGAACTCGCCGACTACGGTGAGATGGGCGCGGCGCAGGATCTTGACGATTTCGCCGTCGGCGCGGCCATCGCTTTCGATGCGCGAGATGTGGACCACTACGCGGTCGCCATGCATGGCGGTTTGGGCGGACTCGCGGGGGACGTAGACATCGCCGCGCAGGCCTTCGACGGGACGGTCCGGAATTAGAAAGCCGTAACCGTCGCGATGCATGTTGAGGCGGCCGACGGCGTATTCGCGGCTGAAGCGAGCGGCTACGTAGTGGCCGGAGCGGACTTCCACCAGGTCGCCACTGTCGGTGAGGCGATCGAGCGCGGAATCCACGTCGTCGCGCGAAGTGCCGCGGGCGCCGAGTTCGCGGACTAATTGCTTGAATGTCGCGCGGGCGTGGGGGAGCTTGGAGATGTGGTGAAGGATCGCGGAATCGGTCACCTGCCAATTATAGAGAATGGCGTCGGCATGAGTGCCGACGCGGCACGCTGAGAGCGTGCGCTACGGGTTGATCGTGAACGTGGCGGATCGAGCGATCTCGTCGCCGAGCTTTCGGTCTACTGCTGTTATTCGCAGCGTGTATTCGCCGGGTGACAGGCTGTTTAGCGGCAGCCATTTTTTGACGGTTAGTTGGGAGGCTGAGTGCTCTTCTTCGGTAGTGTCCAACACTACTGCGTTGGTGGAGGAATTCGTGATTTGGTATTCCAGCGTGCCGTTGGTGAAGTGGTAGAGCTGGAGATAGATTCCCAGCTTTTCGTCGTTGCGGAAGGTGGCGGTTACGCGGGGGCGGACTTTGGTGTCGCCGATTACGAATTGGCCTGCGCCGGCTACTCGCTCGATTAGGTCGGCGAGAATCAGGGAGCTGGCGGCGAGTTTGTCTTGCTCAAATGGGGGAACGTCGAGGGCGGCTTCGTAGGTGGCGGTGTCGCCGCCGGTGACATCCTTGGCTGCGATGCTCAGGCGATAGCGGCCGGGAGCTAGCGGAATGGTCTTCTGATAGACGGCTGAGAGTTGCGAGGCTGAATCCACGGTGACGACATCCTCAAACACTTGAACGACGCGGCGGGACAAGGTGGTGATGCGTCCGTAGAGGTTGACGGTGGGGTTTGACGCGCTGAACTGGAGGGTGATGTTGGCGTAGATGGACGCGGGCGTGACGGGAATGAAATCGGTCCGGACAAGCATGGGCAGCGTGTTGTAGCGAACGGTGGTGGACACCATCGCTTCGAGGTCGGTGTATTTGATGGCTGGCGGGCGTCCCCAATTGCTCAGCAGCTCGAGTGGAGTGAATTCGTCGCGCATCGAGGGCGTGCCGGTGGCTGGCGGCTGCGGAGACATGGGAGTGTGCGCCAGTGCGTTTTTCTCGGTGGGGTCGATGGTGATGTGGTATTCGCCGCTCATGGTTGTGTCGACGAATTCGAACACGGCGTTGGTGCCGATGCGTTCGATGTAGCGATAGCGCCAGGTTTCGAAGGGGAACGCCTGGCTTTGGCCGCCGCCTTGATCCTGCGGGAGCTGATAGGTTCCGCCAGACGGGTGGGAATCGATTTCATCCGGTGGTCCGTAGACGATGTAGGTGCGGCCGCGATCGGTTTTCCAGCCGGGGATGCCAGAGGCGAAGTGTTCATTGGCGTAGGCGATGCGGCGATAGTGCTCCTCTTTGAATTCGTTTTCTTGGGTGTCGGGAGTGGGATCGCGGCGGAGCCAGAATTGCTCGATGAAGCTTTCGCGTTCGTCGTCGTTGGAGAGCTGTCTGAAGGCGCGGCGCTCTTCGTCAGTGATGATGTAGGCGACGTCGACGTTCAGCCAGATTCTGTAAGGGGATTGCAGCTCGTGGCGCAGTTTCTGGTCGCGCTTTTTCTTTTCTTTTGCGGATAAGGGTTGTGCGGTCGTGTCGGGCTGAACAGTTTGTGCGATCGCGAAGGAACAGAGAGAGCAGAAAACAACCAACAGCTTGTCGCGCATAGAGACTCCTTGAAGCATTTCTTGGCTTCCGAAGGACTCTGCGCGACCCCCGGCCCAGTTAGAGATGCGACGCGAGGGTATCTGTTGCGGTTTCAAAATTGTTCTTGACGATGCGCAGTGTATGTAGTATACATACACTATACACTGGAGATCGGGAATATGAAGATCGTCAAGCAGTTGGTGTTGGTGGCTGTGATTGTTATTATTGTCCGGTTGGTGAAGAGCCAACTTGGGTGGCATTCAGAGGAGTTATTCGCGAGCGGGATCGATCGTTTTGATTTCGATGTGGAATGGAACCGGGTGCTGCCCGCGATTGTCCTGTGGATTGTTTTCTCGGTGTACTGGACGATCGAGTCCAGGAACTCCGCGCCCACGCAGAAATCCGAATCCAAAGGGTCGACGGTTTTCCATCAGTTGTTGCTGAATGGGGCGCTGATCCTGCTTATCTGGCCGGCGCCGGGGCTGAGGGGCTGGTTTCTGCCGATGCGGTTTCATTTTCTGGTGGCTGTGGGGGCGGGCATCCAGGCAGCTTGCATTGTGCTGGCAATATGGGCACGGGGGCATTTGGGACGCAACTGGAGCGCGGAAGTGCGGATCGCGAAGGATCATGAATTGGTGCGGACGGGTCCATACCGGATTTTGCGGCATCCCATCTATACGGCGATGCTGGGAATGTTTCTGGGAACGGCTATCGCTTCGAGCCAGTATCACGCGCTGGTTGGAGTGGCGCTGTTGATAGTGGCTTATGTGCGGAAGACCAAATTGGAAGAAGAGATTCTGCTGCGGACTTTTGGGGGTGAATATGAGGTGTACCGGCGGGATACTTGGGCGCTGGCGCCGTTGGTGTACTGAGGGATCGGGCGTCGGCACGAGTGCCGACGCGGCAGGCAAGAGTGCCTGCGCCACAATGGATTGATGGCGGGGCGGCGGTGGATTGGTTGGTTGGTGGGGGGCGGCGCTGGGGTTGGAGCTGCGCTGTGCCTGGCGGCTGGCGTGGTGCTTTGCGAGAATGCCGTTCGCGTTCCTAAGAGAGCGACGGCCGAGATTTCTTTTGCGCACGCTGTGCGACGAAATGTCGAGATCACTGCGAGTGACGGCGCGGTGCTGCGTGCGTGGCTGTTTACTCCCGAGAACGGCAACGGGGATTATGTGATCGCGTTGCATGGGATCTCTGATTCGCGCGGTGGGGTGATGGGGCTGGCGCGATTATTCGTGGAGAATCGCTACGCAGTGTTGGCGCCGGACAGCCGGGGGCATGGCGAGAGCGGTGGAGAGCTGGTGACTTATGGAGTGCGGGAAGCGGACGATGTTCACCGGTGGGTGGATTGGATGATTGCTACTGAGCATCCACGCAATGTGTACGGGATGGGTGAGTCGCTGGGTGCGGGAGTGCTGCTGCAGTCGCTGGCGCGGGAGCGGCGGTTTAGCGCGGTGGTGGCGGAGTGTCCGTTTGCGAATTTCGAGGGCGTTGCGGAGGATCGCGTGGCGCAACGGATTCCGGGTCCTCTGTGGATGCGGCGTGTGGTGGCGTTGCCGATGGTTTGGTCTGGGTTTCTTTATGCGCGGGTGAGGTATGGGTTGGATTTCCGAAACGCTTCGCCGGAGATCGCGGTGGAGCACACTGAAACTCCGGTGCTGTTGATTCATGGGTTGGCGGATACCAACATTTATCCGGGGCATTCGAAGATACTGGCTGCGCGGAATCCGGGGAAGATTTCACTTTGGTTGGTGCCTGGCGCTCGGCATACCGCGGCGTATGACGCCGCGCCACTGGAGTTTCGGACTAGGGTGCTGGGGTGGTTTGCGGATCACAGGCGACATTCGATTGCAGTATACTGATCCGAATGGATCAAGATAAACTCAATCAATTTATGGGACAGATGGTGGGTGAATTGGGCGCGGCCATGAATGCGGCGCTGGTACTCATCGGGGACAAACTGGGATTGTATAAGGCCATGGCTGGGGCGGGACCGATCACTCCCGCTGAGCTGGCGCGCAAGACCAATACTGACGAACGATACGTGCGGGAGTGGCTATCGGCGCAGGCGGCGGGTGGGTATGTGACGTATGACGCCGCGTCGAAAAGCTTCACGCTGCCGGAGGAGCAGGCATTTGCGCTGGCGATGGAGGATTCGCCTGCGTATATGCCCGGGGCCTTCCATATTGTCAGCGCGATCATGAAGGATGAGCCGAAGTTGGCCGAGGCGTTCCGCTCGGGCGATGGCGTGGGTTGGGATGAACACGACGCGGCGCTGTTTCTTGGGACCGAACGATTCTTTCGGCCGAACTACGCGGCCAATTTGGTGAGTTCGTGGATTCCGTCGCTGGGGGGCGTGGAGGCGAAGCTGAAGCAGGGGGTGCGCGTGGCCGATATTGGCTGCGGGCATGGCGCGTCGACCATCCTGATGGCGCAGGCTTATCCAAATTCGCGGTTCGTCGGATTCGATTATCACGGGCCGTCCATTGGGTTCGCGCGGCGAGCCGCTGACAAAGCTCAAGTGAAGAATGCGAGCTTCGAAGTGGCCAGGGCGCAGGATTTTCACGGGGCCAAATATGACTTCGTGACATTTTTCGACTGTCTGCACGACATGGGCGATCCGGTAGGAGCCGCGAAGCACGTGCTGGAGATGATGAATCCGGACGGATCGTGGATGATTGTGGAGCCGTTCGCGCATGATGCGCTGGAGAACAATCTGAATCCGGTGGGTCGTGTGTTTTATGCGGCGTCCACCATGATTTGTACGCCAGCGTCGCGGGCGCAGGAGGTGGGGTTGTGCTTGGGCGCGCAGGCTGGGGAGCAGCGCATGCGTGAGGTGGTTACGGGCGCGGGGTTCAAGAAATTCCGACGGGCTACGGAGACGCCGTTTAATTTGGTTTATGAGGCGAGAGCTTAGGCGGGTGCGCGTCTGATTTTGGTACGCTGGGGGCATCGATGCTTAGATGGGCGTTGTTGCTTCTGCTGGTTCCGGCGGTCTTGTTTGGACAGTACCGGGACAGACGCGGCGGGTCTATTCCCCCTCCGCCATCGGCCACACCCGCTTTTAAGGATGTGGTGGCCACTTTCGCCGGCGTGCTCAAGAATGTAAGCAAGAAAGAGATCACCATCGATTTGGATGAGAGTCACGAGCTCATGACTTTCCGCCGGACGAAGGAAACCAAATTCACCGACGGCGAGAATGAGGTGAAGGCTACCTCGCTCGATCTGGAGAGCCACGTTATTGTGGATGCCAAGCAGGATCCCGACTCAAAGCTCAGGGCGGTCGTGGTGAAAGTAGGCCAGGAAGTTAAGAAAGCGGCGAAGTAGGGACTACCACATCTTGCCTTCGGGCATCCAGGTTCTGGAGATGTAGTCGATAGCGACTTGGCCCAGCAGCAGGACCATCCAGAAGAAGCCGGCGCCGACGAATAGCTTGGTGAGCGGGCTCTCTGCTTTCACGTTCATGAAGATTAGGATTACCAGCATCATCTTGAAGAACGCGATCAACAACGCCACCACGATGTTCCACTCGCCCAGGTTAATGGTGGATACGTAGAAGGTGACGAAGGTCATGATGGTCAGGGTGAGCCAGACCAGGACGTAGGTTCGAACTGAGGGTATGGAGTGCATGGCTAGAAGAGACTCTCTTTCGTATGCCCGATCAGATACAGCAGCGGAAATAGGAAGATCCAGACGATATCGACGAAGTGCCAGTATAGGCCGCTGATTTCGACTGGAGTGAAATAGGTGGAGTTGAATTTGCCTCTTCTCGCCATCGTGAAAATGGTGAGCATGAGGGCAACACCCACGATCATGTGCACGGCGTGGAAGCCGGTCATGAAGAAATAGAAGCAGAACAGAATCTGGGCTTGTTTGGCGTATTGCGCCTGATTCGGATATTTATCTGTGTTGCTGTAATCCCAGTGCCCGGCGATCAGAGGGACTTTGTTATCCACCCAGTGCTCGCGATATTCGATGGCCTTGACGCCCAGAAAGCACAAGCCAAAAAATATGGTCAACAGCAGAAGAATCTGGAGTGCCTTCTGTTCTCCCAAGTGGGCGGCGCGAACTGCGAGCGCCATGGTCAAACTGCTGACGATCAGCACCGCGGTATTGGTGGCTCCCCACAAGGGATTCATGTGCTCGCTGGTGCTGGCGAACGCGCCCGGATACATGGTGCGGTAAATCATGTAGGCGCAGAACATGCCGCCGAAGAACATGATTTCGGTGAGCAGGAAGACCCACATTCCGAGCGTGGCGGAGTCAAACTGCTGCTCCATGGTATCGAAATGATGGCGCAGGTTCGGATTGTGTTCGGCTACAGCGCCGTGCGTATCAGCCACCGTGATTCTCCTTATGGGCTGCATATGCATAAGCTTCTTCGGTAACGATGGGCGTCGTCTCGAAGTTGTAAGTGGGCGGAGGTGAGGTGGTTTGCCATTCCAATCCTTTGGCCTTCCAAGGATTATTTCCGGCGAGCGGGCCGAACTTCAGCGACCACATGAAATAAATGAACGGGATGATGTATCCGACGGCGAGCACGCTGGCGCCGGCGGTGGACAACACGTTATACACCTGGAATTCCGGCGCGTACGCATGATAGCGGCGCGGCTGGCCGAGGTAGCCGGCGATGAATTGCGGGAAGAACGTAAGGTTGAAGCCGACGAAAACTAACAACGCTGAGAATTTGGCCCAGCCTTCGGGATACATTCGCCCGGTTATCTTCGGCCACCAGAAATGGAGCCCTCCCATGTATGCCAGCACCATGCCGCCGACCATCACATAGTGGAAGTGAGCGACGACGAAGTAGGTATCTGTGACGTGAACGTCCACAGCTAGCGTTGCCAGGAACAGGCCGGTGAGGCCACCGATGGTGAACAGGCCCATAAATCCGAACGCATATAACATCGGCGTGTCGTAACTAATGGAACCGCGGAACATGGTGGCGGTCCAGTTGAAGATTTTGATGGCGGAAGGAACGGCGACCAGGAAACTCAACAGCGAGAAATACAGGCTGGCATACATCGACATGCCAGTGACGAACATGTGATGGCCCCAGACCAGGAAACCGATCACCGCGATCCCGATGCTGGATGCGGCTACGAAGGAATATCCGAAGACAGCTTTGCGGGAAAAACAAGAGACCAGCTCACTCATCACGCCCATACCCGGCAGAATCATGATGTACACGGCGGGGTGCGAATAAAACCAGAACATGTGCTGGAACAGAATAGGATCGCCACCGATGGCAGGATCGAAGATGCCGATGTGGAAGGCGCGTTCCAGGCCTACGAGCGCGAGTGTGATGGCAACTACGGGAGTACCGAGCACTTGAATCAGTGATGTGGCGTAGTTGGCCCAGACGAAAAGCGGTAGCCGGCCCCAGGTCATACCGGGGGCACGCATTTTGTGAATGGTGACGATGAAATTGAGTCCGGTGAGAATAGACGAAAATCCGGCGATGAAAACTCCGCACGCGGCGGTGATGACGAAAGTATTCGAAAATGTGCTGCTGAAGGGCGTGTAGAAAGTCCAGCCGGTATCGACGCCGCCCATCACGATGGCGGTGAGAGCAAAAGCCGCGCCGACGATGTAAATGTACCAACTGAGCAGATTGATGCGCGGAAAGGCCAGATCCTTGGCGCCGATCATCATGGGCACGAAAAAGTTTCCGAGCGTGGCGGGGATGGACGGAATGAGGAAGAAGAACACCATGATGATGCCGTGCATGGTGAAGAACTTGTTGTAGGTATCGGAATTGACCAGGTCGCCTTGCGGGGTGAGCAGCTCAACGCGGATGAGGCCGGCGAAGATGCCGCCCAGTACGAACATCACGGTGATGGAAATGATGTATAGGATGGCGATGCGCTTATGGTCCTTGGTGAACAGCCAGGACTTCCAGCCGTACTCGGCGTTTAAATAATTCGGCGTTTCAACGGTCTGTGGATCTTGTAAAACGGTACTCATTTTTTACCCTCAGTTCCCGGCGCGGCCACCGCGCCCGGAGCTTTTGTGATGGCCAGAGACTTGATATAAACGATCAATTGCAACAGGTGCTCCTCGTTGATTTGCTGAGCGTAGGTTGGCATGACATCGGACTTGTAGCCCGCCACGATCTTGGCATTCGGATTGAAGATGGATTCGCGCAGGTAGGCGTCGTCCGCCAATACGGTTTTTCCATCGTTCAACTGAACACGCGAGCCGTAGAGGCCACGCAGGTTGGGGCAGCGGCCTTGCTGATCGAGCTGGTGACAACTGGAGCAACCATACTGGCCGAATAGCCGCTCGCCTTGCTGCACCATGGTGCCTTCCGCGCCGCCGTTGCTCAACCAGTTCTCATAATCGGGCTCGCTCATGACGTTGACCCAGCCCACCATGCCGGAATGCTCGGTTCCACAATACTCGGCGCAGAACAGGTGATAGCGTCCGGCCTTGGTGGCGGTGAACCACATGGTGTCGTATCGGCCTGGGACCACGTCATGCTTCAGGCGAAACGCCGGGACGAAGAAGCTGTGAATGACATCTTCGGACGCGAGTGTGATTCTTACCGGGCGGCCGATGGGAACATGCAGCTCATTGATCTCACGCTGGCCCTCCGGATATTGGATCTTCCACATCCATTGCTTGCCGACGGCGTAGACATCCATGGCATCCGCGGGTGGGCTGGCATTCGCGAAATAGATCTGCGCGCCCCACCAGAAGAAGGTCAGCATGATAAGGAACGGAATCACGGACCAGGCGATTTCGAGTTTCAGGGAGCCGTGGATGGGCTCGGGGATTTCATCGTCGGAACGGCGCCGGTATTTGACCGCAAAAATGAAGACTGCAGCAAAGATGACCGTGGTCATGATGACCGTGACCGCGGACAGATAGTAATAGAGGTAGTCGACACTATCGGCGGTGGATGAGGCTGCTTCGGGAAAAAATGGTATCTGCATTGGTTAAGCGGGCCTCCCGAGGACGGCGTCATGGCGATGACGATCGCGCCGGATTAGGACGAACAGTAGCGCAGCCAGGCCGATGACAGTGGCTGAGCCGAGGGTGCGGATGACATTCGTGATGATGAGACCATATTTACCGGTCATTGGATCATAGTGGAAGCAGAAGAGCATGATGGCATCCACGGGGGATCCGATTTTGTGCTGCGAGGCTTCCACAAGACCCAGGCGAAAATCGCGGGGCTTGTATTCGATTCCGTAAAAATAGCGGGCGATGCGGCCTTCAGGCGTGATCACCATTATGGCGCTGGCGTGGGCGAACTGCTTGGTGACGGGATCGTATTTATAGTGGAATCCGGCGGCGTCGGCCAGTTTCTTGATGTTGTCTTCCTTGCCGGTCAGGAAATGCCAGCCTTCCACGGTGCCCTTGCCTTTGTACTTTTCGACGTAGTTGGCTTTTTTGGAGGCGGCGAGTTGCCAGGTTTCGTGGGGATTGAAGCTGACGGTGACTACGTCATAATCGTCGCCCAGGTTGAGCGTGATCTTTTCCATGCTGTTGCTGAGGCCGTTCAGGACCATATTGCAGAGCATGGGGCATTCGTAATAGACCAGCGCGAGGACTACCGGCTTCTGGCGGAAATATTGGCCGAGACGGACGGTTTGGCCGGTTTCGTCTTTGAAGAGGAGTTCGAGGGGGAGTTGCGCGTTTAGATTTTGGTCGATGCCTACGCCGCGCGCGATGGCGGGAAGGCCGTATTGTTGGGCGGTGACGGGGAGGGCGGTCGTCAGAGCTAAAAACCCTAGCGTCGGCATGAGTGCCGACGCGGCACGCAAGAGTGCGTGCGCCACGGGGGCAGGTACAGATACAAATACAGATACAGGGGCAGGTGCAGATACAAATGCGGAAACAGATGCGGGGGCAGGTACAGATATAGATACAGGGGCGGATATAGATACTGTGTTACTTCGCTGCATTTTGCTTCCTTAAAATGTCTTGCAGGTAATCGTGCGTGGGGAGTCCCTTTTTGGCTAGTTGATCGATGGCTTGGTCGATGGGGATCCTCACGATGCCTTGGCCCTTGTCTACCCACGCGTAGGAACTCAAGACGTGGTCCTCGCGGGCGTGGACATCCAAAAGCTGTTTATAGGGTTCCACTTCAATGCGCGGCTCGGGCGGAATCTGCTGTTGATTTTGCTTGGCGGATTCCTGGGTTTGATAGGTATGGCTGAAGAATTGGAATATTCCCACTACCAGCAAGGCAACGAGAAACGTTCCGACCAGCAGAACACTCAGCGATACAACGATGAAGGGGACGCTTACCTCGCTCTTTTCATGGCCGGCGCCGTTCGGAGTGGAATGGACGGAGTGATCCATATTAGTGGGCGCTCCTCGCGACGGAATAAGTATTGCGCGGGTCGTTCGGAACCAGCATGGGACGCTTCTTTAAATTCCAAATGAAGTAGGCGAGCCAGATTCCTCCGATTCCGAGTAACGCGGTGACGTCCGTCCAATAGACCGCGAATTCTCTTTGGCGGAAAGCGGGCGCCACGTACCAGAAGATATCCAACATGCGGACGCAGATGATCCAGATGGCCAGCGCGCGCAGACGCTGGGGATTCTTCTTGACGAAACGCATTAGCAACAGGAAAAATGGCACGCAGAAGTGGAAGATGGAGATAAACCAACCCAGGTAGCCCCAGCCGCCGGTGAAGCGGCGAATGTACCAGGGGATTTCGTCCGGCAGATTTTCGGCCCAGATGATCAGGAACTGCGCCAGTCCCATGTAGGCCCACAGCATGGTGAAGGCAAGCATGAGATTGCCGAGGTCGTGGAAGTGCGCGATTTTGAGGAAGCTGGTGAAGGGCTCGTGTTTGGAGAAGAGAACTAACAGCGCGATCATGAACGCGAAGGTCAGAAGCACTTCGCCGACGGTGAAGAGCCAGCCGTAAATGGTGGAGTACCAATCGGGCTCGAGCGACATGATCCAATCGATGAAGGCGTAGGTGGTGGTTAGGACGAAGACCAGAAGGGCTGGAGCGCTGCGGCCCTTGATTTTCTTGAAGAGGGCAGGGTCGCCGGTGCGATCGTGTTCATTGGCCATCTTCAGGATGAGCGAACCCATGACAATCCAGACGATGAAATAAAAGACTGTTCGGCCAGCGAAGAACGGCACATTCATGTAGACAGCTTTGTGGCCAACGGCGAAATGCTCGGCGCGGTAGGTGGCGTCGGTCCACTTGTAGAGCGAGCCGGTGGCGAAGAGGATGGGAATCACCAGAATCGCGAACATGGGCAGAGTCTGCAGACCGGATTCGATGAAGCGCCGAATGGCTACTCCCCAGTTGCCGCCGACTACGTTGTGCAGGAGAAAAATGCCCAGGCTGCCGATGGCGAGCGCGCTGATGGCGATGTAGCCGTACAAATAGGATTGCCAGAAGTGTTGTGCGTTCAGGAACAGCCCCACGAATGTTGCGGCGAATGCGATGACACCGATGACCAGGGCATTGCGCTGAATGCGGTCAAGCTGAGGGCCGAGAGTATTGGAGGGCGTCATTAACGATTTCCTTGTTGCGCCGGCACCGGGGCAGTCGGGGCGATTCCGCTCGGCGGAGGCTCCACGGGCAGGTTCGGGCGCTGGTCCGCGGGGACGTCCGAGAGCTTGGCGGATTCGCTGAACTGGAGCGCCCGGATGTAAGCCGTAATTCGCCAACGGTCGTCCGGAACAATGCGGGAGGCGTAGCTGGGCATGGCTCCGAATCCATTGGTGATCACGTCGAAGAAGTGTCCCACCGGG
>JBEKJJ010000171.1:0-15690 GCA_050011295.1 Bryobacteraceae bacterium
ACGGTGGGGCGAGGCGCGGGCGGCGCCGGCTGCTCGACGGGAGACACGAACGAACTTCCTCCTTGGGGGTGCTTCATTAGTTTGACATATCGTTTCTCGTTTCTCGTTTCTCGTTTCTCGTTAGGATCGCTCGATGACGGCGGCGGTAGAGTGGAACAATATGCAATTGTCACGGCGCGACATGGCGGCGTCGCTGGCGCTGGGGTTCGTCGGCAAAGAGGTGCGGATTGCCGAGACGAATGTCGAGGTCAAAACCGCGGATGGCATTTGTGACGCGGATTTCTTCTATCCCGCCAAAGGCTCGCACCCGGGGGTTCTGATTTGGCATGATTCGCTGGGCTCGCGTCCGGCTATCCGCGAGCTGGGGCGGCGAATGGCTCGCGAAGGCTATGCGGTGCTGGCGCCGAATCTGTTCTATCGAACGGCGCGGGTTCCGGTGTTCGATGATTCGTTCGATTATGCGAAGAATCCAGCCGACCGGGAAAAGTATGGCCGCATCGTGAAGCCCTTTCTCGAGCCTGGCGCGGCGGAGCGGGACGCAGTGGCCTATGTTTCATTTCTCGACGCGCAGCGCCAGGTGAATCGCAAGCGGAAAATTGGGACACATGGTTATTGTTTAGGTGGACCATACGTTTTGAAAGCTGCGGCGGCGTTGCCGGACCGAGTGGGCGCGGGCGCCTCGTTCCACGGCGGGTTTCTCGTGACCGGCAAGCCGGACAGCCCGCATTTGCTGGCGCCGAAGATCAAGGCCCGGCTGTATTTTGCAATTGCCTCAGATGATGACAGGCGGGAGCCGGATGTGAAAGACCAGCTCGAAGCGGCCTTTCGCACGGCAAGGGTTCGTTCGGAGATCGAAGTCTATCCGAACGCGTTGCATGGCTGGTGCGTGCCGGATAGCAAGGCCGTGAATCAGGCGGATGCGGATAGAGCTTGGGGGAAATTGGTCAAGTTATACAAGACTGCGCTTTGATGCTTGGCGGCCGTTCGCAGGCAAAAGCGCCTGGGCCACCGGCAGCGAGAAATCCGCGGCGCGCGCGTCATCGTAGAACATCCGAACGGTTTCGAGCGAGAACTGGTCGAGGTCCCGGCCCAGCATGGGGAGCTTCTTCAAAAGATCGTGCGTGACGGTGATTATGTGGCAGCCGATGTTGTCCGCTTGGACAATGTTGAAGAGCTCGCGCGGGCTGGCCCAGATCAATTCGATTTGGGGATGGTTCCGCATGCGCAACAGCGCGCCGCACAGTATCGGGAGCGGATCGATACCGGCGTCGGCAACCCGGCCGGCGAAGATGGAAATGCACGCCGGCGTTCCGTGCCGCAAGCTAGGAATCACGGCGTCCACTTGATCGAGCGTCATTAAGGCTGTCACGTTTACCTTCACGCCCTGGCGCGACAGCCGATCAATCAACGGCGCGGCGCTTTGCCGCCGCGTGTTGGTGATGGGGATTTTCACGTATACATTTTCGCCCCAACCGGCAATCCGGAGGGCTTGTTGTTCCATTTCGTCGAAATCGTCTGAGAGCACTTCGAAGGAGAAGGGACGATCCGGAATGGCGCGCGTCAACTCGCGGCCGAAGGATTCGTAATCCTGGACTCCGGCTTTTCGCATCAGTGTCGGATTGGTGGTGAAGCCAGCGATGAGAGGATTCTTGGCCAGTTCGAGAATTGCGTTCAAATCGGCGCCGTCCGCGAAGATCTTGACATTGAGCGAAGCTGCGCGCGGTTGGGACACACCCTGCACCAGGCTTAATAGGGAATTGTGGTTAAGCATGACGGCGCAACTCCCGGTGAGCTGTTTCGATAATCCAGTTGGCGGCTTCGCGCAGGGAACGAACCCTGAGGTAGGGGCCGTCCGGCCGGCGCTCGCGATAACCATGATCGACAAAAACCGCCTGGCAGCCCGCGCGGTGTCCGGCTTCCACGTCGCGCCAGCGGTCTCCCACCATGAAACTGGATGCGAGATCGATGTTCCACCAGCGCGCGGCGTCAATCAGAAGCCCCGGCCGCGGCTTGCGACAGCTACAGTGGGCGGTGTCGTCGTGCGGGCAAACGCGGACGTCGTCCAATCCCAGATAGTGCTGCAGCCGCTGGTTGATTTCCGCCACTTGCCCGGCCGTGGTGGCGCCGCGGGCGATATCCGGCTGGTTGGTGGTAAGAATCAGCGCGAATCCCGCCTCGCGAAGCTTGCGGCAGGCATCGCGGACCCCGGCCAGCAGCCGCAATTCGTCGAGCGTGGCAGGGGGGTGCGGTTTTCCATCGCGTAGGATGGCCCGGTTCAACACCCCGTCGCGATCCAGAAAAACAGCGCGCCGCATAAGATTAGAGCCTTCCGGCGCGGGCATCCTCGAGCATGGAGTGCATGGAGACGCAGAGCGCTTGCTGGGAGGTGCGGCGGCAAGTCCAGCCCAGGCCGCGGATACGATCCGTGTTCAAGCGAACCACGGGTACGTCGCCTTTCCAGCCGCGGTCACCGCCCGAGTACTCGAGCCGCACGTCTTCGTCGGAGAGCCCCGATACTTGCATGGCCAGGCGCGCGATCTCGGTGACCGTGATGTAATCGCCGGTGGCGACGTTGTACACTTCAAAGCCCTTCGAGCTCTTATGATGCGCCAGCAGAACTGCCTCGACTACGTCCTCCACATAAATGTAGGATTTGCTCTGCCGGCCATCCCCCAGGATTCGCAAGCGATCCGGCTGCTGTCTGAGATTCCGCACGAAATCGAAGCCAACACCGTGCGTCTGACGCCGTCCCACCACGTTGCCGAAGCGGAAAGCGCAGGCTGTAAGGCCGAACATCGCACAGTAGGATGCTATCAGGCCCTCACCGGCCAGCTTGCTCGCGCCGTAGGTAGAGACGGGAATCAGCGGGCCGAAATCCTCCGCGGCTTCGCGCTCGCCCAGATCGCCGTAAACTCCACTGCCGGATGCATATAGCAGACGCGGGATCTCGCTGCGCCGCATGGCTTCCAGGATCTGTTGGGTTAAGTAAGTGCCTTCGCGAAAATCGATGTCAGGTTCGGTGACTGCGCGTGCGATGTCGGGGTTGGACGCCAGGTGGATCACCACGTCGTGACCGGCCATGTTACGCTCCAGCGCCGCCAGGTCCTTCACATCGCCATGCACCACGCGCAGGCGGGCATCGCCTTGGTGATGGCCATAATGCCACTCCCGGCCGGACGAAAAGTTGTCGAACAGCGTGACTACTTCGACGTTCGGATTGGCCAGCAACCGATCCGTGAAATGGCTGCCGATAAAGCCTGCTCCGCCCGCCAAGAAGAAGCGGCGATCCGTCATCGTAAGGACTCCCACTTGGTGCCCTGGCGCTGTAGCTGTGGATGACTGACCAGCAGATGCCATATGACAGCGCAGAGCCCTTCAGTATGCGGTGTAACGCGCTCCGGCGCTACGGTTGGAATCACCACGCAGCTTTCCGAGACCTGGTGCGTGAATCCACCGTCGCGCCCGACAATGCCGAACACATGCGCCCCCGCCGATGTGGCCGTTTCGAGCGCCTTGACAATGTTCACCGAGACGTTTTTCTCAACGCTGCCGCCGCCTACCGAAAACACCAGAACGGCATCTTTGGAATTGATCCGCGAGCCTTCCAGCCATCCCGAAAAGCAGCTTTCCCAACCGTCGTCGTTGGCGCGCGCCGTCAGTTCCGCCACGTTGTCGGTGGGGGCGTAGGCTTCGAAGCCGCAGAGCTTGCGAAAATCGTTCACCGCGTGGCCGGCATGCCCGGCCGAACCGCCGACGCCCAGGATAAAAAGGCGTCCGCCGCTCTGGCGCACTTGGGCGAGCCCCCAGGCCATGTGCTCAATCTCGCCGGTATCCACTTGTTCGAGGATGGCGATGGTTTCGGCCAGAAACGAGGCCGAAAACGTGCTTACAGCAATCTTGCCTACTGCAACCTCTGCCGGTGCCGGGAGTGGTTCCGCGGTCACACCCTGCAGAAGTTCATTCAGACTTGTCACGCACTGACTCCTGGTATCTAATTCGGACAACCGAAGCGTTTTCAATAGATGGCTAAGGTGAAAGAAGGGGGCTAGGGGCTGGGGGCTTGGGACTGGGGGATAGTTGCTGGTTGCTGGTGGCTGGTTTCTTGTTGCAGAAGTAGCCCCGCGCGTCGAGCAAGGGGACGCATCAGTGGGACGCTGGCTGCGTGAAGGCTAGGCGGAAGATCCGGCGGAAGGTCCATAACGTGGAGGCCCAACGGTGGAGGGTGGTTTCCCCGATGCGCTCGCCGTAGGGGATGAAGACTTCCTGGATGCGGAACCCCATTAGGGCTGGTTTCAGGAGCAAATCCACGGGTAAGGCCGGACCGTTCGGGTCTACGTTGACGCGCTCGATTACCCGGCGGCTGTAGGCGCGCATTCCGGAGTGGAGATCGGTGGATTTTACGCCCACCAGTATGCGGCCGGTGACCGCGAAGACCCAGTTGGCCAAATAATTCGGCCAAGGCATCGCCGCCGGCCGTTTTTCCAGCCTGGACGCATTCACCAGGTCGCAATCTCCTGAGAGCACCATGTCAGCCAGCCGCGGGATCTCGGCCGTTGGATAGGTTCCATCGCAATCCAGAGTGACCGTTACCAGGCCGCGGCATTCCCCTAGTACGCGCGCCATAGCGTGGCCATAGCCCTGCGGTGGAAACTGGCGGATCACCCGAGCTCCTAACCGTTCCGCGATTTCTGGCGTGGAATCCCGGCTGCTGTCTACAATCACAATCTCGTGCTCGCGGCCGGTGAGCGCCGCGCGAATCTCCGCGATGACGCTACCAACCGCCTTCTCCTCGTTCATGGTGATCATCGCGACTGAGATCATGTAGGCTGCCTCTCGAGAAGCTCTTCGGCAGTTTCAACGGACGTATCCCTCGCACGTTTCAAACACCCGGCGACTTTGCGGGCACGCTCGATACATACATCCATGTTGATGTACTCGAATTCGGCTACGCGTCCACACAATGGGATGCCGATCTGTTCGAAATAAGTCTTGGCCTGTTTCAGATGACGCCGATAGTTGTCGTCCTGAACGACATAGCCGTACTTGGTGCGGATCACGCGGCCGTAACAAACCTCGTTCGGACGCGCGAGGCCAATCGCTTCCAGATCACCGATGACGTCGGTAAGAATCCCTTCATCCGTCATCTCGTGCGTGCCATCGCCTGGGTTGGTGGTAATCTCGGCCTGCACGATGGACTTCCCGTACGGCGCGTTATGCGGGCTAAACAGGGCCGGAAAAGACAGACGATGAAACCTGATTTCGGGATCGGGCACATATATCGCCGTGTAATCGGGCAGCCGCGTGTGATCGAGTCCCACCGAGACGGTGATCAGCGAATTATAACGAAGCGAATCGACGGCGGCGGCAATCTCGGCCGGGACGCCTTCCAGAGCGTGGGCCAGTTCCTGGATGGGGATGGTGGACACCAGCTTCCGATACCGTCGCACGCTACGCCCATTCGACACACACCACTGGCCGGCTTCATTCCAAACGCGTTCCACCGTGAAATCGGAAACGATGTTGGCTACCTGCTGTTCGAGCGCACGCGGGAGCGATTCAATGCCTCCGCGCAACGGATAGTTGAAGTAGAGCTGGTGTGTATAGCCTTCTGTTTCCACCCCGACGGCCGCCTTGATGACATCCTCCAGCGGCGGTTTCGGCACGCGCCCTTCCACCCATTCCAGACCCAGTTCCTCGGTTGGAACATTCCAGATCTTCTCGTTGTAAGGGATCAGGTATTTTTCCGCCAAGCCCTTTCCGAAATGGTGGTATAGCCACTCTTTGAAATTGGTTTTCGGCGCCGGATAGTCGTTTTTGAGGTAGTGGTAAAGGCACTCGAAGCGGTCCTGGGGATCCAGGTCGAACAGCCCGTTTTCGAAGGGATATTTTACGTAGCGGCCCCGGTAGAAGATCTTGTTATTGCGGCGGGTAAGGTGGACGTTATCGCCGAGGAGGGAAACCATGTAGTCCACCATCTGCTGATTGCGCGAGAAGATGATGTGCGGGCCGCCCGCGTCGTAGGTGAAGCCGTCCTCCTGAACGGTCTGGCAATGGCCGCCGCCGCGAGGCTCCTTTTCCAGGACTTCGCATGGTTCATCCAGGTGCGCGGCAATGGCTAATCCAGCCAAACCTCCACCTAAGATTCCAACAGCCACTTCGGTGCCTCCTCCTAGACCAGTTGGGCGTGCGCCGATTGGCAATCGGCGCGCAGGTTGGCAACCTGCCCCACACTTTGATAATCGGACTCTCGGGCCGGCTTCTATAGGCCGTTAATGATTCTAAGGCTGGCATCCGATTGAAGAGCAGAGGGTTCCTGTGAAAGCCTGGACGCAAGGGGTCCAATACGCCTATCGGTATGTCCGTCACAAGTACGATGCCTTTCAGGCATTTGGTCCGGCGGGCGCCAATGGTGGTGGCCTCTTGCCGCATTCTGTGGTCCGGCCCGTGGCTACTTACTCGCCCTGGCGCGCCGACCCGGAATTTCAAACTGCCTTCGAATTGGTACATCCCAATACTCTGGTGGATATCTACCGCTGTTACGATCTCTGGAATCTGGTGGAAGAGGCCGGAAAGCTGCCGTCGGGAGATATTATCGAAATCGGCGTTTGGAGAGGTGGTACGGGCTGCCTCATGGCGAAACGCGCCAAGCTGGCTGGGCTACTGGCCACCGTGTACCTCTGCGATACTTTTCAGGGTGTGGTGAAGGCAGGGTCCTCAGACCGGCACTATGCCGGCGGCGAGCATGCCGATACGAGCGAAGCTACCGTCACCGGCCTCGCGCACCGATTGGGGCTGGACAATATCAAGATAGTTCGCGGCATCTTCCCGGAGGAGACCGGCCATCAATTGGCCAACGCATCTTTTCGTCTATGCCATATCGACGTGGATGTGTACGATTCCGGCCGTGACATCCTGGCCTGGATCTGGCCACGCCTGACGCGCGGTGGGATGGTAGTCTTCGACGACTATGGATGTCTCAGCACTGGCGGTATCACGCGGCTGGTGAATGAAGAGCGTGGGAAACTTGATCGGCTGATGCTGCATAATCTTAACGGGCACGCGGTCTTTGTCAAGCTGTAACGGAATCGCGCTGGCGAGTTTCCGCGTTCCAGCGAGCCACGGCTACCGTTTGCCAACCCAGGCGCGTTCCCAGGATATTCAAGGCAAATAACGGCCGGAACAGGGCCATTACGGCGCGTGCCAGCCAACTTGTCCAGCCCTGTGATTTGTGGTCTACGTCGGCGATGAGGTGGCGTCCCCTCAGGATCACCGTCAGCCGGTAGAGGTTAAAGAACGGAAAACCGGCGGTAGTGGCGAGTTCCACCGTGAAGCCGCTATTTTCGAGCAGCGCGCGCAGTGTGCCCGGCGTAAAGTGCCGCCGGTGTCCGATGTGCAAATCGAACGCCGATTGCGGGCCACCCGGCACGGTAACTACCAGCACGCTTCGAGCGGCCAGGTATTGACCCGCGCTTTGAAGAAAGGCGGCAGGGTGGTCCAGGTGCTCCAGAACTTCCGAACAAACGGCATAGCCGGCCCAGGCGCGCAAAGCGTTCGGACCCGCGGCAGGTTCGAGCAGATCGCACTGGAAGAATTGGGCGGCGGGAACTTTTTCGCGGGATATCTCCACTCCCCGGGCGCTGAGCTCCAACCCCGCTATCTGAGCTGTCGGGAAATTGCGGTGTAAATCCAGCGCCAGGTCGCCCTGCCCGCTGCCGATGTCGAGGATGCGCACATCGCCCGCGCAACCCGCACGCTCCAGCAGCCTGCACGCAATTTGCCGGCGATAGCGCTGCGCCGGATTGTGGCGCGCCGCCTGGTCGTAATCCCGCCAGTGGCCCTCCCAATCGTCCCGCGCTACCTCTGTTGACGGATTGGTCACGCTGGCAACCTGCAAGCGGCGAATGTGTTCAGACCGAATTTATGGCTGAAGCAACGAATATCCGACGGGCGAAATCCGGCACGCACCAACAGCGGCCAAAGGTCCTTCACATCGTAGTAGCACTTATGATCGTTCATCTCTTCGGCTGGACTCAGGCCCAAGCGAAACGCCGAGTATTCCAGGAACCACTTACCGCGCCAGGAGGGGACATTCAACAAGCAAACTCCTCCCGGCGCCAGCAGACGTCTGAACTCAACGATGGCATCAAGCGGCTCCGCCAGGTGCTCGAGAACCGAGATGCAGAGGATAACGTCGAGCGATGCCGAGGCGCGGCATCCTAGAATCTTCGGGAGTGGACCCTCAAGGGCACGGACACGCGGATCATCGCGCAGATCGCCGGCCAGCGAAACGTCCACCAACAACGCCTCATCCAGCAGAGGGAGCACCGTTCGCGCGAATGCGGCCTGATAGCCGCAACCGAAATCGCCCAGGCGCTTGCCGCGAAAATCCGGAACATGGCGATGGATCTGCCGGGCGGATAGCCATACGCCGAACCGGTCTACCA
This sequence comes from Bryobacteraceae bacterium, assembly GCA_050011295.1. Classification (GTDB taxonomy): domain Bacteria; phylum Acidobacteriota; class Terriglobia; order Bryobacterales; family Bryobacteraceae; genus Palsa-89. The sequence continues at coordinate 8,445 of JBEKJJ010000171.1, forward strand.
GGGTTGGACGATAGTCTTGGCCGTAGGAACTGACGCGCACGCTTCCGGAGTGGATCGGATGAGGATGAGTGATAGGCAAGGCGCACTGCTCCACAGATAGAATCGGCAGTTTTATCGGCAAACCTTAACGCGCCGCGATCGTGTACGGGGCCAACTTGAGTGGGGTTGCGTCTGGTTCCAGCAGCCAGATCTGCCTGTCGTGGAAATAATCGATCATTGAGCGATCCTGCTCCGTGCCCATTTCCCGCGCCCAGACGATGGGCGCCCGATCGATATCGGCGCGGTTGTAGACCCATTCCTGGTGCGGATCGTGATCGGAGGAATAACGCACCAGTACCAGATGAGTTCCACCCTGTTTGGCTAGCTGTTCGACAACCGCTCGACGTTCTTCGGGTAGAGGCTCGGTGCGCGGGCCGTGGGCCAGTAAATTGGTGAAGTTGGTCCCGAATTGGTACCCGAATAGGGCCAAAAAGAAGAAAGCGAGCACAGGACCTATGGCCTTCCCGGAGGGCCGCCATCGCACCAGGTGGGTGATACCCTGCATGAATCGCACATAGAACATGCCGGCGAAGGCGGCGGCGTAGTGAGGCATGAAGCCGGTTAGCGGGAAAATGGCGACCACAAAAACCATGAGGACCACCGGCGTGAGCCGTTCCTCAGTGGTCTTGAGAGCGTACGGCCAAATCAACAGCGGAACCAATAAAGGCCAGAGACCGAAGAAGAAATCGTAGGTGAGCCACAGTTTCACGAACAAGGAATTGACAATATCCTGTGTAGTCACCTTCACTTGATTCACGTGCACGCCGGCCCAGAACTCTCGCATGATGGCGTGGTGGTAAACGGGTTCAGCTCGGAGCTTCGACCACGCGAACATGGATGCCACGGCATATTGCTGGTCGTGGACTTGATACGGTAACTTGAACGCGTTTCCGGTGACTTTGTAGTTATTGAAAGCCATGGCGCAGGCCGTAAGCGCCAACACCGCGGCCAACGGCAAAGCTACGCGGCGCAATACTGTGCGGAACGAGATTTTGTTCCTGGCGAGCCACCAAACCAGCAAGCCCGCGCACAAACAACCCATCAGAGCAGCTTCGTAGGGACGGGAATTCATCAAAATTGCGAGCCCGATTCCGAGCGTTACTGCATGCGAGAAGCGCCCGCGCGCGATTCTCGGCAAAGCGCCCAGCGCCAGAGCACCGCCGATTCCGGGCACTGCGCCACCCCAATAGGAGTTAATCCAATAATGGAAAACTCCTACCTGGAGCACCACCAGAACGCCGCCCAGCAACGCCGCTTCCCGTGAGATCCAGCCTTGCAGCATCCAACAAATTGTGCCGCACATCAACGCGGTCGCGAGCCAGACGCCTATCCAGGGCTGGCCGAAGAACTTCTGCCCGAAGGCCAGAACCAATCCCTGCATGGGAGGATATTTGGACGCGTAGGTGGGCTGCTGGAGAATCTGAAACGATTCGAAGTGCTGCCAGAATGGATGCGGAGGGTTAGCGAGCCGGCCCGAGGCGTAGGTGTCGGCCGCCAGCAAGTAGCTGAACTCGTCATGCACGTAGGGCTTAGGGACCTGCATCCAGGGAAACAGCGCCGCGCGAAGCCCGAGACACAGGAAGAAAACCGCGGCGCATCCGAAGACGGCATTGTTGGAAAGCCGTCCATACGCGCGGATAGCAGCGGGGGCCCGGCTGCTTTGGGAAGCAGTGGCAGGAGGCGCGGCGGTAACGGCGGAATCAGGCACTCTCTCGTTTATCGGCAGATTCCAAACGCGGGTGCAGGCGGTCAGCGCTTAAAGATAGCGAGCGCGGCGGAATGCAGTACCAGAGTGAACACGAAATTCGAAAAGCCCAGGATGACGAAGAGCAGCCCCAGGATCGCGAAGTGGTTAGGAAATCCGATATCGCCCGCCAGCGTAAATCCGTAGCTCAGGTATTGAGCGATCAAGGGTTCCAGGCACCCGAGGCCAAACACTGTTAGCGCGGCGCTCGCGATTACTGAGCGGTTATAGCTGAACACGCGCAGCCAGCGCGATCGCGCGCGCCCGCTGTAATCGTGAAAAAGCTGGGAAAGGCAGCCAAGATAGAAGCTCTGCAACCCCACCACGCTGAGCGTCATCCCGAGCAACATCCAGTACAGCGAGAGTGTACGCCGCGCGATCGAAACTGGGCCTGCGCTCAGGGGCAGCGTCAGCAGCAAGCCAAGCGCGAGCAGCGCAGCGCCCGGGCGGAGGGTGAAGAACTCGGCGCCATGCACCAGCATGCTCCGCAGGTTGATCCAACCGGCCAGCCAGGGCGACAACCATCCGGCGCGCTTGTGATGGCTGACGCGGCCCTTGCGATCCTTCAAGAACCTCACCGGAACTTCGGACGTGTTGAGCTCCATCTGGACCGACTTCAGCACCATTTCTGAAGCGTACTCCCAGGAGTTCGACCGGATGTCCATCCGCACCAGCGCGTCCCGCGTGATTCCGCGCATGCCGCAATGGATATCGGAGAAACTACTCGAATAGAGACGATTCAGAATCCAGGTGGTCACCGGCGTTCCGAAGTAGCGATGCAATGCCGGCATGGCGCCTGGACCGATGTGTCCTTTGAACCGCGAACCCATGATGAATTCGCGGCCTTTGCGGAACTCCGCGATGAATCCTCCGATTTCGCGGAAATCGTAGGTCAAGTCCGCATCCCCCAGCAAAACATATTTGCCCCGAATGAAGGGGATGGCATCCATATAGGCGCGGCCCAGCCCACGCTTGGGAGTCCGGAGCACGCGCGCGCCGGCCTCCAGCGCTTTGTGAGGCGTACAATCGGTGGAACTGTCGACGATCAGGATCTCTCCACGAACGTTGGCGCGTTCCAATCCGGCCTGGCACCAGGCGACAAACTCGGAGATTGTTACCTGTTCGTTCAGCGCGGGGATGACAATTGAGACCTCAGGATCCGCGATGTCCTGCGCAGGAAGCATGAGTTGCACGTCACTCGGCTGTGACGCTGCCAGCAGCGCCAGGACACCTTCGGCGTTTCCATCGAGAGTGGTGGCAATCGCGCGAGGTTCCAAACCGCCCATATCCCTAAATCGTCAGTTGGACGCGCGACTTTAACGCGCTAGGGGACCTTGCTCGCGTCATTTAAATTCTTAACCTTAGCCGATATACTGATCCATGGACGTGAAGTATGGTGCAACCGGTTGCCTGCTTCTTGCCGCATGCTGCGCTATCGGGCAGCGATTGCCACTCAAGACTTTTACGGTGGCTGACGGGCTAGCGCACGACGAAGTCAATAAAATCTTTCGCGATTCGCATGGCCTGCTTTGGTTCTGCACCGCGGAAGGTCTCTCGCGTTTCGACGGCTACAGTTTTGTGACTCTCGGTGTTACCCAAGGACTGCCACATTCCAATGTCAACGACATCCTGGAAACCAAGGATGGGGATTATTGGGTAGCAACCGATGGCGGCCTGGCGCGGCTCCATCGCGATGGGACGCCGGCGAAGAAAATGTTCAGCGTGGTGCTGCCGGACGATCCGAAGCCGGCCTCCAAGGCAACCAGTGTACTGTTGGGCGACGGTCAGGGCGCCCTTTGGGTGGGCACCTGGAATGGCTTGTACCGATTGGAGGAAAGGGATGGCCGTTTCTCATTGCGTCCCGTCGATATCGGACTCATCAACGAATTTCCCGAGCAGCGATTGATTGCCGACCTCATTGAGGATCGACAGCACTCGCTGTGGATCGCGACGCCCGCTGGTCTGTACCGGCGCTGGCCGGACGGCAGCGCGGCTCGTTATACGGTGCGCGATGGGCTGCCGAGCGACTACCTACACTGTTTACTCCTGGACCATCAGGGAAGGCTGTGGGCCGGCACGCGAACCGCGGGTTTTTTTTGTTTTCGCGCGGACCAGACCCATCGTCCGCCGGAAGTGGATTCCTATGCGAGACGTGTTGGCGTACCGAAGTGGGTTTTCCAGCTCTTTGAAACTTCTGACGGGCATCTGTGGGCGGCGGGGAACAAGGGGTTCTATGAGTATTTTCCCGATTGGGTGGAGCGCAGCGGGAGTTATCGCGCCTACACAGCTCGAGAGGGCATCAGTTTTCGCAACGTCAGCACCCTCTGTCAGGATGGAGCAGGCAACCTTTGGCTAGGGACCCTGGGCGATGGCGCGGCCAGACTTACGCGTGGAGGTTTTGTCACCTACGACAAACAGGATGGCATCGCTTCCGCCAATGCGATTTTTGAAGATCGCCGCGGAGCCTTGTGTTTTCGAGGCTACTCGCCCGATTCCGATCACCCCGGCGAAGTGCGGCAATTCTTTGGACGTTTTGACGGACAGATGCTCCGCCGCTTTCTGCCCGCGGCGCTACGCAACCGTGATGCCGGCTGGGTTTCGGGCGGTGTTACGCTCCAAGCCAGGAACGGTGAATGGTGGGTAGGCACCGGCGAGGGACTCTTTCGGTTTCCGGCGCTCGGTGACTTCACTGCGCTCGAAACAGCTCGTCCCCAGGTTGTTTACGCCGAGCGAGACGGTTTAACGAATCCGCAAGTGTTCCGGCTCTTCGAAGACTCGCAGGGGGGCATTTGGGTTTCGACCATTTCATCGCAAATCAATGGCCTGGCGCGATGGGAGCCGGATCGGCAGGTTTTTCGAAGCCTGGCGGGAACCAGCGGGCTGAGCTTGCCGGGAAACGACCTGGCGCATTCGTTCGCCGAGGATGGCAGCGGCGCCGTTTGGATAGGCTTTAGCGGTGCGTTAGCGCGCTATCGCGATGGTCACTTCCATCCATTCACCAGTGAGCAGGGATTGCCGCCCGGGATTATTGAACAAATCCATTTGGACCGGGCTGGCCGTCTCTGGCTCGCGTCCAGCCGCAGTGGCCTGATTCGCGTGGACGATTTAATGGCCGAGCAACCCGTTTTTACGCCCTACTCGACCCTACAGGGACTATCGAGTAACTCAATTAGTGTAATAACCGAGGACGTTTTTGGCCGCATTTACGCTGGTTCGGGCCGCGGCCTGGATCGGCTTGACCCGGCCACCGGGCACGTCAAACATTTCACCACAGCGAACGGTTTGCCTTCCACGGGGTTTCTAAGCGCATTTTGCGACCGCAGCGGCGTCCTGTGGTTTGGAACATTGAAGGGTCTGTCGCGGTTTGTGCCCACGCTGGATAAGTCGCCGGCACCGCCGATTCTGGTAACTGGATTGCGGATCGCGGGTTCCGCGCGATCGGTCCCGGCGCTGGGCGGCTCCGAGTTTTCTTTGCGCGTCTTGAATGCGAACGAGAATCACCTGCAAATAGATTTTGTAGGGGTAAGTTTCGTAGCGGGTGAAACGTTACGGTACACCTACAAACTGGAAGGAGCCGATGCGGGCTGGAGTCCTCCGGGAGAATTTCGAACGGTGAATTACGTAGGTCTCGGCTCGGGCGCCTACCGGTTTCTGGTGCGTGCTGAAAACTCCGATGGCACCTTCAGCCCGGTTCCGGCCAGCGTGATCTTCGAGATCCTGCCGCCGGTCTGGAGACGCTGGTGGTTTTTGCTTTCGGCGGGCTTGTTCGCGCTATCGCTCGCTTACGCGCTGCACCGCTATCGCGTCAGGCGATTGCTGGAGATCCAACGCGTGCGAATCCACATAGCCGCCGACCTGCACGACGATATCGGCTCGAACCTGACTCAGATCGCCATTCTGAGCGAAGTGGCGCAGAGCCGGCTGCAGCACGCCAATGCTGAGTTGACCACTCCCCTTTCCTCGATCGCGCGCATATCCCGTGAGTCGGTAGCCTCCATGAGCGATATCGTTTGGGCCATCAATCCCAAACGCGATCGCTTGACGGATTTGGTGCGGCGCATGCGCAGACTGGGAAACGAAACGCTGGGTAATCGTGGAATCCAGGTTCAGTTCGCTGCGCCGGACGGCGCGCAGGACACCAAGCTAGGCGCCGAAGTGCGCCATCACGTGTTCCTAGTGTTTAAGGAAGCTCTGCACAATGCGGTGCGCCATTCGGCCTGTTCCAAGCTGGACATCGAGTTGCGGCTGGAACGCTCCGGTCTGATGCTGAGGGTGACGGATGATGGACGGGGATTCGACCCGGACCGATCGGGCGAAGGGCAGGGACTCGGAAACATGCGGCGAAGGGCTGCGAATTTGGGCGGCGAGTTGCAGTTGCGGACTACACCGGCTGGCGGGACTGAGGTGGAGTTGAGGGTTCCACTGTAGCTCTACCTGTGTGAATTCACAGGTGCGAAATGCTGGACAAAAGGATAAGCTCAGGACCCGATATGGTCAATGTCATACTGATCGAGGACCAGCGCGATGTACGTGAGGGCCTGGCGGTGCTGATCAATGGTTCACCCGGATTCCGCTGCGTCGCGAGCTCTCGGACTATGGAAGAAGCTTTCGGAGCCATTGATGCGCAGCCTCCGGATGTCGTTCTAACGGACATTGGGCTGCCGGGGATGAGCGGCATTGAGGGAATCCGGATTCTGAAAGAACGCTATCCGAATCTTCCGGTGGTAGCGCTCACTGTATACGACGATGACGAGGATATCTTCGACGCGTTATGCGCCGGTGCGTGCGGATACCTGCTGAAGAACGTCCCGCCCGCGCGTTTGTTGGAAAGCCTGCAGGAGGTGGTGGCGGGAGGCGCGCCGATGTCGCCGGAGATTGCCCGCCGCGTGGTGAATCTTTTCCGGGAGTTTAAGACGCCGGAGCGCGCCTCGCATAGCCTGACGCAGCAAGAAGCTCAACTGCTTTAAGCTGATGGTGGATGGCCACAGCTACAAGACCGCGGCTGCGGACCTTGGAATCAGCGTCAGCACGGTTTCCTTCCATCTTCAAAACATCTACAGCAAGCTGCAAGTGCACTCGAAATCTGAAGCTGTTGCCAAGGCGCTTCGCAATCGGATAGTTTGAGAACTCCCAAAACCAGACTGCGTAAATGCACAGTTACGCCGCGAACGAACCACACCTAGAATTGTTTTGGATCTAAAGTTTCGATTCGGAGGAATCATGAAAGTACTTTCTTTGACCTTATTTGGGTGCGCTGGCGTTTTTCCCGGCGGCCGCGCCAATGTTTGGCGAAGTGATTGTGTCTGACTCTGCGGGGGGCACCAGCGGCTCAACCAACGCCTTTCTGGCGGTTTCCTGGACGCAAACCGGAACATTCAACAATGTGACAATCGAGGCGGCTCTGGAATCGGGACTCCCCCAACCAGTCCACCGGGACTGCGTATCTTTCAAACAAACTCGGAA
>JBEKJJ010000172.1:0-15594 GCA_050011295.1 Bryobacteraceae bacterium
CAATCGCTGCTCAACCCCGGTGGCGTCCCCACCGGCGCCGCGGGCGACACCATTCGCAACCAACTCACGGCATTCTTGCTGGCTTTTGACAGCAACATGGCACCGATCGTCGGACAGCAAATCTCTCTGACGCAAACTAACTCAGCCGTCGCGGGACCGCGCATCGATCTATTGGAATCGCGTGCCGCGGCCGGAGAATGCGACCTGGTGGCCAAGGGAATTGTGAAAGGAAAAGCCGCCGGCTACCTGTACAATCCCCAGCAGAACATGTTCTCCACTCCCAGCCCCTTCTTCACCATCTCTGATGCGGCCCTGCGCGCGCTGGCTCAAACCGTAGGCGACGAACTCACGTTCACCTGCACCCCGCCCGGCTCTGGCTCCCGCATCGCCGCCGAACCGATCATCGGTCCAGCTCCCGCTACGACCACAGCAGGCCTGGTGAGCGCCGCCAATCCCACGCCCGGATCCGTGCTCGCGCCCGGCAGCATGGCATCGCTTTACGGAACCAATCTCGCGAGCGCCACGCTGCACGCCAGCGGATCTCCACTTCCGTTAGTGCTGGCCGGAACATCCATTACTGTTGCCAACACGCCCGCGCCCTTGTTCTACGTTTCTCCGCTACAAGTGAATTTTCAGGTACCGTCGATCGCGGTCTCAAAGCCCACGCAGGTTCCCTTGCGCATCACGCAAGGAGAAAGTTTCACCACCATCACGGTCACGCTGATGCCCTACGCTCCGGCACTATTCACTACGAACGGCCAAGGCACTGGCCAAGCATCGGCGATAATTGCAAACACTTCGACGCTGGCCGCTCCCGTGGGAGCCTATCCCGGATCGCGCCCCGCGAAGAAAGGCGAATTTATCTCGCTCTACTGCACCGGCCTAGGCGCCGCGTCCTCCACCCTCCCAACCGTGACGCTCGGAGGAACCCCAGCCCCAGTCTCATTCTCCGGCCCGGCCCCGGGCTTCGTAGGCCTGAATCAAGTAAATTTCCAGATCCCGTCCAGCGCCCCCAGCGGCAACGCAATCGCGCTAGTCCTAAGCATCGGCGGCGCAACCTCGAACACCGCCACGATCGCAATCCAATAGGGTGGCGCAGGCACTCTTGCCTGCAGCGTCGGCACTCATGCCGACGTCTTTTCCAGTTAATTACACATACTCCATCATCGCCATAAACCCGTAATCCATATGCATCTGCTGATGACAATGGAACAGCGTCAGCCCCGGATTATTGGCCACCAGGTCCACTTCCACCTGACTCTTCGGCCGCAGCATCACTACATCCTTGCGGACACCCGACGTCGCGACACCTTCCACCTTCGTGAGCTCAAACGTGTGGCGATGCAGATGGACCGGATGCGCCTCATCGCTCCGGTTATCCAGCACCAGCCGGTACCGGCCGTGCGCCTTCACGCGAATCGGGTCGGTCTTGGGAAATGATTTTCCATTGATGGTCCATTTGTCCACCCAATTGTGCCCCGCAAATTTCTTTTCGAACACCAGTGGGATTCGCTCCGCCGCCTCCGCCACGCCTGTCCGATTTCCAAAAGCCACATAGTCCCACCGTTGATCCCCAGGCGCCGTCCAGCGAGGTTCTCCATGCTGTCCCGCATACTCCACAACGATTCCCATCCCGCGCTCGCGATCGTGATCATCCGTGGTTCCGAAGATCCAGACTCCCGGCCGGTTCATCTCGACGATGGCGTCGATTCTTTCCGCTGGCCCCAATTCCAGCGCTTCAATCTCTTTCGGAACCGCCAGCGAATTGCCGTCCATTGCCGTTACATGAAACATGTGCCCGGCGAGCGCAACCCGCCGATGGACCGTGGCGCTCGCATTGAGAATTCGAAACAGGACGCGCTGCCCCTCTCGAACGCGGATGGGCGCGCCATGTCCCAGCGCGCGATCGTTGATCGAAAAGTGCTTGTACGATGCATCCATGCTGCCTTCATCGTCCCCACCCGTCGACATGTAGGGATCCCACTCCTTCAGCGCCAGAAACACTTCCTGATCGTAAGCGCCCGGATCGTTTTTCGGTTCGATATAAAAAAAGCCAAACTGTCCGGTATAAGTGGCGCGCTTCAGATTTCGCCCCGCCATGACGTGGGAATGATACCAGCGCGTTCCACTCGGCGTGGCGGTGAAGCTGTAACGGCGCCGCCCTCCGGCAGGAACCCCGGGCGTACCTTCTTCAAGCGATCCATCTACATCCGAAGGAATGTGCAGCCCATGCCAATGCACTACTTCCTCAGATCCAGTATTGTTATGGACCTCGACAGTAATCGTTTTTCCTTCCGGTATTCTAAGCAGCGGTCCCGGCGCCGTCCCGTTGTATCCGAGCGTTTTTACATTGGTCCCGGGCGCGAGTTCCACGGTAACCGCCCCGATCTCCAGCGTAAAGTCCGCAGGATTCTGCCGCGCAAACGCAGCCCCAGCCAATGCCCCTAGAAAATCTCTTCGCCGCACCTGCTCAATCTAACATTTGTGGGGCAGGCTGCCAGCCTGCGGCGGGTTACCAACCCGCCTTCTTCGCCCAAAGAGAGAACAACTCACCAACCCACGTTCGAAAAGCTGTACAAAACGTCCCACGTCTGCGCCGGAAAGGCCGTCACTGCCAAAGCTCCTGACCATATGAGATAATGAGCCTAGCCGCGTCCGTCTGCTCGGAGGACAAATGTATTTCACGATTCAGCGGCGCTTTTTTCCGTCCTTCCTGATTATTCTGGCTCCAGCCGGCCTTCACGCGGACTCCTCCAAAGCTCCCGCCTTAGATTGGGTGAAAACACTGGGCGGGTCAGGCGCAAGCTCGGTCTCGGCCGTCGCAGCGGACACTCAAGGAAACCTCTACATCGCCGGGAGCACCACCTCACTCGACCTCCTCACCGTCGCTGCCGCGCAGCCCCATGCCGGCGGTTCGCCCTTAATTCGCATCGATCCAACCGCCGCCACCGTGCAAAACCTCTATTCTCCGGACCTGACCGCCATCGCGAACATTGCCGTCGATGCCAGAAACCCCGCTACCATTTATGCAGTTTCGCCGGCTAGCTTGCTGCGTAGCACCGATGCTGGAAACACGTGGAAGATCCTGCCAGGTCTGCCTTCCGGGACCAACCTCAATGCGGTGGCTGTGGACCCCACCAACAGCAGTGTCATCTACCTCGGTACCACCCCGTTGGGCGCATTCAAAAGCACCGATGGCGGCGCCACTTGGGCCGCAATCAATAACGGCATTCCGCCCATTCCCGAGCAGACCCTAACGGGCGCGATAATCCAAAGCCTGGACGTTGCCCTAATCTGGATCGATCCAAAATCACCGAATTCTCTGTTCGCCCTGAGCGGCTCTTTTGCCCTGTTCCGCAGCGGCGATGGCGGCCGAAGCTGGTCTGTTTCGCCGGTTCCGGGGTTCGTCTACGGGAGCTTGGCGTTCGATCCGTTCACCAAAGGCACCCTCTACGCTGGAGGGCCGGGCTATTACATCAAAAGCACCGACGAAGGCCAGAACTGGATCCCATTTGCCGCCCAATTAACTGAGCCGGTGACCATCGCGCCGGACCCGTTCCACCCAGGCGTCCTCTACGCCGGAAACTATAGCGCCCTTTACCGGAGCACAGACTCAGGGCAAACCTGGACTCAAGAAATCAACTCGGAAACCGCACTGATCGTCGCCGATCCGAACAAAGCGGTGATGTACGCCAACCTGCTCGGAATCGGCATCGTCCAGAGCACTGACGGATTCAAAACCTATTCCCAGATCGGACCGCAAAGCAATCAGGTATTGCAGATACTGGTTGCGGGTTCACTTGTCTTTGAACTTAGCGCTCCAACCACCGACGTTTTCGTCACCAAGCTCGACAATAACGGCAACATTGTGTTCTCTACCTATTTCGGCGGCACTGGGACGGACTCAGCGTTCGGCCTCGCGCTCGGAACAGATGGAAGCGTCTACGTAACCGGCCAGACGGATTCCGCCGATTTTCCGGTTACCAAAGGCGCCTATCTGACTACGTTTCCCATCATCAGCTCGCTGGGGCCTCCTCAGACCGCGAGTTTTGTCTTCAAATTGAACCCCAACGGATCGTTGGCGTGGTCGACATATTTCACAAACTTTAACTCCTCGCCGGGCGCCATCGCAGTGGACTCCGCGGGAAACCCATACGTTGGCGGCGGGACATCCGGCGGCCTACCCGTCACTCCCGGCGCTTACGAAACGCAATTCTCTCCCGTCGGCTGCGGCCCGGGAAATATTGGCCCCTGCTTCATTCCGACCTCGGCATTCCTGACGAAGTTCAACTCCCAAGGCTCGGCCCTCATCTTCTCGACGTACATCTCTCAAGATCGGCAAAACAACCTGATTGAGAATGTGAACGCGATCGCATTGGCGCCCAACGGCAACATCTATCTCGCTGACAACGGACTCGAAAGCCTCAGTGGTGGAAGTGTTTATTCGATGAACGCCACCGGCAGCGCCCTGCTCCAATCCAATGCCAGCCAACCGATCGCGGTTGATTCGATCGCCTTGGACAGCGCCGGCAATTTATACGCCACTGGCACCGCTCTGGCTCATTTCGTTGCCACCCCCGGAGCCTTCCAATCCTCGCCCCAACCCGCTATTCCCGCTTTGCCAGGCGTCAATGGCAACGGCCCCAACGCCTTCGTCCTAAAGTTCGACAGCACGCTTTCCAAAGTTCTCGCTGCAACGCTGCTGGGCGGCGAGGGCTCGGATGCCGGCCAGAGTATCGCAATCGATGCATCCGGTAACGTGATCGTCGGCGGCTACACCAGCTCCAAAGCTTTCCCCTTGGGCGCGCCCTTCCAGGCGTCCTTCTCCGATAGCAGTGGGTTTGTCGCCGGATTCGATTCCAGCCTGTCCCATCTGCTTTTCTCCACTTACTTGGGAGACATCCGGCCGTTCACCGTACAGGGCGCCATTCCAGACGGCCACGGAAACCTGCTGCTCGCGGGGGCCACGCAAATTAAGAATAGTGGCTTGATTTCCGATCTCGCAAATTTCTTCCCCGTACCGAATGCGGTCATCGCAAATAAAATCGCGCTGTCGCCGGCGCCCGCCGTCCAGTTGGATTCCGTCGTCAATTATGCCAGCCAGCTCGGCGTGCCGCTGTCGCCGGGCGAGGCCATTGCGGCAACCGGCTCTGGCTTCGGGCCGGACGCCAAATTGGTCCTCGACGGCCAACCGTTGCCGGTGGTATCGGCGTCGGCGAACACCATCGTGTCCGTTATTCCAAATAACGCGCAGACGTCTGGCGCCGTGCGCGTAACCGTTTCCAACAATGGAATAACTTCAAATCCGGTCTATCTCCCCGCAGCCGCAGCTTCCCCTGGGATTTATTCGGTGGACGGCTTGGGCGTCGGCCAAGGCTACATCTTGAACGCCGACGGCACTCCGAACTCGCAATCGAATCCCGCGGCACCCGGCTCCCCCATCACAATCTTCGCCACCGGTGTCGGCCCGTTCTCGTTGGCCGGAACATTTGCCGTGACCGATCAGCCGGTGGCGGTCTTTGTCGATGGATTCTACTCGAACGGCATCGCCGCCGTGATGAAACCAGTCCCCGGCCTACCCGGCGACGTCTATCAGATTGGAGTGTACATACCAAATCCAGCCAGTCTAGTCAGCCAAAACCCGGACCTGATGGGTTTCATATTGCCGCCCGAGGTCTCGGTCACGATGTCCGTGGGCGCCGCCAGAAGCCAGAATGGCATCGCGCTATGGGTGAAACAGAACTAACAAGAATCGACAAGATGAAATCCGCCATGCCCTCCACATAAGGATTGTTGGGGGGATCGCGATATCTTTGGCTTCTTTTGCCGACCAGGCTGCGGTAAGTTTTTACTAGTCGCCTGTCGCGTAGCCTAGTTCCGATGGGCTATGACAGAATCTCTCCCCTGCCCTCATTCAATACGTGTCCTCCCTGCGGAGGCTGCAATAGTGGAGGACCACATCCTGGTCGTAGATGTCGTAGCGGAAGCGGAAACGGCCGATGGCCAGGCGCTACTGCCCGTCGCCTTGCGCGACGTCGGTTAGCTTCTTGATGTCGTGAGATCCGGACCGGTTCGTGGGGTCCTGCCCTAAGATTTCAAATGCTCTCTTTTGCGCCGCGTCGAACTTTGGCTGACGCTTACGAAGCATCCGGGCCAGTCGTTCGTAGTGAGTGGTGGTGCGAACCAGGGAGGGCGGCGTCATCCGGAGCGAGCACGTTTCTTCCGTGGCTTCCGGTGCGCCTCGGCGCGAAGCTCGGCGAGAAATTCGGTAGCTGGCCGACTCCGGCCAGCCAAGTAGTCGTCGTTACTCTTGCGGATATGCGCCCGCACTTTCGGATACTGGACTTCACGCGCGTCTTCCAGTTCCTCCGGCGAGAGCTTCGGGACAATATTGATCACGCGTCCGGAGACCTTGAACTCAAACTGGTCGCCGGGCTTAATGCCAGCCTTCCGGCGGATACTCTTCGGCACCGTTATTTCAGTTTTGGGTTTGAGGGTAACGGCCATGGTAGGTTATATGTCCTGGAATCCGATTGCTTTCAGTGTAGGGGTGTTCCCGGCTTTTCGTCAACGCCGATCCCTGCTCTGGCGCGCAGGGTGGCGGGCCACTTCTAGTTTTCCGCCATTTTCAAATACGCCATGATTCCAGTCGCCCTGAAAGTGTGGCAGCCGATCAGAGTCTTTATCCCCGCACCAACCGCGCGGCGCCGGATCATCAAATACACTTTCGGTGCGATCACCGCCGCTCGGTGAGTTGCGGCGTTTTTCCCCGCACGGTCCGAAAGAGGGCAGTGTGTTTATCTTTCCCGGTGCCGGCAGACCCGATGTAGGCGGCCCCGTATTCTTCGAGATTGTGGTGCGTTGGCATCTCGTGGCGCTTGCCACCCTTCTCATAGAGCCGCACCCACCAGCGCCGATTTTGAAAACGATGCTCATATCCCATTCCACCCAGCCGCGCAACCACCGAAGGCAAATCACTTCGCCGCGGAATTACAACATCCAAATCGATAATCGGCTTGGCAGCCAGCCCCAGCACCGCAGTGCTGCCCACGTGCTCAATCCGGACAGCGACATCGCATACGCGCGGCCTAGATCCTATCCCGAATCTGAGCAAAGTGACCGGGCCATTCGGGATTGTAATCCACCACCCGAATGATTCGGCGATCAGCCGGCGCGCTCATCCTTCGATGGTAGGCCACCGATCACAACCCCCACCAAATTCTTTCTTCCCCATTTCCCACCCACTACCCAATTCCACTCCAACTACCATCTCCCCACGCCCCAAAATCAAATCGGTGCACCCATGCCTTCCCAAAAAATGTCCTCCCAACAAAAAATCAACTCCGCCCGCGCCAACGGCGCAAAATCCCACGGACCCAAAACCGAAGCCGGCCGAAAAGCCTCCTCCATGAACGCCCTCACCCACGGCCTCTACGCCAACGGCGTCGTCCTAGCCACTGAATCCCCCGAACAGCACCAAGAAATGCTCCAAGCCTACGTCCAGCAATTCCAGCCCGATGGTCCAGCCGAAACGGATCTCGTCGAAGAAATGGTAGCCGCAAAATGGCGCCAGCGCCGCCTATGGGCCATCGAAACCGACCTCCTCGAAGACGAAATATCCACCCAGACCGAAAAATTAGACAAAAAGTACACCCGTTATCCCCCGCTTTTCCCGCTCAGCTCCGCCTATGACGCCCTGTCGTCCAAATCCCTCCCATTCCTTACCCGCCACGAATCCCGTCTGGAACGCGCCTACTACCGCGCCCTAAAAACCCTCCTGGAACTCCAACGTCTCCACAATCAAAAAGTGCAGGAACGAACCCAAGCCCCAATCCACGACGACCAACCAGAAACCAGAAACAAGAAACCAGAAACGGTCCCCAATAAAGCTTTCCCCCCACATGCCGATGGAAGTGGAAGACCAAACGGAGGATTATTGCGCCCGGCTCGCCAGCTAGCCTGTCTCACGGCCATCCTATTGTTCGGATTGCCTTTGAGCCTCTACGCCCAGCGCTATAGCTTCAAACTGTATTCCGGTTCACAAGGTCTCGGCAACCTCGCTACCTTGTGTATGCTGCAGGATTCCACCGGCTATCTCTGGATCGGCACCCAGCACGGGCTCTATCGCTACGACGGCGCCCATTTCCTCACCTTCGAGATGCGCGACGGGCTGCCCAGCGCCCGAATCGAATCGCTCTATGAGACTCCCGATCACGTATTGTGGGCCGGAACATCGGCTGGATTAGCCCGGCGCGCCGGCTCCCGCTTCCAATACGTGGACGTTGGACGTCCGATCGAGATTGTGGGCCGCTCCGCTATTGCTTCCGACCAGGCCGGCCGCATTTTGGTCTCAAGCTC
The DNA here is from genome assembly GCA_050011295.1 of Bryobacteraceae bacterium. GTDB lineage: Bacteria > Acidobacteriota > Terriglobia > Bryobacterales > Bryobacteraceae > Palsa-89. The sequence goes on from JBEKJJ010000172.1 coordinate 8,359, forward strand.
AGCCGGACTCCTGATCGGAAATCTATCCACAACTGGCTACCGTTTCGTTCCGGCGCCCCAAATTCCCGGCGACGACCCTGCGGTTCACGGTATTCACGTAAGCCCCGCGGGCGAAGTCTGGTTCGGATGCGGCCGCCAGATTTGCCGCCTGGAATCCAATCGCGTCACCACCCTCGGTGAAGAGCACGGCATCCCGCCGGATCGTTGGGACGCCATCATCACGGACAAAGAAGGAACGCTCTGGATTCGAAGCTCTACCCGCCTGCTTCGCCGCGCGCCCTCGGCCACGCGTTTCGAGCCGGCCGAAGTACAGATTCCCGACAACTCCGACTTCGCCGCGTTATCTTTAGGCCGCAACGGAGAACTCTTCGTCCCCACTGACTTTGGCGTCACCATGCGCGCCGGCGGAAAATGGCGCTACGTTGCAAAAGCCCAGGGCCTTCCCGCGGATCCCACCAGCAGCGTTCTGGTGGATCATGAAGGCTCCATCTGGATCGGGCTGCTCGGATTTGGCGTGGCGCGCTGGCTTGGATATCAACAGTGGGAGAGTTGGACCTCGGCCGACGGGCTTTCGAACGATACCATCTGGGCCATCCAGCGCGATGCCAACCAGGACCTGTGGGTTGGCACCGACCTCGGCATCAATCGGCTGCATATCGGTGCCGACGGCAAACCCAACTGGCGCGCGTGGACCGAGCGCCAGGGGATCAACGGCAACAAAGTCCGCTACGTCCTGGAAGGTGATGAAGGAACCATTTGGACCGGTAGCTCGCCCGGCGGCGTGTCGCGGCTCGATCCGAAAACAGGCGCCGTAACCAGTTATGGCGCGCGTGACGGCATCACCAACGATCGCGTCACCAAACTCAAACTGGACGGCCGAGGCGGGCTGTGGGTGGGCACGCGCGGCGGCATATTTCATGGCGTCGCCCAGGGACGCCGCATACATTTCCAGCGCGTCGAGCTTCCTTCCAGCTCTCCCGACGAGATCTTCTTCGATGCCATGGCCGATCGTCACGGCCGTTGGTGGTTGTGCGGCAGCCGCGGATTGGTCGTCCTCGAAAAAGGTCACTGGCGCCGGTTCACCACCAAAGACGGTCTGCCGACGAATTATCTCGGCTACATCACCGAAGCCAAGGACGATTCCATTTGGATCGGCTATCGCGAACCCTACGGCGTTTCCCGAATTATCCTCGATGGCGAACACCTCAGCGTCCGGACTTTCACCGAAAAAGACGGCCTGGGTTCCGATAAAGCCCTATTCGTCGGCGCCGATCTAGGCGGACGCATCTGGTTCGGCAGTGATCGTGGAGTGGATTCTTACAACGGCGTCCGCTGGCATCACTATGACCAACAGGACGGCCTGATCTGGGACGATTGCGACGCCGCGTCCTTCCTGGCCGATCCAGACGGCAGCGTTTGGATCGGAACCAGCGGAGGTCTCTCTCACTTCCGCCCAGCCGCCGGCGTGGCGTCGGCACCGCCCACGGTCGAAATCACCGAAGCCAACATCGGCGGCCATGCAATCGATGTGTCGCAGCCCGTCAGCGTCCGGCATGGTCATGCCCCGCTCCTCGCGTTCTTTGCGGCCCTCACCTTTCTGGATGAAAGAACGGTCCGCAGCCGCTACAGGTTAGCCGGCTTCGCCGACGAATGGGTGGAGACTTCTCTCCGACAACTCGAATACGCGAACTTGCCACCAGGCCAATACACGCTCGAAGTGGAAGCTCGCAGCGCAGACGGCGAATGGAACCAAAATCCGGCGCGCATGTCCATTGAAGTGCTCCCGCTATGGTGGGAAACCTGGTGGGCCCGGCTCGGCGTTATCGGAGTGTTGCTCTTGGTGGTGTGGGCGTACGTCTGGTCGCGCGAGCGCCGCTATCGCAAAGAGCAACAGCGGCTGGAATCGGCCGTGGATCAGCGCACTCACGAATTACGTCTCGAAAAAGCTCGGATCGAAAGGAAGAACGCGGACATCCAGCTCCTGCTAAAGGATTCTCAGGAAGCGAACCGGCTCAAGAGCGAGTTTCTGGCCAACGTCAGTCATGAAATCCGCACGCCCATGAACGGCGTGCTGGGCATGACCGCCCTCGCACTCGAAACTGAGCTGGACGGCGAGCAGCGCGAATATCTCGAGACCGCCCAACAATCCGCAACTTCCCTGCTCAGCCTGTTGAACGAAATCCTGGACTTTTCCAAAATCGACGCTGGCCGTCTGGAGCTGGAGAGCGTTCCTTTTTCGCCCGCCGAATGCATGCGGGAAGCCGTCAGGACGTTAGCCGGAACAGTGCATCAGAAAGGCCTGCAGATTCAATCCTCCATCAGCGCGCAAGTACCGGAGAACTTGCTGGGCGACCCTACCCGCCTGCGCCAGGTGCTGCTGAATCTCATCGGGAACGCTATCAAATTCACCGACCAGGGCAGCATCTTCATTGAAGCCGCAGTCGACCAATCCACGGAATCGGAAATCACGCTGCTATTCTCGGTGAAGGATACCGGCATCGGCGTTCCCGAAGACAAGAAGGGATTCATCTTTGAAGCCTTCCGTCAAGCCGACGGATCCACCACCCGCAAACACGGGGGCACCGGCCTCGGTCTCGCCATCTGTTCGCGTCTCGTAGAAATGATGGGCGGCCGTATTTGGGTCGAGAGTGAAGTGGGCAGCGGCAGCACCTTCTTCTTCACCGGCGTCTTCCGCGTTATAAATCCATTGGCAACCCAACATAATTTTCAGCCAGCGACGTCGATGCCGCGCGCGAGCCAGTCAGGTAATCCAGCTCAGCCAGTTGCCGCCGATGTTCAAATCCATCTGCTGTCTCGAAGCGATGCAGCATCGAAGTCATCCACCATGAAAAGCGCTGTACCTTCCACACCCGCCGCAGGCAAGTAGCGGAGTAATGATCCAGCAACTCACGCCGCCCGGAAGCGTAGAACTCAGCCAGCGCCCGCGCCAACACCCGGACATCCGCGATGGCCAGGTTCATTCCCTTCGCCCCGGTAGGCGGGACAATGTGCGCGGCGTCGCCCGCCAGATACAGCCGTCCGAACTGCATCGGCTCAACCACCAAGCTGCGCATCCCCGTAATACCCTTTTGAAGAATCGGCCCTTCGTTCGGCCTCCATCCGTCATTCGTCGCGAGCCGCGTGCAGAGTTCTTCCCAGATCCTCGCATCCGGCCATTGCGCGATATCTTCCTCCGGCGCGCATTGCAGATAGAGCCGCGTGATCTTGGGCGACCGCATGCTGAACAGCGCGAACCCCCGTTCGTGATACGCGTAAATCAATTCTTCAGACGCCGGCGCCGCCTCCGCCAGGATTCCGAGCCACGAGAAAGGATACACGCGCTCGTACACGCGAAGTGCATCTTCCGGGATAGACGCGCGCGCGACTCCATGCGAGCCGTCGCAGCCAGCCACAAAATCACATACCAGCTCTTGAGCGCCGAACCTGATGGAGGGTTTCGAGGAGTGCAAACCATCCAGACGAACGTCACTCACCTCAAAGTGAATCTGACCTCCAGCGTCCATCCGCGCCTGTATCAAATCCTTGGTCACTTCTTGCTGCGCATACACCGTGATCGAGCGCCCGGGAGTGAGGTCCTCAAAATCGATGCGATGCCTGCGGCCACCGAAACTCAGCTCGATGCCGTGATGCACCAGCCCTTGTTCCTTCAGCCGCGCGCCGACGCCCGATTCCACCAGCAGATCCACTGTGCCTTGTTCCAGCACGCCGGCGCGCACGCGTTCCTCCACGTATTGGCGCGATTGCGCTTCGAGAACAACCGATTCGATCCCTTCGAGATGCAGCAGATGCGAAAGCATCAGCCCTGCCGGCCCCGCGCCGATTATCCCGACTTGGGTGCGCATGCTTTCTCGATCTCTTCTTTCGCGATCTGAAATCCCGTGTTCGCCGCTGGAACGCCCGCGTAGATGGCGGTCTCTAGCAACAGCTCTTTCAGATCGCAAGGCTCGAGTTGGTGTTCCAGGCCCGTACTCACATGCAGACGAAACTCCTCCCAGCGTCCCAGCGCGGCCAGTTCGCCCAACGCCAACAGGCGCCGCGTGCGCCGGTCGATGCTTGGACGCGCCCAGACAGTTCCCCACGCATAGCGCGTAATCAGCTCCTGAAACTCGCGCGTAAACTCGGTGGTCTTCGCGATGGCCGCATCCACGTACTCATCGCCCAGCATCTCGCGGCGCACTTGATAACCAGCTTCCAGAGCATCGCTGGCAGAAGGAATCAAGAAATCAAAGAGCGCGCTCGAGAAAGATCGCGGACGTTCCAGGTTCGACAAATGCGCCGTGGGTAGATGTACAGGCCGGGAATTCTGGATTTCACGCGCCAACACTTCGCCGTGTCCAGCCCAAGGAGTAGATACATCCCGATCGCCAACAATGATCAAAGTGGGCACCCGAATCTGCGCGACCAAGCCAGTCTGATCCATGTCTCGAATAGCAGCGCAACAGCCGGCGTAACCGCGCGGATCGGTCTTGAGCAGCGTGCGCCGCGCGGAACCCACGTCTGCATCATGCCGGGCGAGCGTCTCCGGCATGAAGAATCGTCCCATCACCGCATCAACGACGGCAGCCATGCCGCTTTCAAGCACTGTCCTCCGGCGCGTTTCCATCGCAGCCGAATCCATTCGCGGCGAAGTATTCGCGAGCACCAGGTGCGTGATCCGCTCCGGCGCCGACGCTGCCAGCCATTGGCCGATCATTCCGCCCATCGAAAGACCGCAGTACGCGAACTGGCCAATCCCGAGCGTGTCGACGATTGCCAATACATCACGGCCCAAACTCTCGATGGTGTAGTCGCCACGAGTGACATCGGAAGCCCCATGCCCGCGCGTGTCGTAGCGCAGAATCCGGAAGTGCGGCAGCAGGTCGCGTGTCTGCACATCCCACTGGCCGTGATCGCAGCCAAGCGAGTGGGATAGCACCAGGACCGGCCGGTCGTCCGAGCCTTCCAGCCGGTAGAACATCCGCGCGTTGTCAACATTCACGAATGGCAAGGGGCGCTCCTTTCAAAGACGCTTTCGAAACTCTTCCGCCACGCCGAGGTAATCCTCAGGCGTGTCCAGCCTCCGCAACACATCGAGTGGAATCACGCGCGTGATCTCGGGAATCTCTTCCAGAATCTCGACGAGCCGCCGATTCTCCGCCACGCTTCGTCGGGCGGCTTCCTCCAGCAACTTGTGCGCGACATCGCGGCCCAGGTTGGCGCCCAGCAACATGACCACGCGCTCGGCGAAGATCACGCCCCGCGTAGCATCAATATTCGCGCGCATGCGTGCAGGATCTATCGTCAGTCCTTCCGCGGCTTCCGCCATGGACGCGATCGCCAATCCAGTGGACTGGACCACGGCTGCAATCGTGGGCCACTCCGCCTGCCATCCACTCACTCCGCGCTCGTGCTCCTGGACCATGGATGAAAGAAACGCGGCGACGAGACCCGGAACTCGATGCGCCGCTGCCAGAGTCAGCGAACAAGCAATCGGATTGTGCTTGTGCGGCATGGCGGACGAGCCGCCACGTCCGGTGCTACTTGGCTCGGCAACTTCACCCACTTCGCCCTGCATCAGCAGCGAAATATCGCGAGCCATTTTTCCGAGCGATCCAGTTTCCACGCCGCAAGCCGCCATCAGCGCGGCCAGCCGGTCGCGATGCGCGTGCCACGGCGCATCCGGATAAGGAAGGCGCAACTCGTCGGCCAGCGCTTGGCCCACCGCGATGCCCTTGTCGCCGAGCGAGGCTAGAGTACCGCTGGCGCCTCCGAACTGAAGCAGCAGAGCCTCCGTGAATCGGCTTTCGACGCGGGCCCAACCACGCCGTGCAGCAGCCTTCCACCCGGCAGCTTTGAGTCCGAACGTAATCGGCGGCGCCGGTTGCAGTAAGGTGCGACCTAGCATCAACGTGTCTTTGTACTGCTCCGCCAAATTCCCGAGAGCGCTGTCGAGACGCACGTGATCCGCTTCGAGCAGCGGCAGCGCCCGCTTGAGCAACAGCACGAACGCGGTGTCCACAACATCCTGACTTGTCGCGCCCCAATGGACGAATCGCGCAGCCTTCGGATCCGCCGATCTCACCCGCTCAGTCAGCGCTTTGACGAACGGTATGGCCGGTGTCCCAGCTCGCAGTGCTTCGCGTGCCAGCTCGGGCGCGTCGAAGCCGGCCGCCGCCTTCCCAATTACCTCAGCCGCATCACGCGGGATAACATCCAATCGCGCCTGAACGCGCGCCAGCGCCACTTCAAAATCCAGCATCGCGCCTAAGATGGACTGGTCCGAAAAAACATCCGCAAGCGGTTCGGTTGTAGCGAGACTTTCGATCAGGCGAACAGTCATAGGTTCATTCAAACATCGAAGAATACCGTCTCTGAATCGGCGCAAAGCCGAATCTCGAAATTCCAGAGATTCGAATCCTCGGCGTTCGGCCTTGCCATCAGTGTTCCGCGGCGATCCTCCGGCACGAGCGCGAGAATGGGATCGTTTGCGTTCGATGCTTCGCCGTCAAAATAGATGCGCGTGAATAGCTGCTTGAGCAAACCTCGAGCGAAGATCTGCACATTCACATGGCCCGCCTTGACTGTCTCGAATTCGCACCTGCCATCTTCGTTGGTACACTGCCGCCCGAACCGGCCATATTCACCCGCGCCGTCGACTTGCCAAATCTCGATCATGGCGTCATTCACCGGAGTTCCATCGCCGTCCAGCATCCGGCAGATTAGTCGTATTCGTTCGCCTTTGAGAGAACCGAGATCCGTCTCAGAATGCAGGCAGAGATGGAAGAACGGCCCGATAGTCTGTGACGGAGTGGGAATCAAGTCCATAATTATTTCTCAAACGGCGTCGCTTCGCGGCCGCGTAGCACTATATTGAACTGGTAACCGAGCGCCCAATCCGGTTCAGTGGTCGCGAGATCGAATTTGGCCACCAGACGCTGCCGGCCCTTCTCGTCAGGGATCGACTGCAGAACCGGATCGAAGGGCAGCAGCGGGTCGCCCGGGAAATACATCTGCGTAATCAGGCGCGTGCAGAACGCCGGGCCAAACAGCGAGAAGTGGATATGCGCCGGACGCCACGCGTTGTGATGATTCCGCCACGGATACGCGCCTGGCTTGATGCTGATGAATCTATAGTTGCCGTTTTCATCCGTCAATGTGCGGCCTGCGCCGGTAAAGTTCGGATCGAGCGGCGCTGAATGATTGTCCTTTGCGTGCCGGTACCGGCCCGCGGCATTG
>JBEKJJ010000173.1:0-17318 GCA_050011295.1 Bryobacteraceae bacterium
CACCCTGATTGCTTCCTATGCCGGCGTAAGCAAGACGTTCGGACTAACCGTCGATCCGCCCTCCGCAGCGTTGAGCGCGGTCTCGGTGTCCCCCAGTACGATCGTAAGTGGCCAATCCGGCACCGGAACAGTCACTCTCACCGCTGCAGCCCCTTCGGGTGGTGCACTTGTATCGCTTTCTAGCCCGAGTGCTGCCGCCAGCGTGCCAGCATCCGTCACAGTCCCTCAAGGCTCCACGTCTGCGAACTTCAGCGTGACCACGGGTAGCGTAACTACCTCAACCTCACTCACCCTAACCGCTTCGTATTCCGGCGCGACCTATACGTTCGGACTGACCGTGGATCCGATCGCTGCATCCCTGAGCGCGGTTTCCGTCTCCCCGAGTACCATCGTCAGTGGACAATCGGGCACCGGAACAGTCACTCTCACCGCGGCAGCCCCGTCGGGCGGCGCAGTTGTATCGGTTGCAAGTTCGAATATCTCGGCCGCCAGCGTTCCGGCGACTGTGACCGTACCGCAGGGCGCGACCTCGGTGACCTTCGCCGTGACCTCCGGTACTGTAAACGCTTCGACCCCGATCACCCTGATTGCTTCCTACGCTGGCGTGAGCAAGACGGCCGGGTTCACCGTGAATCCCTTACCGGCGGCGCTCACTAGTGTTTCAGTTAGCCCCGGAACAATAATGAGCGGTCAGTCCGGTACTGGATCCGTGAATCTTAGTGCGGCTGCCGGCGCCGGCGGGGCCATGGTAACACTCTCCTCATCGAATGCTTCCGCGGCCAGTATACCCGGCTCCGTAATGGTCCCTCAGGGCTCAACCTCGGCAGCCTTCACTGTAACGGCCGGAAGCGTGAGTATCTCTACTCCGGCTACTCTGACCGCTTCATATACCGGTGTCAGCATGACATTTGCCCTGACCGTCAACCCGGTCCCTGCGGTACTCAACAGTGTTTCGGTCAACTCCGGCACAATCGTCGGCGGCCAGTCCGCCACAGGAACAGTCACACTCACGGCAGCAGCCCCTTCCGGCGGGGCCGTTGTAACGCTCTCCAGTTCGAATTCCGCTGCCGCGAGTGTGCCATCATCGGTAACCGTCACGCAAGGCGCTAATTCAGCGACGTTCCCCGTGACCACCAGTAGTGTGAACGCTGCGGCATACGTCACTTTGACCGCTTCGTATGCCGGCGTGAGTATGACCACCGGACTAACCGTCAATGCGGCCGTGTCGGCACCTACCAGCATCAGTTTCGTTCAGGGCAACTATGCCACACCTCAGACGCCCCAACCCACTCTGAGCGTCACCTTCACAGCCGCTCAGACAGCTGGCGACCTCAACGTCGTGGTAGTCGGATGGAACGACACTTCAGCCGTTGTCAATGCTGTCACTGACGCCGGCGGCAACACGTACACGCTCGCGGCCGGACCCACTGTACTAAAGGGCAAGCTCTCGCAATCTATTTACTATGCTAAAAATATAGTGGCGGCTGCCGCCGGATCAAACATCGTTACCGTTACGTTCTCGGTTGCAGCTGCTTACCCGGACATTCGGATTCTTGAATACAGCGGCGCAGATCCAAACAATCCAGTGGATGTCAGCGCATCAAACAGTGGGGACAGCAAGACCAGCAAAAGCGCTTCGGTGACAACCACGAACGCCAGTGATCTGCTATTTGCTGCTAACATCGTCGCGACCCGTACCACCAACGCTGGCGCCGGCTTCACAAGCAGGATGATCACCTCTCCTGACGGGGACATCGTCGAAGACCGGACAGTCACGACAGCAGGGACCTACGGCGCTACCGCACCTCTCAACCAGAGCGGCCCCTGGATCATGCAGTTGATCGCCTTCCGCGCCGCTCAGTAGGAGCAGGGTTTGACGCGCAGATCTCGGATACCGGTTGGAGCGCCGCTTACTGGATGCCACTTACTAACAATTCGCGAATTGCGCACTTGACAAAGCAACTGTCCCGGCGAGGCCTCAGCCACCTACGCGCGTTTAATCCCTCGAATCTAAAGCTGCTATCTGCGCCGGCATAGACGGCGTACGCCTAATGCCAAAAGTGCTGTGCCGAGAGTGAGTAAAGTCGAGGGTTCAGGGACAGCAGTGCCCACTAGAGTAGTATTTGGCTCGCCGTAAGTGATCGAGTCGGAAATCACACCCAAACCATCCTGGACGAACGTTCCCGGTATCAACGTCGGTGCGGAAGGCGTTCCGGTATACATCTGGGGACCATCCGTCGCCAGTCCTTCAGAGCACGTCCCGAAGGTCGATCCATCTAAGCAAATCGCAAATCCGCCGAAATTTGTCCCACTGAAGAACCGGATGAAGCTCGGCGTGATCGCAACAGGCGAGCCGTCCAGGGTATAGCTGAAATCTGAAAAAGCGAAGCTGAACCCACCCATGCCGGTGTCGGAAACTACGGGCTTAGTGTCTGCCTCGAAGGAGAATGCCCACGTTTCGCTTGGCCCTGAGAATCCGAATGCGTCACTCGGAGTCGATGCTGTAAACGTTCCGCTATCGGTGTACAAAATTGTGCTGGCGTAGGCTGGCACCCAGCAGAGACCAACAACAGCCAATAGCAGCTTCACCATAGTTTTCATTGAGTGTTAGTCTACTTGCGAGCAAAGATGACTGTCAAGTACCAACTTGTGGCACAACGTACTACTTAAGATAAGGACGGTAGCGAGGGGCCCTTCGCCGTTTTCTTCCGTGCCCGCTTCTTCTTTGGCCCAGTAGCGTGCTTCCCTGGTCTCGGCATGTCAGCGGTGGGTTTCACGCGGAGCGCTAGGCGAATGGGGCAGCGGGATATGGACAGCGTCCCCTGGTTTGGGCATGGATCTCCACTAGCACTTTTGGATGCCACTTACTTACAATTCTGGAAAGATTCCTAAGCCTTGGCACTTTTGAACATCTGATCACTCAGAAGATCCGCATCCCCAAATTGGATCGTGTACTTCTCGATTCGGCAGGCAATCCCCTGACCAAGACCCCGACGGGTTGACTCGACGCGCACCACCTGAGCCCGGCATCTGAGATGCACGTTTACCCGACTGTTGCCCGAAACAAGAGGCGGCAGAAGCATATCGATTTCCAGCCGTTCCCCCGCTATCAAGGAATGCAACGAAACGAAGTAAATCCCTTCGCCGCTAATATTTTCCGTGATGCATCCTATTACCTCGTCTCGACGGAAGGCCCTGCGGAACTGAAGAGACAACTGCAGAGGAAGTCTCTCGAACTTTCGACGCTCGACAGGCGGCGGGAGCCCCATGAATGATTGATCCGTTTTGAGCCGGCGCACCGCATTGTATTGCACAGCCGACGCCGTCTTCATAAATGTTCCTAACGCTGCAAACCTCTACTGCTCAGCTTCTGCACGCTAGCTCTTTTGTCTTCACACGGACACCGTGCACTTTTGAGACCACGTTCGTTCTAGCGTTCCCTTTTACATTCCATTACGACTTCTCCATGCAACAGTACCGTTAGTACGATTCAGGACTCCAAAAGCTTGCACCTAATGACATTCTTTGAGAGACTTGGACGTCAGCATTTCCCGTAGGGGTTCGGAGGTGTGCTTGATGGTGGCTTCGGGACACCCACGGTTCCTCGTGATTGGCGGAGGAGCCGCTGTTCATTGGAAGCGGATTCGACGATGTTTTGCAGGCAGTTCTGATCGCGAAATCGTTCGTGCCAACTCTTCTCAAGCTGAGTCCATACTTGAGGAATGCCGGAGTTTTCTTCCTTGCGTGCTGATAGTTGACCACGATTGTTTGTCAAAAGTCGATCCTGTCCTATTCGCCAGAAAAGCCGAGTACGGTAGGCTTGTGCCCGTTCTCGTATTCGTAAGAGACGAGTCTTCAGCCCGCTGCATGTCGTTATTAGAGATGGGTTGCATGGGGTTCCTGCGGCCGGAGTCGCCCCCCGGGCAGCTCCGCCGGGCGGTGGAGGCGGTTGCTGCCGGCGAACTCTGGGCGCCCAGGCTCCTTCTCTCGCAGCTGTGTCGCGACTATTTTTCCTCGCACGACCCGTGCAGGCTCACCGACCGGGAGGAAGAGATACTAGCGCTCCTCGCCCAGGGCCATAAGAACCGGGAAATTGCCGCGTCGCTCTTTATCAGTCGAGAGACAGTTCGTTGGCACATCCGCGCAATTTATGCCAAACTCGGAATTCATGATCGCCAAAGCGCGGCTTCTTATGCGACCGATCGTAGCTTGCGGCCGCTCACGTCCATGCCGCCGAACGGCCCTCAATCTTTAGCGATCTGACGATTTTGCAAGCACTACACCCCCGGCAAGAGTAAGCAGCGCCGCCCCGCCTTCTTGAAAATTTCAGGCAACCTCTCTACGAAAAATGATCGCGCCGCATCAAGAAACTTATTCGCACCTTTCCTCATTTCAACGGTTGCCGTTCTTGCGAGTTCAGCCTCCATTTACTGGCCGATTTCTAATAGTACTTATCGGTAGTACGTCCTCCCCAGGGGTGGGGTCAACTCCCTCCTGTGTTTTGGCACTCTCTGAGTGTATCTTCGGAAAGTACCCCAAAATGTTGTAAGTAGTTAGACGGTTTAGAGTGTGTTCCTGCAGTCGCATGAGGCTCAGGTGCGCGCCCGGCTACTGTTGTGTAGCCACAGAGTTGTTTGATGGATGGTTCAAACACCAACTTAATGATTGAAACACTAGCCGGACCCACGCACGGTCACGCGTCTTTCACAATCTGTTTATTATCCAGAGATCTCCACCTGTTGGAGTCGTGCCACGAGGCCGTACGGAGCTTCGGCTTAGACCGGAGCGAGGTGGTCCTGGTCGAGCCTGACAAAGGACAATCCGTTGCAGCTGACCTTCTGATTTGGGATATTGACACTCCCCATTGGTCCCCGAGTTCCCGAACCCATACCCCTAACCAGGAACAGCTGTTCTTGGTGAACAGGAAGTACTTACATGAGTTTCTTACCCGCATGCCCTTGGGACCCGGCAGTACGCTGCTGAAACCGTTAAACCATCGGACACTCGAGATTTTCATAGACCAGGTGTTGGCTCGTAAGAGCAATCGAACCTCGATTTCAACGCAGACGGACTCGATTTCTCCCGAATCGCATGCCAAAGACGTGTTGCAGTGCCTTCTGATGGCCAACCTAAAACTACAGGAATATGACCAGGACCGGACGAACTTCCTCGCTCGCGCGGTCCATGACTTCCGCGCGCCCTTGATGGCCGCCAGCGGCTATTGCAGCATCCTGCTGGAAAAAGCTATGGGGCCGCTGAACGGCGAGCAGGTGGACCTGGTACAACGCGTTCAGAGAGCCGTCGAAAAAGTTACCCGCATGTCGGCCGGGATGCTCCAACTGAGCGTCGGTAAACATGTCGTGAGAGTCCCGGATCTGAGAGAATCCTCGCTGGAAGCCTCCATCACCAATGCGATACACGAAATAGATCCACTGGCACGCGACAAACAAATCACCATTTCAGTTAGTCTAAGCCGTCCGGAAGCACCTCTTTACTTCGAACCCCAACAAATTGAGCAAGTCATGGTAAATCTGCTGGAGAATGCTTGTAAGTTCACTCCTAAGGGTGGCACGATCGAGGTGCGGGGTTATGTGCATCCCCGCGTTGCTGGCGAAGATTGTACGCTCGCGCCTCCGAATGCGTACCGCGTGGATGTGAGTGACTCCGGCTCTGGTATCGCGACTGAGCATTTGGAGAACATCTTCGAGGAGTACATATCTTATGGTGGTTCGCAAGACCGGTCTGGGGGAGGGTTGGGGCTTGCGATCTGCAAGATGATCGTCTCCGCCCATCGTGGAAAAATCTGGGCGGAAAATACTTCTAGCGGCGCTAGGATCTCATTCACCCTGCCCTTAGGTCAGGTACAGACGCGAAATTTGTTTATAGCAAATCCCGAGCATGCTGCGTTCGCGAGAGGGGCAGCTTCTTAACTAAATAAATGCAAAGAATACTTGTAACCGAAGATGAACCGGATGTCCGCAATTACCTCGAGCTTTCGCTCCGATGTCATGGCTACGAGGTAGAGCAGGCAGAGAATGGAGACGAGGCGCTGAAGTTCTTGAAGCGCAGCGATTCTCGCGTCTCCCTTGTCTTGTTGGACATCATGATGCCGTTCAAGGACGGCATCGAAACACTGCGTGAGATTCGTCAGTTTAATAAGAACGTGCCGGTCATCATGCTTTCCGGGGGTTCTACGCCTTCCACAATCGTCGAAACAATGAAATGTGGCGCTGACGACTATCTCACCAAGCCGGCCAGCCAGGAACAACTCCTGGGAGCGATTGAGAAGACGCTCGCCAAGCACCATGCGTCGCACGTTCCCGTGATGAAAGCGAACCCCAAGGTCTGGGAGTCAAGGGCGGCCGGTCTGGGTTCATGGATGAAGAAGATGGAGAAAGTGCTCCACAGGATTGCTGTCTCGGAAACCTCCATCCTCATTCAGGGAGAGACTGGGTCCGGCAAAGAGGTGGTTGCTCGCATGCTGCATGCCAACTCTCCACGCGCCGCGCATCCCTTTCTCAAAGTCAATTGTGCCGCACTCCCCACCGAGTTGGTCGAAAGCGAATTGTTTGGTTATGAACGGGGCGCCTTTACAGGAGCCATCAAGAGCAAGCTAGGTAAGTTTGACTTAGCCCACGAAGGAACCATCTTTCTGGACGAAATCGGAGATATGGACTTCCGCCTGCAAGCGAAACTCCTCCAGGTCCTCCAGGACCAGGAATTCCATCGCTTGGGCGGTAAGGAGACGATTCGCGTCAATGTCCGCGTCATGGCCGCAACGCACTGTGACCTGGAACGGGCGATTCGCGAGGGACGCTTTCGGGAAGACCTCTATTATCGGCTTAACGTTATCAACCTCCACGTGCCTCCTTTAAGAGACCGGCCGGATGAGATCCTGCCATTGGCGTCATTCTTCCTCCAGAAGCATGCTACGCCTAGCGCCGCTGCCGTCGAGATCACTCCGATTCTGAGCGACGCTATGTTGAATTACCATTGGCCCGGTAACGTGCGTGAGCTTGAAAATGTGATGCGAAAGTATCTGGCACTTCACGATCCCGACGCCATTGCCGCTGATCTTCGTCATCGTTCACGCCAGTCTGAAAACGCCCCAACCGCTTTCCCCCATCCGGAGGTTGTCGTGTTGTCGCCTCCTTCCGCCATGTCGACCTTGACGAAAGTGAACGAGGTCCAGCGGCAAGCGGAAATCGAAGCGATTCTTTCTGCTTTGGACCGGACCCGATGGAATCGCAAACAAGCGGCTACGCTCCTCCGGGTGGACTATAAGGCGCTCCTCTATAAGATGAAGAAGTTCGGTATTGACGGCAAGCGTTCGGACCCGGTAGAGGCGCTTTGACTTTTCACAGTCCAGCTCTCCGCCCCCGTTGTTGGACACCAGATAGCGTCGGACTCAGTCAATCCAGCACTTCCAGGATGACCTTGCTCCGCGGCAAAGTCAGTAGCTATTTGATTTCCAAATCGAATTCGTAAAATCCTTGATTGTTCTTGAACTCAGCGCCACTTCGCCCATTCACGGAAAACCAGACATGTCCGTCATGGGCCCTCATCAGCAAAGCCCCGGCCGGCGCGTCTGTGGCCAGGAATCCCGTACCCACGGATGTGGCATTGCCGGAAGGCCCGCTGCATCCCTCCGACCCTCGCGCTGTGAAATCCCAACAAACAATTCCGTGCGCGTTTGTTACAACGACCGTTTTCCCCGGCGAATCCGGAATGCTGGCGCCCCATTCCAAATTGCCGGGCAGAATGACGTGGTACCCTGCTCCGCTGTGTTCAACGACCGCGCTTTCGGGAGTACACAGGTTGCGGCCCGGAAGACATGCAGACGTGTGAAATGTAATCTCAGAAGAAACCGTGGACATGCTGGAGGAAACTCCCGTCGCCGTGAAAGACCAGTTGAGAATATCCTGATTCTCGTATCCCCCACCGGTGGAAGCCGTGAAGCCAACCCAGGCCGCGCCCTGAGCATCCAGCACAATCGAAAGATCCACTACCGATTGCAGAACGGGCGCTGAGGCCTCATCTAAAAAGACGGAAAGAACCGGCGGCTGAAACAGCACACGCGCTGTGTGCACCTTGCGGTCCTTCAACCGGACCGGCAAATTCGGGGTGAACGCCAGGCGCGGCGCCGGCCAGCGCGCTTCGTTGGGCCTGCCAGTCGTGCAGAACGCCACATAGTTATTAGAAGGATCGCCCTCTTCCTTATTCCTGAATGTGTCGAAGAAAACCGCAATGCTCCATGGAATAGCCGTTTCCCTGTTGTGGAACGCCGGGTCGGCAACCGCGAACCCGCCCGCGGACCCGCGCCCTCCCAATGCTCCCGGCCCGGAATTTTGTATCACGAAAGCAAACCCATCGGCGCCGTGTCCGAGTCCGCCTTGCTGCGTCAATTGGAATTGGAACGTAGTCTCGAAGCCGGATCCCACCGGCTGTTTCTCGCGGAACCAAGCGGCGCCTGATCGATTGCCCTTGGCAGGCGTGAGCCGCAACGCACCACCATTCACCGCGGCATCACCCACCAAAGAAAGCTCGTGCGCTGAGGCGAAATCTTCGAAGCGAATCGCAGCAGCTCCCGCGCCCGATCCGCCCAAGACCAATGCGATCGAAGCCAAGCTAAAGCGGATTGCTCTCACATATCTGATTACGGATTAGCCGTCCCGATCGGCTGCAATAATTCTGCGCATTTACTACCGATGGCTGATGCTCCAGACATACGCGGCCACCGCGGACGCCTGGTCAGCGCTGAGCTGCGCTCCTCCCATGGCCGGCATGGGGCTGCGAAATTGTTTCGGTTGCGGCACGCCCGCGGTAATCACCTTCAGGATTCCCGCAAAACTGCCATCGCTCCATAACCACTTGCCGCTCGTCAGACTGGGACCGACCGATGTGCCGGTACCGCTGCCGCCATGGCAACCCGCGCACGCCGCTCCGCCCACTTGTCCGTGATAAATACGATCTCCCAGCGCAACCACTTCTGGCGTCGCTCCACTGGGAACGGGAACACTCGTCGAACCCCCGTCGGCATTCGCCTTCGCTTCGACAATATCGCCCGCCCCAGCCGAGTCATTCGGACAAGGCGTGCCCTTCGCGTCGCCTGTGCCACCGCCCTGGTAGACGATCCGGTAAATCCGTCCGCGAATGTCGTCGGATACATAGAGCGCCCCATCCGGCCCAGCCACGACACCCGACGGTCGATGCGCAGCGCCCTCCGGAGTTTTCACCGCGCCCGCGAAACCGTCCGCGAAGACCTCGCAAGTGCCCGATGCGCGCGCGCCCGCCAGTGGCTGGAACACAACGTTGTAACCGCTTTGCGGATACGGCGCTCGATCCCATGAACCGTGGAAAGCGATAAACACACCGTCACGGTAGCGCGCCGGGAACTGCTTCTGGTCGTAGCGCGTCATCCCGTTCGGTCCCCAATGCGCCGGAAAAGCGGCCACCGGAGCGGTCTTGCTCGCGCAAATACCCACCTTCTTGCCCCCGTCTCCGCCATACTCCGGCGCCAGCACTAATTTTTTCTGCATGCCATCGTAGTAGCATTCGGGCCAGCCATAATCACCGCCCTGTTTCAAAAGCATCATTTCTTCAGCCGGAAGAGTGGCTTCTTCGACCGGTTTATAGAGCTTCGGCCAATTCGCATGCAGTTGATCGCGCCCATGCTGGGTAACGAAAATGTGCCCCGCCGGATCGACAGCAAAACCTTCGCCATTCCGTATCCCCGTAGCGTAGCGTTCGGCCGGCGAGAATTTCTGATTCGTTTTGTTCGCGTCGTAACGCCAAATTCCGCCGCGAGTCTCCAGTTCCGTGCATGGGTCCGCGCCCGGTACATTGGGCTGGCGATTTTTCGGCTGGCAGGAGTTCGTCGCCGTCCCAACGTCGACATACAACGATCCGTCTGCACTAATAATGAACGGATGCATCGGATGGTCGCCGCCCAGAGGTAATCCGGAAACGATGGTCTCCGCTGGACTCGTCGGAACCAGCGCGCCCGCCGGCAGCGAATAGCGAACGATTCGATCGTTGATCTCCACATAAATCCATCCCTTGTACATGCCGATGCCCGTTCCACCCCTGCCTCCGGATTGCAAGGTTTCACCGAAGCGCTGAACCACGTCCGCTTTCCCCTTCCCGGTTTTATCTTGGAGGGCTACCACAAATCCGCCTTCCGGTGGCTTCGCTGGCCCGTAGTCATTGTCTGTCCAAGTGTTGACGTAAACCACCCCGGCCGGCGAAACCACCATGTGGCGAGCGTGACCGATGCCGTCGACAAATACGGTCGCGCAGAAGCCGTTGGGCAGTTTCAACCCACTGTCGTCGTTCGAGCACACGGCAGCCGACACCGGAGACGTCACAACAGACAATGTCGCGAGCGCGGCAACGACAAACAACCGGCGTCTAGATGAATCGAGTAATCGCACTAGTCCCTCCGAGAATAATTGCAAGCGCTGCGGTCCTCTTCGAGCGCCAACGCACGAGTTTACCATTGGCCCGGGCCATTCAAGCGCCGTCGCCGAACCAGAAAATATGCTACCGTAAGCGCCCCGAGCCACGGCAGCCCGGCGATCAACGTTACGCGCATGCCTTCCACCCACCACGTCGTTCCAAGAATTGCGGCGATCGCCGCCGCCCCCACAAGCGACGTGTACGGATAGCCGATCATACGCACCGGCAGGCGCGGCCGGCCTTCAGCATCCCACTTCCGGCGAAAAAAAAGATGCGTCACGAAAATCATCAGCCACACGAACAATCCCCCGAACAGCGCGATTCCGAACAAATACACGAAGGCGCCGTCGGGATAAGCGAATGCCAGGAATGTCGCGAGGCCCAATCCCGCAGCCGAAACCAGCAGCGCCGGAAGCGGAATGCCGCGCGCCGAAACTCGACCGAGAAAGCGTGGTGCGTAACCTCCACGCCCGAGCGAAAACATCATCCGCCCGCACAAATATAAATTGCAGTTCATGCTGGACGCAGCGGCCGTGATCACCACAAAGTTCACCAAGTGAGCCGCCGCCGGCACGCCAATAAGCTGGAAAACTTTTACGAATGGACTGGCGGTCACATCCGCCCCAGGCTGAATCTGTTTCCACGGAACGATGCTAATGAGAACCACAATGGCGCCGAGATAGAACAGGATCAGCCGCGCCACCATGCTGTGCATCGCTCGCGGCACGGCGGTCTCGGGATTCTTAGCTTCACCAGACGTAACCGCAACCACCTCGGTTCCGATATAGCTGAAGATCACGAAGGCCATCGCCATCCAGACGCCCCGCCAACCAGTCGCGAGAAACCCTCCATGCGCCGTGAGGTTCGAAAAGCCAACCGCCGGAATGGGACCCAGCCCAATTACAAGTGCCAGCCCAAAAACAATGAACACCACAATGGCGACTACCTTGATCATCGCGAACCAATACTCGATGCTGCCGAAACTCGCGACGCTGCGCGCGTTTACGTACAACAACGCCAGCGAAAATCCCAACACCCAGATCCACTTCGGAGTGTTCGGAAACCACCACTGGCAATAGATCGCGATCGCAGTCGCCTCACCTCCGATCGCGATGCATTGCGCCGCCCAGTAGGTATAGCGGATAACGAACCCCGCCCAACGGTTGAGATAAAGCTCGGCGTAAACTCCGAATGAACCCGCCGTAGGATGCGCCACCGCCATTTCCGAGAGCGCGCCCATGAACAGCAGCGCGATCACGGCGCCAATCAAATAACTGACGATGACGCCCGGACCCGCAATGCGCACCGCCAGCGAACTGCCGAGAAAAAGTCCAGTACCGATCGCTCCTCCGATAGCGATCATGCTGAGTTGGCCGCTCGAAAGCTGGCGCGAAAGCTGCTCGCCCTGCTCGATGCCTAGGCCAGCCGCTTCACTGGTCTTCATACGCGACGCCCGGACTGCCGGAAGGATAGAACGCGCCCAGCAGCTTAATTGTCGCGTCCCCGGAATTCTCTACGCAGTGCCGGACACCAGCCGGAAAGTAAATGCTGCTGCCCGGATGGAATTCACAAGCTTCTTCATCCACGTGTACCGTTCCGCTGCCTTCCAGAATGAAAATCACTTCCTCGTAGGTGTGGTAATGGAACGGCGCTTTACTCGGCGGAATCCATCCGGCGAACTGAGTCACTTGCCGGCAGCCGAGATCAGTATGGACAAGATAACGGAAAATGCGATCTTCGCCCGCCCGAATATCCTCACGCTCATCCTCATGCACCATGAGTTTTCCAAGTTCACCGGACGTCTCCGAGGACGCCGCCCGCTCCACAACCCCGCGTTCGGAATCCTCGGGACAACACGCGCTGACGATCCGCAGCGTCTCCGGGCCGGCATTCTCTACCGTGTATGCTGCACCGGGAGGAACAAATACCGCGCATCCCGGGCGTAGGCCAAAGCTCGATCCATTGATCTGGCAGACACCCACACCAGAGGCCACATAAAGCACTTCTTCCGCATTCGGATTCACGACGGCTGGCGAAATGCCAGGTCCGTAATCGTTCACCGTTTGCGAGATGCGCATTGCTCCATTGGCCCGGCTGATAACTTTGCGCTCCGCCCAGCTTCCGAAAGTCGAGAGTTGTCCATCCTCCGGCGAGTACACCCGGCAGCCGCCCGCCAACACCTTCAC
The DNA here is from genome assembly GCA_050011295.1 of Bryobacteraceae bacterium. Taxonomy (GTDB): domain Bacteria; phylum Acidobacteriota; class Terriglobia; order Bryobacterales; family Bryobacteraceae; genus Palsa-89. The sequence continues at coordinate 12,645 of JBEKJJ010000173.1, forward strand.
GAACGCACCATCAAATCCAGATTGTCTTCGAAAGCGCTCAAAGCGGTGTGAACATCCTCCAGCGTGTTGTAGACATGGAAAGCGATGCGCACGCCGTCGCGCCGTATGGAGCAGACCACGCCGCGCGCGGTAAGTTGAGCCAGTATCGCCTTAGGGTCTTTCGCCCGCAGCACCACCAGCGGCCCCACGCTCGAGGCCGGCGTTTTGGATTCGATTTTCAAATCGCGAACGCCCTCAATGAACGCCCTCGTCAGCCGCTCGATTTGCGACGCCACGTTCTCCATTCCAATCTGCGTTAGAAACTTCAGTGCGGCTTGAGCCATGTAGATATTCGGCATCGGCGGCGAACCGCCTTCAAAGCGCCGGGCATCTGTCGCCGGATCCAGCCGCTTGGTATCGAACGCGAAAGCGTCGCGTTGCGCGAACCAACTGGTGATAGCCGGCATGAGCGATTCAGTCAACTCCCGCCGCACATACAGGAACGCGACGCCCGGAGGGCCCAGCAGATATTTAAGCGTACCCGTAACGTAGAAATCCGCGCCCAGCGCTTTTATATCAATCGGGCGCGTTCCACAATCCTGGAAGCCATCCAAAAACAGCAGCGCGCCACGCTCATGCGCAATCCGCGTAATCGCCGCCACGTCCGATCGGAATCCGTTCACGAACGAGACGTGCGTGAGCGGCACTATCAGCGTCCGCTCATCGATGGCGGCCGCGTAGCATTCCGTGGGAACCACATTGTTGACGCCATCCAGAAACTGGATCTCCGCTCCGCGCGGCTGCTGCGCCAGCCAGATCTGCCCCATCGTGGGAAATTCGTACTCACTCATCACCACCTTTTTGCGATGTTCAAAGTGAGAATGTCCAAATTGCATTCCGTTCGCGATCGGATTGATGCCCGCCGACGCGCTAGCCACAATAGCAACTTCATCCCGCTCGGCATTGATGAAACGCGCGAATTGCGCGCGCAGAGCTTCGTAGGTTTCCATCCAATCGTCCCAAGGAGCCGACGACGTCCTCCAGCTTTGAGCATATTCCTGCAGGCCGCATTCCACCGCGTCCGAAAATGCACCTTGCGAGCAGTTGTATAGATACGTCTTGGATTGGAGGATCGGAAAGTGCGATCGTAACTCCGAAATTTGTTGGTCCGTCAGCATTGGTCTCCTAGATCTGGTTCACGGCTTGAATCAACGCCCGAATGTAACCATAGCAGTAAGCGAAAGACTGCAGTCCAGCGGGATCGTCCGCCGCTTCAGGCACATGGTCCGGCATCAAGAGGTAAGGATAACCAACTTCTTTGTACACCTGAATGGCCTTGACGAAATCGACATCGCCTTCGTCCGGGAACACTTCCATGAAATCGTCGCGATGCCCGCGGATATTGCGGAAATGCACGTTGAAGATCTTCTGGCGCGATCCGAAGTATCGAATGACGTCGAAGATCTCCTGCCCCGGATTCTGCAGCATTTCAGAAACCGTCCCCTGGCAGAAATTCAAACCGTGATACGGATTCTCTTGAATCGCCACGAACTTCTTCAGGCCATCCACCGTTCCAAGCACCCGCGCCACGCCCTGATAACCCTCCGGCGGCACTCCCGGATCATGCGGGTGGCAAGCAATCCGGATCTTGTATTCCGCGGCCACAGGCACCACGCGATCCAGAAAATATGTAATCCGCTCCCACGCCGCGTCAGCATCCACATGACCGGCACGCGTAAGCGGCGTAGCCGGACGCGCATCCTTCAATTTCCATGTACTGTACGTAGCATCGCCCCGCCCGGGAGTCCGGCCAATACGCAGCACACCCAGGATGCTCATGTTGTATTTGATCGACGGAATCCCCGCAGCCGCCGAGTTGCGGATCATGTTCTGAAACGATTCAATATCGCGATCGCGCTCCGGGCTTTGAGCCAGCATCATCGCCGGGTGTTTCTCGCTGTCGATATGGCTCGATGTAAGAAATGGCGGAGCCACGCAATCCACGCTGATGCCGTATTTTCCGGCAAGATCGCGCAAGCGCTTGAGCTCCTCAACCGTGGCATAAAGACGGCCATCCGATGTCTCCGGATACCCGCAAATATTCCGAACTCCGTAGCGTGCGAAATATTGGAGATGCTTCTCACTGCTCGGCGCACTCTGGCATCCCAATTTCATCACCACAGGTTTGCCCGTCGCCGCAAACAGTTTTTCGGAAGCCGCCCCGGCAAGCGCGACAGCCCCAGCCGAAGACACAAATTCTCTGCGATTCATAGAGCCGATCGTACCGCCTTTAACATCCCTTGTCGCCCTGAGGCACAATCATTAATATCGTGCTCGAAAACGCGCTAGTCCGCGCCGCAGCTTTCATCCTTCTGCTACAAGCGCCCCTCCTCGCCCTAGGCCGCGAGCGCTACATCTCCACCACCCCAGTGCCTGGCAGTTTTCCAATTGTCCACCACAAATCCGTAGCGGCCGTCTACGTCGACCCGAACGATTTCCCCGGAGTCGCCAGAGCCGCCGACAACCTTCGCCACGACATCGCCCGCGTGACGGGTCTAACGCCCCAGCAAGATCTTAACCCACGCGCCACAATCATCGCCGGAACCATCGGCAAGAACACCATCATCGACCAGTTAATTCACGATCAGAAACTCAATGTCACCGGCATCCAGGGCAAGTGGGAATCATTCCTGATTCAAGTTGTGCCGCACCCTCAGCCCGGCATCAGCTTCGCATTGATAATCGCGGGAAGCGACAAGCGCGGGACCATCTATGGAATCTACGATCTTTCGGAACAAATCGGCGTCTCGCCCTGGTACTTCTGGGCCGACGTCCCCGTGGCCCATCACGACTCACTCTTCGTTAAGCCCGACCGCTACGTCGAGCCTGAGCCCGCCGTAAAATACCGCGGCATTTTTCTGAACGACGAAGCTCCCGCTCTCAGCGGTTGGGTTCATGCCACCTACGGAAACTACAATCACCAGTTCTATGAAAAAGTATTCGAGCTCCTGCTTCGCCTGAAAGCGAACTACCTGTGGCCGGCGATGTGGAACAACGCCTTCTCTGACGACGATCCCCTCAACGCGCAACTCGCGGACGAATACGGCATCGTCATGGGGACCTCTCATCATGAGCCCATGCTGCGCGCACAAAAAGAATGGACCCGCCACGGCACCGGCCCTTGGGACTACTCCCGTAACGACGAAGTTTTGCGCGCTTTCTGGGAGCAGGGCGTTCGCCGCAACAAAAACTACGAGAGCATCATCACCCTCGGCATGCGCGGCGACGGAGACATGCCCATGTCTCGCGAGGCCAACACCGCATTGCTCGAGCGCATCGTCGCCGATCAGCGCAAGATTATCGCCGCGGAGGTGAATCCCGACGTCGCCAAGGTCCCGCAAGACTGGGCGCTCTATAAAGAAGTCCAGGAGTATTACGAAAAAGGCATGCGCGTCCCCGATGACGTGACGCTTCTATGGTGCGACGACAATTGGGGCAACATCCGCCGTCTCCCAACACCCGAAGAGCGAAAGCGCAGCGGAGGCGCCGGCATTTATTATCATTTCGATTACGTTGGCGATCCGCGCAACTACAAATGGATCGACACGAATCCAATTCCGAAAGTCTGGGAGCAGATGCATCTGGCCCTGGAATACGGAGCCGATCGCATCTGGATCGTGAACGTCGGCGACTTGAAGCCAATGGAATTTCCCACCGAGTTCTTTTTGAACCTGGCCCGCGATCCCGCGCGTTGGCCGAAGGAAAAGCTCGGCGAGTTCACCGAACTGTGGGCCGCCAGAGAGTTCGGCCCAACGCACGCCGCGGAGATCGCCGAGTTGGTTTCGAAAACCTTAAAATACAACGCCCGCCGCAAGCCGGAGCTTCTGGAACCCGAAACTTTCAGCATCATCAACTACCAGGAAGCAGACCAAGTCGTCGCAGACTACGACGCCATCGTTTCTAAAGCAGAGTCCATCGAACGTGAGTTGCCGCCCGACGCGCGGGATGCGTTCTTCGAACTTGTTCTACACCCGGCCAAAGCAAATGCGATCGTCACCTCCTTGTATGTCGCAGCGGCCAAGAACCATCTCTACGCCGCGCAAGGCCGTGCTAGCGCCAATGACATGGAAGCGCGAACCGAGCAGCTCTTTCGCCAGGATGCTGACCTGACCAACTACTTCAATCACACGCTGGCCCACGGCAAATGGAACCACATGATGGATCAAACGCACATCGGCTACACAAACTGGCAGGAGCCTCCCACCAACACCATGCCGCCGGTCTCGCGACTCACTCTTCCCGAGGCGGCGTCGATGGGTGTCGCCGTAGAAGGATCGAGTTCCGCGCTACCTCCTTTCGACGCGTTTACGCAACCCCGCCATTTCATCGATGTGTTCAACCGCGGGCTTGCTCCTTTCGAATTCGCGGCGGTTCCCAGCGCTCCCTGGATCGTACTCAGCACGACACGAGGCTCCATTGACAAAGAACAACGTCTGTGGGTAGGAGTGGATTGGGACCATGCCCCGATGGGATCGAACAAGGGCACAGTCACCATCGAAAGCCCGGGAGCCGCTCCGATCACGGTGGAAGTGGACATCTTCAATCCGACCCAGCCGTCGCGCGCGTCCGCGAAAGGCTTCGTCGAAACGTCAGGATACGTATCCATCGAAGCAGAACATTACACCCGGAAAATCG
>JBEKJJ010000174.1:0-15469 GCA_050011295.1 Bryobacteraceae bacterium
TTTTTCCCTGCCGGAAGCGCCTAGAGGAGCCGGCCTGGGCGCCAGGCCGTTTTTTCGCACGAAGTTGTCACGGCATGCGGTTAGCTCCGGCAGGAAGCTCGACATCGCGTAAGTTTTTTGTTCGGGATGAACGCGAAACCAAGCCAGAGGGCGTCCGATGACGTGCAGGTGCGCGCCGGCGCGGGCAAAACGCAGCCAAAGCTCATAATCCATGCTGAAATAGAGCTGTTCGTCTAAATATCCGCCCGCTCGCAGCCATAGTTCTCGCGTGAACATTACCTCTGGCTGATGAAAGAATTGGCCGGCATTCCAGCCGTGATCGAGATCCAGCAGATTGTCGAGCGGCAGCGGACCATCAGTACAGGCTGTCAAGTGCTGTGCCAGCAGACGCCCATCCTGGTAAAGTCGGCAGACTCCGGCAATCATGTCGGCGCGGTTGAGATCGAACGCTAGCGCCACAGCCGCTAAAGCCCCGGGGGCAAGCATATCGTCGCTATTGAGCCAGGTCAGAATTTCACCTGTGGCTTTCGACATACCTTTGTTAATGGCGTTGCTTTGTCCCTGGTCCGGTTCGCTGATAACGAGCGCCAGTTTCTCGCGATAACGTTCCAGAACGGCCGGGGTTCCATCGGTTGAGGCACCATCGATAACGATGTGCTCGACGTTTGGGTAGCCCTGGTTTAGGACCGAGAGGATGGTCTCCTCAATGTATTGGCCCTGGTTTCGCGTCGCTGTCACGATCGAGATTTTAGGCCACGGCTTGCCACTCGGAAGCGTCAAAGGCAGGCCCGCTGATTCAGGCGCCACGTAGGGCCAATCGCCGGATGCGCTTGCGCCAGGAAACTCGCGCGAGAATTCGCGCCTGATATCTTCGGTGAGATCCGCCACTGGGGTGTGCGTAGCACGCTCGCCGGCCTCGCCGAGCAAGTAGCGCTCGTGAAGCCGGTTCCGTACAACCATCCGTGAATGGGCACGCGCCACGAAACCCGCGCCATGGCAGCGCTCGGTCGCCCGGTATGCGACGCCGCATGGTCCAGCAGCGTCGGGTTCCAAAACTCCACTATCAATGAGATTCTTAGCGGCCATCTGATCCGAGCTTCCACTGGCGCCATCCAAACTCAATATCGTAGTCCCCGCGGCTACAATAAATCGAAGGCTGCCCGCTAACGGGTCAAAATCGGCCAGGTCCACGCAGAGCAGGTCGGGGCGCAATGGCAGATCCCGGAAAAACTGGTTGAGCGAGCCATGATAAAGGGTGACTTCATCTGCCAAACTCATCCTCTTGAGTTCTTCGAGAACGAGCAGCAGATGCTGCCGTTGGAGATCGACAATATAAACTCGCGGGGACCCGTGAATGGAAGAGCCTTCGACCACACCTGAAACCGCTGAAACAGCCGCTTCAATCGATGGGCGCATTAAAACGACGATGCCTGGACACTGACGCGCCCGTTCACGGATCAATTCCAACGCTGCGCCGGAGTTCACGATCGGCCGCCGGTCGAGCTTCGGCCGAGCAACCTTCGCAGCGGTCCCAGGATCCAGCCGGCGGCCTTGGCGGCGCGTAGCGCGAAACTGGAATCGATCTCGCGGCGCATGAGCTCGCCCTCCTCGCGCGCGTTGGTCAACTGTCCTCTTAGCTCGTTCAATGCCGCTTCATGCAACATCTGTTCGCGACGATTCTTAGCATTCCGTTCCACCAGCAATTCCACCAGCAACTCGCGCAGCATGACATGCAGCCTGTGTACCTCGGCGTCTTTGGAAGAGACCTGTGTTTCCAGGTCGGCGATCCGAAGCTGCTGGCGGAAGTGGTCGAAGTGCGTTTGGGCGTTGATCCCCTGCAGTTCGTCCTTCAAGCAGCGCCTTATGCTTTGGTCAAGTTGAGCGCCGTGCACCTCAAATTGAGCCTGCACCAGGGCCCGAAACAGAGGTTCATTCAGCGGTTTGGGACCAGAATCCCTGCGGACACGGCGACGTTCCAACTCCATCCGCCGGACCAGGGAACACAAATCGAGATCTTCTTCATGGAATGCGCATACGTCGCAATATCCGTAGAATTGCTCTCCACCGGGAAGATAGTCTGAGAGATCGGCGAGTTGCTGGCGCGCATCGAGCGAAACTGCCTGGATGAATTCCCCCGTGTTGTCGAAAACCAACCCAGCGCGATAGCCATTTTCGAGCAGTCGTTCGAAAATGTTGAGTCCTGGCCCGCCGGCAGCCGCATCCCGGCCGATATCGTGCTCCCAAAACAGCACGGGCCTTGCGGCACTGATCCATTCCAACGCACCCGCAAGAATGCGCCCGTCCATTCCGTCCGTGTCAATCTTCAGAATCTTGCTGGATTGGAATCGTGGATGCCGTGCCAGGATGGAATCCAACCGCGCGAAACGCCTTGAGGTGCCGTCATTCGAATCAGTATGGAACGATGCCGTTCCATACTCCACACTCAAACTGCCTTTCCGTTCGGCGCTGGCGGAGTCCACCAGAGTGCACTCCACCTCGATCTCGCCTTTGAGTTGGCGGATATTTTCTTTCAAAAGTTCGAAAAAGAATTCGGATCCTTCGATACATAGAATGGGCAAATTCGAGTGCGCACGGACAATGGCTGCCGTATCTCCGACATTCGCGCCGACGTCAATGAATCCGCGACCCGGATATTTCCCTTCCACTGCGGCGGCGAGACGGCCGATGTTCTCGCCGTAGTCGGGCAATTGATTACGGATTTGTGGAAGCCAATGGTCGTTCGGGAGATCCAGCTTGAAGCCGTCTAGCTCAATGTTTGTCACGCGATAAGACCCGTTCGGTGGCTCTCGTTCTTCACTCGGAACCTCCATCGATCGTATTCTAATATATTGTGTTTCAGCTGTGATGGGCTTTGATATACAACTCATCGGGTCGCGGCTGCGGCGACGCCGGGACCTTGGCCGTACGAGGCTGTGGAGCTGACTTCCTTCTTTGGTATTTCATATCTTGTTTGACTCAGCGGATAAACCGTCCTCTCGACGGTGCCCGGGTGCTTAAGATCTTCAGTTTCGATGACTAGAGTATCGTAACCCGTATTGGCCGCGGCAAATGACACGCCAGACCTGAGACCCGTAACGGACCAGTCGGGCCCCATGCGCTTGCCGGTCGCGTTGGATTGGAATGCGTAGCGGAAGGCCACTTGATCCGCTGGCTGAACCCCAGTGCAACACGCGGTTTCCGAGCGCAGGATGGCGCCCGTCACCGGATGCTGACGCCAGGTAATTTCTAGCAGGACGTATCGATCGCGGCCCGGATATCGCGTGTGAATTTCGTCGCCTTGGGCAAAGACGTGATCGTTATTGGCATCGCCAATATAAGTGAGAGCCGGCACCGAAGAATCAGGCAGCCGTGCGGCCAATGTCGCGATAGTCAAATTCTCTCCGGCCCGATTCACTCGAGCGATCGAGGGATCCATGCTGAGAAGCATCAACGTATCCGGCGTAGGAGGTTGGAGGATTTGACCGGTTGAATATTTGGCTGCCGGATTGAACCGCATGAAGTTCCAGTACAGAACCTCCCAATGCGTGGCGGGAATGTAGATGTTCCGGGCCGCCGCCACGGCAGCCACCACGCTATTGTCAACCGGATGCATTTCCCTGTAGGGATTCCGATCGAAGACAAAGTGGACATTCCGCAATCCTCCGAACACCAGCAGGTTAGCGCCGAGGAGGAGTTGGGCGGCGAACAAGATCAAAAACGAGGCCGACAGCAAGCGAGAGGCTGTGCTGGGCGAGGATCTCGCAAAATCCCACGCGAGACCAATCGCTGCAGCGCTGATTATGGCAGGAAAGCAGTAGTAAGTGCAGGCCCAATAGATATAGCGAGTTTCCATTGCGTAGGTCAGATGCCACAACCAGAAGGCGGCGATTAGCAAGAGGCTCCCGATCGGCAATTTTCGAGTGAAGACCAGCATCAGGCACACGAGAAGCATGAAATGAGGCAGGAGACCCAGCCAGACTGTTATCTCCGAAGGTAGGTAAGCATACTGGTCAGAGGGGCCGATGAATTGATAGCCCTCGACGGAACGTTGCGTAGTCTCCACCAGATTGGAGAAGCAGCACTTCATAAAAAACTGATTGAAGGCGGCATAAGCGGGTTGACGCCGCTCCCGATGCAGGGGAGGCACGAAATCCGGAATAGGACTGAGGAGCATTTCGCCGGTGCTGGTCTCAATTTTTTCGCGAGCCAGAGAAGGCCGGAAAGGAGTGTTGAGCACCTGATCGTTGAACGCTGCGTCAGTTAGATGTTTCGTTGAAATGTAGTTACAAACCAGAAAGCTAGCGGCCAGGGGCGCTACGATGGCCGAAGCGGCAAGGATCGCGGGAACACGAGCGAAGAGTTGCGAACGAAGCTCCCGGCTGCGAAGGACGCGCAGACCCAGCACAGCCGCGGCGATGCAAACAACAACCCAATAGAAGGCCCAATGCAGCTTGGTCCCCAAGCCCAACCCGATCCCAACGCCGGCCAGCAAGGCGTACCGCATTCGCTGCGTGTGCAGCCACTCAGCCGCAAAGAAGAGTCCCATCAGAAGCGGAGTGGCCGCGAGAATCTCGTCATTCCCCGAGGCGGCTTGCGCGAGTACATTGGGCGTCATCAAGCATACCCAGGCGGCAACGAACCCGCCCGTGCGGGAAGCGCCCAGCGAGCGAGCCGCGCAATACACAGCCAGCCCGGCGAACAACCAAGTGAACGCCGAAATGAAGGTAAAAGACTGCGGAGGGAACTGGTAGATCGCTAGAAAAAGGTTCAGAAGCGTACCGTTGAAAGGATAAAATGCCAGGCGCGGATCGGGTGGATGCCCGGGGTGCAAGAGATTCCCGTGCCCCAAATAGAAGAATGCACGGCTGAGGCGATAGGTGCAGGTGTCCCAGTTGTTCGGGACGTAGTGGATGCAGATTAGGAGAGTTGCAACGGCAACGCTGGCCAGCACCGCACCGAGAACGAGCTTAACCAACCGGTCTAAGCGCGGGGGACTCTCTAAGCTCGTCCGATGTTCGAGGCAGTGCGGCATAATATGCCGAACATGAAGAAACAATTCCAGCCCGGCCGCCAACACCAGCGACACCGAAAAATAGAGTCCCACTCGATCTAACGCGGAGAAAGCCGAAAGAATGAGCGCCGTAAAAACCAAATTGCCCCAGATTAAGAGGTAAGCCGAACAGAGCCGATAGCCGGCGTTGCCAAAGAGGCGGCCAGAAGAGCGCCACGCAAGGCCGATGAGGATTAAGCCGTGAATAGCCCCCAGAAGGTGCGGAAATTGCATAGATGAAGGTCCGCGGCCTTTCTAGCCCAGCATGAAAGCGAGCGAGCGCCTGCAAGTCCAGGGATTAGCGCCGATATTGGCCAACTGGCTGGACCTCTTGGTTCGGTCTTTCGGCATGTGCCCGGAAGTAAGCATGTGTAGTTTCTGTTGTACTCCAATTCGTGACTCTTTTCAAATTACGCATCCTCTAGCACGGCTCAATTCGCCTAGCCGTCTTCCTCCGCAGGCTCGAGACGCTGAGCCACGATGGAGATGGTACGATGTAAACTCTCGAATCCTGAATTCACCATGGGAACCTCCCGGAGCGCCGCCGCCGAGCGAATTGCGGTTCTAGTCCCCTGTTACAATGAGGCGTTGACCATCGGGCAGGTGGTACGCGATTTTCGGCGCGAATTGCCCGATGCGATGGTCTTTGTCTTCGACAACAACTCCACCGACGGGAGCGCCGCCATTGCAAGCGCGGCCGGAGCGCAGGTTTTTCGGGAGCGGCGGCAAGGCAAAGGCTATGTGATTCAGTCCATGTTTCGGAACATTGATGCCGACATTTATGTCATGGTGGATGGCGATGGCACCTATCCGGCAGACGCGGTCCATAAGATGCTTGAGCCGCTGCGTACCCGCGATGCGGACATGGTAATTGGCTCGCGTCTTCACGAGTCGTCCTTGAGCGAATTCAAAGCGGTCAACCGGCTTGGAAACCAGATCTATCTGGGCGTGCTGAAGGTTCTGTTCGGTGTGCGGATCACGGATTTGCTGTCCGGCTACCGAAGCTTCAGTTGGCAATTGGTCAAATCTCTGCCACTGTCGCGAGGCGGCTTTCAAACCGAGGCCGAGATGACGATTAAGACGCTTGAACGCGGCTTCATCGTGGTAGAAGTACCGGTTAATCTTGGCACTCGTCCCCCTGGTAGTTCTTCCAAGATCCGGCTTGTCCACGATGGTTTCCTGATCATGGGCAGCATGTTCAGCCTTCTGCGGGATTACAAGCCGTTCACATTCTTCGGCGCCCTGGGAAGTTTGGTGATGTTGTTGGCGCTGATTCCTGGGATCGTAGTTTTGCGGGACTATTTTCGTACCGGGCTAGTGCCTCACCTGCCTTCGGCCATCCTGGCGGTGGGCTTGGTGATGTCGGGCTTGATTCTTCTGTTGACTGGCTTGATTCTCCACACCATCGCACGGCGTTTCCAGGAATTGGACCAGAAGTTGCAAACCATGCTAGCGGAGATCCGCCGTGGCTAAACTGACCTTGCAATCGCGCCCCGTAGCCAGAAGAGTGGACCTTCCCGATTCTGAGTACACGGTACGGGATCAGCGGCGCATGCAGGCCGCCTCCCGTTATTTTCAGTGGCAGTATGAACTGGCAGCGCCACACATCGGACGTCGTGTGCTCGAGGTTGGTTGCGGAGTCGGCAATGTCACCACTCTGCTCGAAGGCCTCGATCTCGTGGTGGGGATCGATATGGAGCCGGAATGCATCAGGGAGCGAACGCGCAGGTTTTCGGGACGTGCAAACATCTTTTCGGAGCGTCTCGACGTTTTGGACCCCGAGTTCCCCGCGTTAGGTAAATACGGCTTCGATTCGATCGTGTGTTTCAACGTTTTGGAGCACATCAGCGACGATCGGAAAGCCCTCGAGCACATGCACTCGGTTCTACAACCGGGCGGAAGGCTCATTTTGATTATTCCCGCGTTTGAATCGCTTTACGGGCCCATCGATTCGAACTTAGGACACTTTCGCCGGTATTCAAAAGGCGGCATATCGGAACTCGCGGAGTCGGTCGGATTAGGCGTAGCGGCCGCGCACTACATGAATTTCGTAGGCTTCTTCGGCTGGTGGTTGAACGCGCGCATTCTGCGGAAGACCGAACAATCGGAGCATCAGATTCGGATTTTTGATTCGTGGGTTGTGCCGGTCTCGTCCAGGCTTGAGGGTTTGGTGCATCCGCCCTGCGGGCAGTCAATCTTTGCGGTTCTTCGCAAATGTCAAACTTGAAGTCTAGCGACGCTGCCCCGCGGATATGTCTCTCCGTGCCCGGCCGCTCAGCCGTATGATATGGTCTTCAGCTCGATAATCTTTCTGTGCTACTTCTTCCCTCTGTTTCTGATTTCATTTTACGCAACGGGACGCAGTAAGTACACGGTTCTGCTATTTAGCCTTCTGTTCTATGCCTGGGGAGAGCCTTTCTATGTTGCGTTGATGATACTTTCTATATTAGTAAACTATTGTATTGGCAGGGCAATCGAAAAGGCACGAGCGGCGGGACACGATCGGCGTTGGCTGATTTGCGGTATTGCCTTCAACCTTGCTCCTCTAGTCTTCTTTAAATACACTCATTTTCTAGGTTCTATTCTTACGGCTACGCTCAGAATCCCGGATCCCACTGCAAGGTTTGGTGAAATAGCATTACCGCTTGGGATTTCTTTCTACACATTCCATGCCATTTCCTATCTCGTAGATGTCTATCGGCAAGATGTGGCTGCTGAGCGGCGGCTGGTGGATCTGGCGGTTTATATCTCGATGTTTCCCCAACTTATCGCTGGACCAATCATTCGCTTTAAGAATATCGCTAAAGAACTGCACCAACCCGCCGTGAGCTTCGAGCGGACCGCCCAGGGCACGCACTGGCTCTTGATTGGACTAGGTCAAAAAGTCTTGATCGCCAATGTATTGGCCGTCCCCGCCGATGCAATATTCAGCCTGCCACCGGAGAGATTGTCAACGGTTGACGCGTGGATTGGCACGATTTGCTATACGTTGCAGATCTACTACGATTTCTGCGGGTATTCCACTATGGCGGTCGGTCTCGGATTAATGATTGGCTTGCAATTTCCTTGGAACTTCAATTACCCCTATTCGTCCACATCCGTCACTGAATTCTGGCACCGTTGGCATATGACGCTTTCACAATGGTTTCGCGACTACGTCTACATTCCGCTGGGCGGAAATCGGGGATCACGATCGAAGACGTATCTAAATCTCCTCATCGTATTTCTTCTCTGCGGCATCTGGCACGGAGCTGGTTGGACTTTCGTGGTCTGGGGCCTTCTTCACGGGGCGTTCCTGATGTTCGAGAGGGGCGGCTTCGCACAGACTCTCAGACGTATGCCGCTCGCTTTGTGCCGCGCTTACACTATGCTGGTTGTAATGCTCGGCTGGGTCCTATTCCGATCTGGGACCTTTCACCAGGCATTGCACCATGTTCGTGCCATGGCTGGATTGGGGGTGCCGTACGAATTTGGCCCACCGATTGGCCGTTTCTTGCACAATGACGTCCTGCTCGCTGGCACTGTGGCGATACTGGCTTCAGGCCCGTGGCTAAGTTCCGCAATGACGGTCTTCGGCCAGCGCTCATCGTTTGGCCCACTTCGCGTTCTTAGTGTAGGGGTCCTGTTATCGGTGTTAGTTCTGTCGCTGATGAGCCTGGCTGGCGGTGCATATAATCCGTTCATCTACTTCCGTTTCTGAACGACAAATGGCCTCTTCCTGATGGACTCGCTCAATCTAGGCCCGGCAACCAAGCACGTCGAGGTTTCTTCGCCACCCGGTCAACCCGCACGCCGCGATTTCGGACAGATTCTCCTGGTTGTACTGGTCGCGATTTGCCTGGTGCTGCCTGCCGCGATCGAAATCGCAGGATTGGGGAAGCCAGTGGCAGAAAATCGGACATTAGCCGCGGCTCCGGGCTGGCCCGTCAGTCTGGCGGACTATCGCATATTTCCGCAGAGATTTACGGCATTCGTGAACGACCACTTTGGCCTTCGTAGCCAGCTTGTGCACTGGAACTCTAAGCTTCGTCTAAAGCTTGGCACAAGCAGTTCGCCGTCTGTTGCCGTAGGGCGAGACAGCTTTCTATTCTACGCTTATCACGAGGAAAGGTTGCTCGAACAGCACACGGGCGAAGACGTCTTTACCTCTGGTGATCTCGAACGGTGGGTCAAGTCGGTGGTGGCCGAGAGGGATTGGCTAAAGCAAAGAGGCATCGCTTTCTACATACTTATCGCTCCTGACAAGAGCACCATCTACCCCGAACTTCTTCCGGATTATCTACACCTGCCCGATACCACAACCCGGCTGGACCAACTAGTGGCCCGTTTGAAGACAGTGGAAGGGTTGGAATTCATCGATCCACGGCCGGCGTTGTGGCGTGCTAAGCAAACAGGAAGGCTGTACTGGCGTGTCGATAGTCACTGGGGGCCGCGAGGCGCGTTCATCGCTTATAACCAGCTAATGGAGCGGGTTGTTCGAACGTTTCCAAACGCCCATGCCGTTACCCTAGATGACTATACGTCGTCGGTACTGCCAATCCGTGGCGACCTCGCGATTCTTCTGAACCTTTACGACGATTTAATCTATCCCGAAGAACAGCTTCAGTGGAAAGCGCGTAGCCATGTGATCTCAATCGATCAGCATCCGCCGCAACCTTATTGGGGCTGGCTGGTCAAGTTCGTGCACACTGACCGGCGAGACAGTCCGCGTCTGGTGGTGTTTGGCGACTCATTTACTGACTACGTGTTGGGTCCGCTCTTCCTCTACCAGACGTTTCGTGACCCCGTATACACACACCACAGGGGCACTGGCCTGGATCATCACCTGATTGAAATCACAAACCCGGATTTGGTCATCCTCGAATTGGCCGAACGCTATCTGCGACTTGAGTAGAGTAACTTGGCGGAAGCTAGTGGGAGTCGAACGCCGACAACGTCCCTATTATCTGTAAGTTACAGTAACTAATACCAATCTGATCTAGCAGGACCAATTGAAACCAGCCATTTCTGGGCAAAAGTGTACATGGAGTGTACACGGATCCGGCGAGGGGAGGGATAAGCGAGAAGTCCCCACCCTTAAGGACTCCTGAGGCAGCAGATTTGGGCGATACAATTTGAAAGGGTCTTCAACCGTCCGCATTGCGTGACGCCGATGCTCGCCGCCCTTTCGCAAGGCGCTGAGCGATCTATCTCATCCTCAACCCTGCGTGATCTACACGGATGTAGCGCGGATCTAACGGCTCGGACACCGCAGACCTAAAGAAGGAAGGAGGCTCCGCAGGCGGTGCTGCCACCGACTGGTCCAGTCTCTGCACAATATTAACGAGAAGACCATCGTGCGATCAACGGCGAGTGAACGCCAAGCAAGGCTTTCGCGAATTGCGCGGCGAACGACTTATGGAAGGCGATGAACATAATTCGGAACGGTCAAGTGCGGGCGGCTGAGCGTGAGCGGCGTCCGGCATCAGAATCGCTTTATCAACGAACTCTTCGAAGTGGCGTGTGAATTTCCGGCGAACGACGTATTGTAGCCCCATTCTCCGAGGCTTTCAGAGCTTCAACCGTGCTGGCAACCGGGGAACGATCCCTACGGGGACCGATTGGGTGACCCGAGTTAAGCGGATGAGTAGAGGTCTGATTCTTTATTCTCATCAATCGATTACTTTCTGAGCGGGCTGTGCGCCCGATCGGGCTGTGCGCCATCCTGTCTAAGAAGGATCATTCCCTGCAATTTCAATGAGTTCCTGAGGATCGTCTTGGCTTCGCACCGCACTGCTTCCTCTGGCATATTGATTGCCATATTGCTTCCGGAAGAGGAGCACAAATGAAAGGCAAGTTCAAAGCAGGCGCGGCAGAGACGATTGTTTGGGACGCACTAATGCTGGTAATCTTGGGCTGTGTCCCGACCGCGCACGGCGCCACTTGCCTGGGTGCAACCTCTTCGGGGCCAACGTTCTAGAGCATCACGTTTTTACAGGAGAGCGCCGTATTCACCTTTGAGGTGGACGCTACACCGGCAGCGAGTAGCCCGAGTGTGGATTAGCGCCGTCGCCGTTGGCAATACCCTCATGACCTCTTATACAGATCTAGCCGCGGTGGTACGGTTTCACGACAACGGTCTGGCGGACGCCCGGAACAGCTCTAGCTACATGGCCGAAAACACTTATCCACTCACGCTGGGAGTGCGTCCGCATGGTAGTGGACGTTCCGCACCACGTGTATTCGGCCCAGTGGGAGTGGTACCGGAAACGACCAATCGCTGACAACTATGCTTTTCGGACGGAGCAAGCCGGTATAAACGCAGTAACCTACTGGGGCCTGTTCTCGGATATAGGCTCAATGACGGCTTGCAACGGTGTGACCTATACCAGCTTGGCACCCAACGATGGCATGTGGTTCAACGGCGTAAACAGCTACGTTGAAGCACCGGATAGCGATGACTTCAGCGTTACAACAACCAGCTCGATCACCATCTCGGCCTGGATGCGCCCCGACACTCTCACATTTCGAAAAACGATGGCAGTGGTTACGTGAACTGGCTAGGCAAGGGCGACAATGGCAACCAGGAATGGTATTTTCGGATGTATTCGCAGGGCAACACTGAAAATCGCGCGAATCGTATAAGCTTCTATGTGTTCAATCCGGAGGGCGGGCTAGGAATCGGAAGCCATTTTCAGGATCCGGTCACGCCGGGTGAGTGGATTCACGTGGTGGGAGTGATCGACGGCCAGTTTACGTACATCTATAAGAATGGTGTGCTGCGCGACTGTGACCAGTACCGGCCCGGGCCCCAACCGCAAGGAAGCTGCAATGCCTACAGCTTCTCGATTACTCCCGTGAACGGCAACGCTCCGTTACGCATGGGAACGGTGAACTTCGAAAGTTTCTTCCAGGGTGGCATCAAAGATGTGCAGATTTGGAACCGGGCGCTATCCGCTGACGAGATAGGCGCGCTGTATAAGGGCGTCGTACCGCCGAACGGTCTTGTCGCCCAATACACTCTGGCTGGCGACGTGGTACCCGACACGGCCGGCCCTCACACGGCCGCGGCGTACGCCTCGCACTGGCTACCGTTGCAAGAATAAAAGGCCACTTGGGCCGGGTCTTCACGATCCGCATGTGAAATTCACTAGCGGCGCGTTAGCCGCTCGTGCAGCTCCGCAGCAGGACGCGTGCGTTTCAGAAATGGCACGGAGCATCGTCTCACGCTTACGGAAATTGCGGGTACCTGAAGATGCCGATTTACTCTCAAGCTGTCATACGGTCCGCAGAAGTTGCAACACAACCAGCAAACGCACGTCCCGCTGGAAAACAACAGTTCAGCTAAGAAAGTATTTTAGCTGGGCGTATACTGATGGGAACTGGCAGTCCTGGAACGGAAATACATCGAATCGACTATTCTCAAGTCTTGGCCGAGCATGAAGACAATCTAATCGAAAAAGCTCTGGATCACCATCGTGCCGGACGTCTGGCAGAGGCAAGAGGGTTTTACCTGAGCATTCTGAAAACTACGCCCGATCACAGGGAAACCCTGTACTTGCTGGCGCTGATCGCACATCAAACCGGTCAACCAGCCCAGGCAGTCGAGCTAATGCGTCGATTGCTGGCTATTGCGCCAGGCCAATCGAAGCATTACAGCGTTTTGGGAATTGCGCTGATGGTTCTAGGCAAAGCGGACGAAGCGGAAGCTAGCCTGCTGCGGGCGGTCGCTCTCGACGATTCGGCTGAGTCTTACAACAACCTGGGCCTTCTTCGAGAGGTGCAGGGGCGCCTCGACGAGGCTATCGCAGCCTACCAACAAGCCCTTGCGCTGGCTCCCGGCGACGCCACAGCGCACTACAATCTCGGCAACGCCTATCGGGCGAATGAGGAGATTGAGCCAGCAGCGGAGTGCTATCTCCGGGCCGTAGATATCGATTCTGAAAACGCGCACGCGTTGGCCGCCCTGGGTCAAGTCCTGCGTGCCCTGGCGCGGACCGAAGACGCGGTCCCCTTCTTGAAACGCGCTATCATCCTGATGCCCGATGACGCGGGCTTGCACTGCGACTTGGGCGACGCTTTGCAGACACTGCGACAGCTTCCGGAAGCTGCCGTCGCATATCGGCGTTCGCTCCAACTCAACCCAGCCCTGGCTCGCGCGTGGTACTCATTCGGCTGCGTCGAAAGTTCTGAAAAGCAATATCTGGGCGCCATTACCTGCTTCCGAAGAGCGTTGGAGATTCAACCGGATTGGCCTGAAGCTCAACATAATCTCGGGCAGGTTCTGTTCAAGCTGGGCCAGATAGATGAAGCGCTGGATCTGTTTCGCCAGGCCGCCTCCCGAGGCGATCCCGCCTTGCCACAAGCGGCGATTGCGGTGATTATTCCCGGAAGCCCAACCAGCGACAATCAGGCCATATTCGATGCGCGACGGACCTGGGCAGAGAGCCAACTTTCCACAAGGCGGACGCCCGAATACTCGGCACGCCAGGTGAAAACAGGCGACCGCCCGTTGCGTATCGGTTACGTCTCATCCTTTTTTCAGGATCACAACTGGATGAAACCCGTTTGGGGGTTGATCAATCAGCATGATCGGCACCGTTTCCAGATACACCTTTTCTCGGATGCACCTGCGTCAAGGATCCAGTATGGCTATCGGGGTCAACCGCAAGACCAGTTTTATGACACAACCGGCGTCTCCAATGAGGGGCTTTCCCGGTGGATCGAGCGCGCGCAGATCGACCTCCTTGTCGACTTGAATGGCTACAGCACATTGCATCGGCTGCCGCTATTTCCGCTGCGACCGGCCCCGGTCATCGTCGGGTGGTTCAACATGTATGCCACTACAGGCATCTCGAGCTATGACTATCTGATCGGCGACGATTTCGTGATTCCACCCGAAGAAGAGAGATTCTACTGTGAAAAGATCGTACGAGTGCCGGGAAGCTATCTGACTTTTGAAGTGGCCTATCCCGTGCCCGCCGTCGCGGACCCGCCGTGCCTCAACAAGGGTGCGATTACTTTCGGTTGTCTGGCGTCGCAATACAAGATGACCAATGAAGTGATCGGGACATGGAGTAGCATTCTTCGCCGTGTGCCCAACAGTTCTCTAATCTTGAAGAACGCAGCGCTTGCCTCGCCGGGTGCCAGGCAGTTCGTGCACGGCCTCTTCGAGCGGCACCATATCTCTCCTGCAAGTGTTCGCTTAATCGGCCCTTCGGTTCACTATCAATTCCTCGAAACATACGGCGAGATCGATATCGCACTGGATACTTTCCCCTACAACGGCGGCACAACGACAACCGAGGCAATCTGGCAGGGCGTGCCGCTGGTAACGTTCTTAGGAGATCGTTGGATTTCACGAACTAGCGCGTCCATTCTGCAGGCTGCTTGCCTCGGTGAACTGGTGGGCCAAGGAATCGATGAATACATATCGCTGGCTATCAGGCTGGCGAATTCCCCAGACCGTCTCCTGGACCTTCGACGCAACATGCGCTCGCGGCTCCGTGGCTCTGCGGTCTGTGATACAGAGACTTTCGCGCGGAATATGGAGCGGCTGTACACTCAGATGTGCATGAGCTCCCGTTGAAGAACTCGAGAGGGTGTAAAATAATCCGGGACGGGCCCCACGCAATGCAGACGCAAGCGCGTTTTTGATTGGTTTTGTTTAATTCGCAGCTAGCCCGGGTACGCTATCGCGAAGTAACGATATCTTCCTACATGGAGCTACTGATATGACCGTCAGCCTGAGATCATTAATCGGAAAGTTGAACTCTTCCGCAAGGAATGCGTTGGAAGCGGCGGCCGGGCTGTGCGTTTCGCGAACGCACTATGACGTGGAGATCGAGCATTACCTGATGAAGCTCCTGGACACATCCGGTGCGGACTTCGATCGCATCGAACAGCGCTTCAGGATCGATCGAGCGCGTCTCTCCGGTGAACTGACGCGCAGTCTGGATGCCCTTAAATCGGGCAATGCCCGCACTCCAGCGTTCAGCCCTTCGCTGGCGAAGATGCTGGAGGAGGCCTGGAAGCTCGGCTCACTTGAGTACGGTCTGGAAGAGATTCGCACCGGCGCCACCATCCTGGCCTTAGTCGGCGATCCCGAGTTGGCGCGGATGATGCGTGAGATGTGCCGGGAATTGCAGAAGATCGATGCGAGGGTATTGCAGGCTGAGTTCCTTTCTATCCTCTCCGGATCGCGGGAAGATGGCGAAACGCGGCCAACGGTTGCTTCGGGCGTTGCGCCCATACGTCTTCCAGGCAAAACGCCGAACTTGGATCAATACACGATCGACCTCACTGAAAACGCGCGCAGCGGCAAGATCGATCCGGTCCTGGGACGGGATCGCGAGATCCGTCAGGTTGTCGATATTCTAATGCGGCGGCGGCAGAACAATCCGATCCTCACTGGTGAAGCGGGAGTCGGTAAAACGGCGG
>JBEKJJ010000175.1:0-15779 GCA_050011295.1 Bryobacteraceae bacterium
AGCTTACCCGCCCCGATCAGGGCTACCGACTTGGCTTTCTTCATAGACTGTGAGGGATTTCAAACTCTTGATGCGGTCGCGGATCTGGGCGGCCTTTTCAAACTCGAATTTCTTAGCGGCTGCTCGCATGCTGTCCTCCAGCTCGCCGATGAACTTGTCGCGCTGCGCGGGAGTCATCTCCTCGGCCGGGTCTTCCGGTTCCATCGGAACGGTGACGTAATCGCCTTCCGCGATGGCCACCAGGCTCATGTCGATGGGCTTGATGATGGATTGCGGCGTGATGTGGTTG
This sequence comes from Bryobacteraceae bacterium, assembly GCA_050011295.1. Lineage (GTDB taxonomy): Bacteria > Acidobacteriota > Terriglobia > Bryobacterales > Bryobacteraceae > Palsa-89. The sequence continues at coordinate 290 of JBEKJJ010000175.1, forward strand.
TCCAGATTGTACTGTTCCTGGACGGTGCGGCGGCGATTGGTTTCGTCAATGGCGCGGCGCATGCTGTCGGTGAAGACGTCGGCATAGAGAATGGCCTTGCCTTCCAAGTGGCGGGCGGCGCGTCCCATGGTCTGGATCAGCGAGCCGGCGGAGCGGAGGAAACCTTCTTTGTCCGCATCCAGAATGGCTACTAGAGAAACTTCGGGAAGGTCCAAGCCCTCGCGCAGAAGGTTGACGCCCACCAGCACATCGAATTCGCCGCGGCGAAGATCGCGCAAAATCTTCATGCGATCGAGAGCGGCGATCTCGGAATGCAGGTAAGCGCACTTCACGCCGACTTCGGTGTAGTATTCAGACAGGTCCTCGGCCATGCGTTTGGTCAACGTGGTCACCAACACGCGCTGATTTGCCTCAGTACGTTTGCGGATCTCATTCAGCAGGTCGTCCACCTGGCCCTTGATGGGCCGCACTTCCACTTGAGGATCTACCAGGCCGGTGGGGCGAATGATCTGTTCTACCACGACGCCGGCGGATTTGGTTAGCTCATAAGGGCCGGGAGTGGCTGAGACATAAAGCACCTGGTTGACGCGATTCTCAAACTCTTCGAAGGTGAGCGGCCGATTGTCCAGGGCGCTGGGAAGGCGGAAGCCATAATTGACGAGGATGTTCTTGCGGGAACGGTCGCCGTGAAACATTCCCGACAACTGCGGGACGGTCTGATGGCTTTCGTCGATGAAGATCAGATGATCGTTGGGCAGGTAATCGAGCAACGTTGGAGGGGCTTCTCCGGGCAGGCGTCCGGAAAAATGGCGCGAGTAGTTTTCGATGCCGTGGCAGTAGCCGATCTGGCGGATCATTTCGAGATCGAACATGGTGCGCTGGTAGAGGCGTTGCGCTTCCACCAGCTTGCCGCCCTTTTCCAGCTCCTTTTGCCACCATTCGAGCTCGCGCTCGATGCTTAGGAGGGCGCGCTCGCGCGACTCGGGAGTCATCACGTAGTGAGTTTTCGGATAAATGGGAAGCCGCAGGTAGGTCTGGCGCACCTGGCCGAGCAGCGGATCAATCTGGCTGAGGCTCTCGATTTCGTCGCCCCACAGTTCGATGCGATAGGCGTTGTCTTCGTAGGTGGGAAAGATTTCGATTACGTCGCCGCGCACACGGAATGTACCGCGCACGAAGTTCGCGTCGTTCCGTTCGTAGAGAATATCCACCAGGCGCGAGGTAATTTGCTGACGCGAGATCTTCTCGCCCTTTTCGAGCATCAGCAGCATTCCGTAATACGCTTCGGGTGAACCGAGGCCGTAGATGCAACTGACGCTGGCTACGATTACGCAGTCGCGGCGCTCGAATAGCGAACGCGTGGCGGAGAGGCGCAGCTTATCGAGCTCGTCGTTGATGGTGGCTTCCTTCTCGATATAGATGTCGCCGGAAGGGAGATAAGCTTCCGGCTGATAGTAATCGTAGTAGCTGACGAAATACTCGACGGCGTTGGACGGGAAGAAAGTTCTGAATTCGTGATAGAGCTGCGCGGCTAGCGTCTTGTTGTGGGCCAGCACCAGGGCGGGGCGTCCGGTCTTTTCGATGAGCTGGGCCATGGTGTAGGTCTTGCCGGAGCCGGTGACTCCGAGCAGGACCTGATGCTGTTCGCCGTCCAGCACGCCGCGGAAAAGTTGATCGATGGCGGCTGCCTGATCACCGCGCGGCTGGTAGTCGACGCCCAGATGAAATCCCATAAGATTTAAGGATAACAGCGAAATAGAAAACCGTTTCTGGTTTCTGGTTTCTGGTTAGGCACGAGTGGGTCTATTGGCGCAGTTCGAGCCGAGGTGAGCTATCTGCCGCAACGAGCGGGCCTGTGTAATCAAGACATAAATAACCACTTAGGTTTCGGCTGACGGATTGCGGCGGGATTTGAACGGAGGACTGCTATGTCCAGACTGGTCAAACTAGCGATGCCTTCCGTGATCCTAGCGGGAGGGTTTCTCGTGTCCTCGCCATTCTCCTTCGCCAAGCCCGATTACATGAAGAAGGAGCAGAAGGCCTGCACGTATTGTCACAACGCACCGGACAAGAAAGATCTGAACGAAACCGGCAAGTGTTACGCCGAGCACGGACATTCGCTCGCGAGCTGCAATCCGAAAAAGATTGCGGGGGTTAAATAAAACCCGTTTCTCGTTTCTCGTTTCTCGTTGGGCGCGGCCGTGGAACTAACTGGGAGAGCCGCGTCCGAAGTTGGTACAATTACAACTCGTGCGAAATGTTCTCTTGTGGTTGCTGCGCGTCTACGCGTATGGGTTTCATTTACTGTTGGGATTGTGGCTGGCCGGGATGGCGAGCGTGGCGTTTTCGACCGGTCATGATCTGACACTCGGGATGTTGCCGTGGCAGGGTGCGTCGCTGACGCGCGTGACCTTGTTGCTGGGCCTGGCGGGAGTGATTTGCGTCGCGCTGGCGGTGACTGGATTGGCGCGCTGGCTGTTTCCACTGTGGACGTTGTTCGCGCTCATCATGATGCTACGCGGGTTCTTTTTGTCGCCTTACACTTTTTCCGGCGCGGGCGAATTTAAGTTCGCCGTGGGGTTGACGATTGCCGCGTTCGTGGCGTTCGTGGGGAGCTTGAGTTTGTTTGGGCGGCGGAGAAAAAGCCACTAGGCGTGCAGCTTATTATAGGCGGCCAGGCACTTCACGGCGGTTTCCAAGGCTGGATAGCGGCTGCCTTCCTGCTCGATCAAGTAGAACTCGGCGCCGCCAGTATTTTCGGCTGCGTCGAAGACTTGCTTCCACGGGACAATGCCTTCTCCGACTAGCGCTTTGAAGCCGACGTCCGGATCGCGTGACCAGTCCTTTAAATGCAGCGACTGGATGCGGCCGGGGTTTTGATTGATCCATGCGACGGGGTCGGCGCCGGTTTCGATGCAGTGGCCGACGTCGAGCTGCAGCATGACGTCCTTACCCGTATTGGCCGCCAGCACTTCCATGGGGCGCTTGCCTTCGAGCGGCGTGAACTCCGCTTGATGGTTGTGGTAGCCGGTCTTGATCCCTTGCGGCTTGAGTTTCTCGGCGGCCTGGCTCAGAGTATCGGCCACTGCTTTCCATCCATCTATACCCGTGACCTTATTCGCGCTGGCCATTACGATGTACTTGCTTCCGATGATCTGATTGAGCTCGGTGGCTTTGGCGAGACCATCGCCCACGAAGGAATTAGGGCCGTTGTGGGTGGAGTAGCAGCGAATGCCGAGATCATCCATGAGCGCCCGCATATCCTTGGCTTGCTGCGGCGTCCAGCGCATATAGGGCGCGTAGAATTCGACGCACTGGTAGCCCATTTTGGCGACAGCGCGAACGGTGCCGGTAAGATCCTTCTGGAGCTCGTCGCGGACGGAGTAAAGTTCGAGGCCGACGGGGATCTGTTTATTCTGTGGCGCGGCCGTTGCGAGCGGCGCGGCTGCGGCGAGAGCGAGAAAAGTACGGCGTGAGATATCAGGCGCGGTCATGCTAGGCATGATAGCAGCCGCGGTGGATTACTTGCCGGGGCTATTTGTCCGGATTGTAGAGCTCCGATTTTCCAGGCTCCTGCTTGGGCGTGAATTCGGAAGCCAGGCGCTGGGCCGTGGCGAGTTGTTTGGGCTTCAGTTTCTCAGCCACGAGATCGCGTTGCGCCACACACTTCTGATCGCCCTTGGCGGCGCATACATTGAGCCATTTATACGCTTGCACGTAGTCGCGCTTGACGCCTTTGCCGCTGGCGTACATGGCGCCCAGGTTCAGTTGCGCCTTGGCGTAATCCTGCTGCGCGGATCGTTCAAACCAGCTCAGGGCTTGCGTATAGTCCTGGGGTACACCGAGCCCGTCGACATATAGCAATCCGAGGTTGAACTGTGAAGGCGCGTCACCCTTTTCGGCGAGGGGGCGCCACTCCTTGACGGCCGTTGCGTAGTCTTTCTTCTGATAGGCGTTCAGGCCGGTGGAGAAGTCCGCTGCTGAAGTGGTCAGCGCAAGGAATAAGGGAAGAGCCAGCGATGAGGTTAGGGTTCGCATAGAGCGCTCCTAAGAATATTGAAGCATACCGGATTGGATTTGTTTCAACACTCTGTAAGAATACCGGCGCAGGCACCGACTCCGTTGAAGACACCGGTCCCCCTGCTGACGCGCGGGGCTACAATTCGCGTCTTCATCGCCTTTGGTCGGCCAGCAGGCCCATGGGAACTCCCTCACGGTCGCGGTTCCGTGGCACCTTCCTCCAGGAAGCGCGTGGTTTCTTCTAGGAATATATCCAGGCGGTCGTGATGCACCCAGTGGCCGGCGCCGGGGACTCGCACCAGGCGGTAGTTCTTGATAACCGATGCGCGGCCGTCCGCTTCCGGATCCGGCGCCCAGCTTTCCATGCCCCAGAACAGGAGCACCGGACAGGTGATTTCGCCGACGATGGCGCGCAGATCTTCCAGGCGATTGCCATAGGGCGGGAAGCTGCGGGCGTAGTTGTCGAATTTCCAGATCAGCGATCCGTCCGCATTCCAGTTGGTGCCGTGCAGCGTGAGGTGCCGCGCTACGTCGTCCGAGAGATGCGGATTGGCTTCCTTCATGCGTGCGACAGCAGATTCGATGTTGGGATAGCTGTGCGGCTCGCGGCGCTCGGTTTGGCGGATGCCTTCAATCCACGTGCGCATCCGTTCGGGTGCGGGCTTGTGAACGCGGTGCGAGGCCGGCAGTCCCAGGCCTTCGATGGATACGGCCTTGTGCACGCGGTCCGGATAAATGCCGGAGTAGAGCAGTGTGATGATGCCGCCGAGAGAGTGGCCGACTAAAGTTACCGGGAAGTCGTCGATGACATCCACCAGCGCGGAAAGATCCAGAACATGTTCGGCCAGGCTGTAAAGCGCACCGGGCGCCCAGGCGCTGTTGCCGTGGCCGCGCAGATCCATGGCGTAGACGTGGAAATTCTCGCGCAGGGTGCGGGCTACCCAATCCCAGTTGCGGGCGTGATCCAAGCCGCCGTGGACCAGTACGAGCGGGGGTTTGCCATCCTGGCCCCAGTCCCAGAAATGGAGCTTGAGGCGATGGGAATAGTAATAGTGAGAGACGGGTTCCAAGTTATCTATGTTCCCAGATCCCAGGGAAGGAAATCTGGGGACACGTCTGCATTGTGGACGGTTGCGAGAACGTTACGCTAGCCCGAAGTGTTCCCAGATTTCCAGATCACTCACTGTTTTAAATGGGCCGCTTGTTCGCGGACTTCGGCGTGGTGTCGGACGTCGATGCCCTTCATCAGAAATAGAACGTCCTCGGCGATGTTGGTGGCGTGGTCGGCGATGCGCTCCAGATTGTGGGCGATGAACATCAGGTCCACGGCGCGTGGAATTGTTGTGCTTTCTTCCTGCATGAACGCCACCAGCTCCTTGTAGACTGCGTCGCGCAGTTGATCCACTTCGTCATCGGAGAGCAGAACGCTGCGGGCCAGTTGTTCATCGCGCTTCACCAGGGCATCCAGGCTCTTGCGAACCATGGCTTCGGCCAGATCCGCCATGCGCGGGATGTCAATGAGCGGCTTTACCGGAGGCTCCCTCATCAAGGACAGGGCGCGCTCGGTGATATTCACGGCGAGATCGCCCATGCGTTCGAGGTCGCCATTGATCTTGATGGCAGCGGTCAGGAAGCGCATATCGCGCGCCATGGGCTGATAGAGCGCCAGGAGCCGCGTGGCAAATTCGTCGATCTCGATGTCCTTCTGATTGATCTGAGCTTCTTTCCACAGGACTTCTTTCGCGAGCTGATCGTCACGTTCCACCAGCGCCCCGACGCTTTGATGAATCGCCGACTCAACCAGGCCGGCCATCTCGAGCAGGCGACGCTGCAATTCGTCAAGTTCTTCTCTGAAGTGGACCAAAGACTGCTCCTTTGTCATCAACATTCGCAGGCCGGGGGCCTGCGCCACAGGGACAGGTCAACCGAAGCGGCCGGTGATGTAATCCTCGGTTTCTTTTCGCGCCGGCCTTTTGAATATAATTTCCGTCTTGTCGAATTCTATTAATTTACCGAGCAGGAAGAAGCCCGTAAACTCGGCCACGCGGGCGGCCTGCTGCATGTTGTGCGTGACGATGACCTGGGTACATTGATCCTTGAGGGTAAAGAGCAGATCCTCGATTTTCGATGTCGCGATGGGGTCGAGAGCCGAGCACGGTTCGTCCAATAACAGAACTTCTGGATCGACGGCCAGAGCTCTGGCGATGCACAGGCGCTGCTGTTGGCCTCCCGATAAGCTATACGCGGACTGGTTCAGTTTGTCCTTAACTTCCTCCCACAGCGCGGCGCGCTTCAAGCTGCGCTCCACCTGATCGGCCAGCGATTCTTTGCCCTTGAGTCCATTCACGCGTAATCCATAAGCCACGTTATCGAAGATAGATTTGGGGAAGGGATTGGGCCGCTGGAATACCATGCCCACGCGGCGCCTTAGATTGGTTACATCCAGCTCGAGGACGTTCTGGCCATCCAGCAGAACCTGGCCGTCGTAGCGGGCGCTCTTGATGGTCTCGTTGATCCGATTCAGCGTTCGTAGGAACGTGGATTTTCCGCAGCCGGAGGGGCCGATCAACGCCGTTATATGTTTCTCGGGAACCTCCAGGTTGATATCGTGGAGCGCCTGAAAGGTTCCGTAAAAAAAATCCAGCTTTTCCGTCTTCAGCTTGGCTTTGGACGGCACCTCTTGTGGGTTGGAGGGCGGAAGTGGCGGGACCATCATCTCGCTCATTTTGGCAGATCCTTGTACAGCGCCCATAAAGACAAGCTTACCCCCTTTGGACCGAGGCCCCTCGCGAGAGCACCCAGCGGGCGGCAATATTTGTGATTAAGACAAACGCTAGCAGCACCAGACCGGCCGCCCAGGCCTGGCGGTGCCAATCGTCATAAGCGGAGGTAGCCAGTTTATAAATCATGACCGGGAGAGTGGCCGTCGGTTCGGTAAGTTTGTCCGACCAAAACTGGTTGTTGAGACTAGTAAACAGCAGCGGCGCGGTTTCACCGGCGACGCGAGCCACGCCCAGGATCAAACCAGTCAGAATTCCTTGGCGTGCGGCGGGAACCACGACCGTCAGAATGGTTCGGGTTTTGGTAGCGCCCAGAGCGAGCGACGCTTCGCGCAATGAATTGGGAATGGAGCGCAAAAAGTGTTCGGTGCTGCGAAGCCCGATGGGGATCATCATCAGGCTGAGCGCGAAGCCGCCGGCCCAGGCGGAGAAGGTGTGCATCGGCACTACGATCACAGTCCACGCAAAAATACCGATGACAATGGATGGAACGCCGTTCAACAGATCGGCAGTGTAGCGCACGAGCATGGGAAAAGTCTTGCCGCCGAACTCGGCCAGGTAAATGCCTCCCAGAAATCCAACCGGGACGCCGATCACGATCGCGATCAATATCGTGATGCCGCTCCCCACTATAGCGTTGGCCAATCCTCCGCCGGTTTCACCCGCGGAAAGCGGTAGCTTGGTGAAGAAATTCCAATCCAAAGAGCGGAAGCCATTCCAAACCAGAAAGCCGAGAATGACGAACAGGACGGAGACGGTTAAAAAAGTGCACACTCCCGTCAGAGCCAGCATTACATTGTTCACGAGGTTTCTGCGCTTGGTCCGGCCCATCAGTCCTGCTTGGATCCTCTCTTGGTGGTGGCCACTATCAGCAATTGCGCCGAGGCGTTCAGGATGATGGTGATCAAGAACAGAACTAATCCTAATTCTACGAGAGCGCCCTGATAAAGATCGCCGGTGGCTTCGGTGAATTCATTGGCGATGACTGCGGCGATGGTGTAACCGGGCTTGAGCAGCGATGCATGGATGGAGGGATCGTTACCGATTACCATGGTGACGGCCATGGTTTCTCCCAGGGCTCTCGCGAGCGCGAGGAAGATGGATCCGATGATGCCAAGCCGCGCGTGGGGAACGACTACTTGCCAGGTGGATTCCCATTTGGTGGCTCCCAAGGCGAGCGCGGCCTCGCGCTGCTCCCGCGGAACTGCCAGCAGCGATTCACGCGAGATGGAGATGATAAACGGAAAAGTCATGATGGCCAGAACCAAGCCGGCCGCCAGATAGCCATAGCCTAAGGGGGCTCCCCGGAATAGAGGGAGAGAGCCGAGCGTTTTTTTCAAGAACGGCTCGCCGTACTTGCTCAGGAACGGCACCAGCGTGAAGATTGCCAGCAGCCCGTAGATCACGCTGGGCACCGCGGCCAGCAATTCCACTAGGAAAGTGCAAGTGTTGGAGAGCCCGGGCGGGGCGAGCTCCGACAAGAAAATCGCGGCGCCCACCGCCAGCGGAACGGCGATCAAAAGGGCGAGGAAGGAGGTGAGTACCGTTCCGTAAATGAAGGGAAGCGCCCCGAATTTCTCCGCGACGGGATCCCAGGAGCTGGTGAACAGGAAGCCCAGACCGAACTTGGCGCGGGAGCTGGAAGAGTGAATCCACAGCTCGTAGATTAGAAAAACCGTTACCAGAAAAACGCTGGCGGCGAAGATCAGGGTTATCAGGTGCGCGGCTTTGTCGCCGTCCCGGAGGCGCTTCACGAATTTCCGCGCCGCCGATTGGGGCGGCGCGGCGATAACTGCTGTTCCCATGAATGGACGCCTACTGAATCAGACCGATCTGCTTTTCTTCCTTCGCCACAACCGGCTGGGGAAGCGACGCATAGTCGAGCCCCGCCGCAAACTTCTGCCCATCCGCGAGCATCCACTTCAGAAATTGCTGTATGGCGTTTTTCTTGGTGGCATTGTCAAATTTGTTGGGGATCAGCAGCCAGGTGAAGGACGAGACCGGGTAGGCCTTCTTGCCGGACGCGTTGGTGATAGAGACGCGGAAATCGTCAGGCATGCTTTTGGCTGCTCCCGCAGCGGCTTCTGAAACGGAGTCGAAGTCTGCTCTCACAAATGTGCCCGCCGAATTTCGTATTGCTCCATAGGGCATCTTGTTTTGTGCCGCGTAAATCAGTTCTACATAACCGATGGAGTTGGCGGTCTGCTTCACCGTCCCGGCCACGCCTTCGTTGCCTTTACCGCCCAGGCCGGTTGGCCAGGCGACGGAGGTTCCCGCCCCCACCTTGGATTTCCATTCGGGGCTGATTTTGGACAGGTAATCCGTCCAGACGAAAGTGGTGCCGCTGCCATCGGAGCGATGAACCACCTGGATCTCGGTGTCTGGAAAGTTCACTCCCGGATTGTCCTTCTTCAAGGCCGCGTCGTTCCACTTCGTGATCTTGCCCAGGTAGATGCCGGCCAAGGTCTCCGGCGTGAAATTGAGTATCGCGGTTACTCCCGGGACGTTATAGGTCGGAACAAGCCCTCCGAGCACTGTTGGAAAGTGAAGCACCTTGACCTTGGTTATTTTGGAGAGCTGCTCGTTGGTCATTGGCATGTCGGAGGCTCCAAAATCCACGGTGCCTTGGGTGAGTTGTTGAATGCCGGCGCCTGATCCCAGCGACTGGTAGTTGATCTGGACATCCGGATGGAGCTTATGAAACTCCTGGAACCACTTTTGATAGATAACTGCCGGAAACGTTGCCCCCGCCGCATTGATAGTCTCGGCGCGTAGGCTGGCGCTGGAGGCCAGAACCGTCCAAATTATTGCTGGCAGCGCGATTGCGAGTCTTGTCTTGGTCACACTCATTCCTTCCCCGATTGATATGTGCTACCGCGTGTTGAGGATAGCTTTATGGGGTTAGTGAAAAATGACAGTTTGGTTAATATCGGGTTACAACAAAACCCGTTGCTCAGTTATTCGGTTGTTCGGTTGTTCGGTTGGGGGACGGAACTGAAGAACCGAGGAACCGTGAGCGTGAAGCGCGAACCCTGTCCTACCTGGCTTGCTACCGCGACGCTTCCGCCCATCTGTTCGATCACATGCTTCACGATGGAGAGGCCCAGGCCGGTGCCGCCCATTTCACGCGATCGGGCCTTGTCAGCGCGGTAGAAGCGTTCGAAAATTCTCGGAAGATCCTCGGAGGGAATTCCGATGCCTGTGTCGTATACGGTGATTTGCGCGGTTTCGTCCATTGAACGGGCCTCTACCCGTACCTCGCCGTTGGGCCGGTTGAATTTCACCGCGTTATCCAGCAGGTTCACGAAGACCTGTTCGATTTGGAGTTCGTTGCCCAACACCTGCACATCGTCGAGTTTTTCAGCGAGCAATCGTACACCGCGAATCCGCGCGCCGGATTCCACGGTACGCAGCGCGGATTCCAAAGCTGCGCGGATTGAGACGGGCTTAGGTGGAGGAGCTGCGTGATTGGATTCCAGTTCCGAGATAGTTAACAGGTCGGAAGCGATGTTGGTGAGGCGGGTGGCTTGCGCTTGAATGATCTCGACGAAGCGGTGCTTGTTCTCCTCGTCCTCGAGCGCGCCGTCGAGCAGAGTTTCGGCATATCCGCGGATTGCGGCCAGCGGAGTGCGTAGCTCATGCGAAACATTGGCGACGAAATCCTTGCGGACGCGCTCCAGCCGTTCGAGCTCGGTGACATCGTGGAGGATGGCGAGCGCTCCGCGTGTGGAGGGTCCGGCCAAGGGGCCAGCCAGAACTTCGAAGGAGTGCTGGTCGGCTGCCGCGAGCGTAATCCGGCGCTCCACGCGTTCGCCGGTGGAGAGAGCATCGGTCATGATCTCGATCAGCGCGGGATCGCGCACCAGTTCGAGAAGCTGCATGCCCGGACTCACGGGAGTGCGCGCGCCGACGGTTCGGGCGAACGAATTATTACAAAATGTCACGCGCAGGTCTTTATCCACCGCGAGCACGCCTTCCACCATGCTGGCCAGGATGGCCTCGCGACGTGCGCCTTCGAGCTTCAGGCTTTCGAGCAGTGCGCCGATACGCGGGACGGTTCGGCGGAGCGATTGCGCCAGTGCACCGAGATCGTCGTCACCCGAGGGCAGCTCCTGCTCTGAAATCTGGGGATCCAACAGACGCTCGGAATAGGCGCGCAGACTGGCGATTTGGCGGGAAAACGATTCCACGAAAATAAACGCGAGTCCGGCTGCCAGCGCGAGGCTAAGGGCGGACACGGCAAACAGTCGAGAGCGCAATGCGTCCGCGCGGGCGTGAATAGGATCAAGCGATTGGGAGAGCCGCAATGTGCCGGCTGACGCCAGAGCCGCTGGAAGCGTGACGGAAAGAACGTCGCCAGCGGCACTCGGATCGGAATCCGCCAACACCGCTCCGTCACGATCCAGCAGCGTAATCCTGGCGCCGGTTTGCGCGGCCGCGGTCTTCACCCAGCTATCGAAATGGCCGTTCGCGGCCGGCAAGCCGGTGGTGAGAATTTTCGCTTGAGTGGTGAGGGCGGCGCGCAGATCCTCAATTTCGTTGTTGGATATTATGCGCGAAACGTACAAGTCCACACCGAATAGCGAAATGGCAAAAAGAAGGAAGACGCTCCAAAGGAATCTTCTGACGATTCGCGTTCGCATTCGCTTGGCCTGGTCGCGACTGCAATATAGCACGACGGGGAGTGAGCAGCAGCGGAAAGATCCGCGCCTACAGCCGGGATTTGTTTTGATAGACTGATCGTTGCTGCTGCCGGTTCTTAACCCAAACAAAATATGAAACTTTTCCCTCGTCAGGAGCGGTTTTACGAATTCTTTCTATCCCAGGCGAGAATCATCCTGGAGGCTGCGCGGTTACTGTTGGAGGGGGCGCAGGCTGGCAATGCGGAGCTGGCCAGCGCCGCCGCCATGATCAGGACGCTCGAGCAACGCGGCGATGAAGTGATTCATGAAATATACACACGCTTGAACCAGACTTTCATCACACCGCTCGATCCGGAGGACATCCACTCGCTTTCTTCACATTTGGATGACGTGCTGGACGGTATTGAGGACGCCGCCTATCGCATGGTGGCTTATCGAGTAGAGCCCATTCCTCACATGGTGGTGGAGCTGTGTAAGATTGTGTATTCTTGCGCCCAAACCCTACAACTGGCCTTTGAGGCGCTGGAAACGAAGAAGCCGGTGCTGCCTTATTGCATCGAGGTGAATCGTCTGGAAGAGGTGGCCGACCAACTGGTTCGGGATGCGGTCAGCGAGCTGTTCCGTAGCGAGAAAGATCCAATCACGTTGCTGAAGCTGAAGGAAATCTACGAGTTTCTCGAACAAACTACCGACAACTGCGAAGACGTTGCCGATGCCCTGCAAAACGTGGTGGTGAAGAACTCCTGACGCATGGAATACTCGCTTGCGCTAGTGGCTGTCATCATCCTGACGGCGCTCGCCTTTGACTTCATCAACGGTTTCCATGACGCCGCCAATTCGATTGCGACCATTGTTTCCACACGGGTTCTGACTCCATTCTGGGCGGTGGTTTGGGCGGCCTTCTTCAACTTCAGCGCGGCTTTTCTACTGGGGACTGCAGTGGCCAAAACCGTGGGCGCCGGGATGGTACACCTGGAGTTCGTAACGCCCTGGGTGATTCTGGCTGGACTGGTTGGCGCCATCACCTGGGATTTGATCACCTGGTGGTTCGGGCTGCCCACCAGTTCATCGCACGCGCTACTGGGTGGCTACGCGGGAGCCGCCATGGCACACGTGGCGCGCCTCAAAGGTATCCAGCACTGCTTCGATGCATTGATCGGAAGCGGCTGGACACTCACTTTGATTTTCATTGTGGTGGCGCCGTTTATGGGTCTGGTTCTGGCGATGCTGCTGATGGTGGCCGTATATTGGCTCTTCCGCGATTTCAACCCCAAGCGAATGGACAAATACTTCCGGAGGCTTCAGCTAGTCTCGTCGGCGGCGCTCAGCTTGTCGCACGGGACCAATGATGCCCAAAAGACCATGGGGATCATCACCGCCGTGCTGGTCAGCTCGAAGCATCTGCGCACGTTCGAAGTGCCTTATTGGGTTCTGATGTCCTCCTATACAGTGATTGCTCTGGGCACATTGTCGGGTGGCTGGAGAATCATACATACCATGGGCGCCAGGCTGACCAAATTGAAGCCGCGCAGCGGATTCTGCGCCGAGACTGCGGCGGCCATTTCGATCATCTTCGCGGCCCACTTCATGCACCCGGCGCCGCCCGTCTCCACCACTCATGTCACGGCGGGCGCCATCGCGGGTGTAGGCTCCATCCAGCGCTTTAAGGCAGTCCGCTGGGGAATCGCGACCAACATCGTTTGGGCTTGGATATTGACCATCCCGGCATCCGCCCTGGTCGGGTGGATCTCACTGACTATTTTCCACCTGTTCATCCCAGGTCTGTGACATTCGCGTGAGAGTTTCCTTACTCGCCCGGCACTGTAACAATTTAACCCGTTTGTAACATTCCGTTCATTACACGGTAATACCTCAGCCGCTATTGTCTATAAGAACCGAGCCTCGGCCGGATGATGGTCGATTGCCGCGAATATTGCTATTCTAGCCTTCAAAATCTGAGGAGGAGATCAGGAACATGACAATAAGAAGCTTGGCGCGCCTGGGCACGCTGGCTGGCCTGGCAGTGGGTCTGATGGGTGTATCGTTCGCCCAAGATAAGAGCGGCGATGATGTCGCTCAATTGAAAGCGCAGTTAGCGCTGCAGCAGAAGCAGATCGAAGAACTTACGCGCCGGCTGGACGCGTTGTCGAAACCCGAGCAGCCAGGGCGGACGGAAGCCTCGGCGACCCAAGGTGGTAATGCCGCCGGTCCGCGCACGTTGGATCCGGCTACGCGGCCGCTGGTAGCCAGCACGACGCCGATATTTCCAAATACGCCGCCGCCGACTCCAATAAGTATCGCGCCTCCGGCGCAAACCAGCAGCGACACATCAAGTCCGCTGCAGTTCAAGTTGGGCGACGCCTTTTTCACTCCAGTGGGATTCATGGATATGACTTCGGTTACGCGATCCACAAATCCCGGGTCGGGTATTGGCACTAACTTTGGCAGCATTCCCTACAGCAACACGCAAACTGGAAGCATTGGCGAAACGCGTTTAAGCCCACAGAACTCGCGCATCGGCATGCGCGTCGACACCAGCTTCAAGGATTTCAATGTCATTGGATATTGGGAGTCTGACTTTTTGGGTCAACTCGGAAATCCCCCAAACGGCGCACTCGCTGTCAGTAGCAACCCGTACGTTTTTCGTCTCAGACTGTTCTGGGTGGATGTCCGGAAAAACGGTTGGGAGTTTCTGGCAGGTCAGTCCTGGAGCTTGGCGACGCCGAACAGGAAAGGGGTTTCCCCTCTGCCCGGCGATGTCTTCTTCTCCCAGGACATGGACGTGAATTACCAGTTAGGCTTGACGTGGGGCCGAATTCCCGGCTTCCGCGGCGCGTACCATTGGGGCGACAAGGCGGCTTTCGCAATCGCCCTGGAGAACTCGGAGCCATATGTTGGCGGAGGCAACGGTGGCAGTGCGATCGTAGGTCCCGCAGCCTACGCGAGCATCCTCGGAACGCAAGTGAACAATGGAGCAAGCGTTATTTCGGCATCGTCTCTGCATCCGGATATCATCGCGAAATTGGCCTTCGATCCGAGCGAGAAGGCCCACTTTGAATTCGTGGGCTTGGAGTCCACGAATCGGATCGCGAGTCCGTTCAGCGCTACTGCTCCTGTCCAGACCTTCACCAAGGCTGGCTTCGGAGGGGAGTTCAACTTCAACTTCGAGTTGTTCAAGGGTTTCCGCCTCATTGACAATAATTACTGGAGCGATGGCGGGGGCCGTTACATTTTCGGACAGGCTCCGGATTTCATCATCCAGGCCAACGGAAACCTCTCGCTGGTGCACTCCGCATCCACAGTAGCGGGCTTTGAAGCCACCGCCGGGAGAGCGCTGCTATTCGCTTACTACGGCGGCGTTTACATCGGCAGGGATACGGCAATAGATACCAACGGAAAGCTGATCGGATACGGCCCGCTCTCGAGCGACGGGCAGAATCGAGCGATTCAGGAAATTTCATTCGGCAGCAACTTCACACTTGCAAAGAACCCGAGATGGGGCGCCTTGAACCTGATCTTGCAGTATTCGTATCTGCAGCGAAATCCCTGGCTGGCGACGGGCACCGCGCCCACTAACGCGAATCTGAACATGGGATTCATCGATCTCCGCTACACGCTGCCAGGCGCTCCACCGGCGACGAAGTAGATTTGCTATAACAGATTCTCAGTTACAACCGGATGACCGCCGGCCCCGGAAATGGGTGCCGGCGTTTTTTTCCCCGGAAATGGGTGCCGGCGTTTTTTTGCAGTCGTCATTTTTTTGGCAGTCGTCAATTGCTACGATTAGCTGATGGAAATGCCAATACCAATCCGCTGCTTGTTGGTTTATTGTGTTTTTTGCGCGTCTAGTACTTTGCCTGGCCAAAATGCTTCCTTTGACGTCCGAAAAGTCATTCAAGATATAGCGGCAAAGTGCGAATCAGCTACGGAATACGCCTTTGAAGGGGACCTGGAAGTAGCCTGGCAGAATGGCTCTCAGCCGGGGCGGCTTTTGGCGAAAGCCAAAGTGACATACGCTGTCGCGGCATCCGGTAAGTATTTTCTACG
>JBEKJJ010000176.1:0-15346 GCA_050011295.1 Bryobacteraceae bacterium
GCCATCAGCCGACGGCTCCGGATGCTACGAGCGCACGGCTTAATCCGGAAAGTGCCGCATACCCATCGCTACCACGTCAGTCCCAATGCACGTACCCTGCTGGTAGCCATCCTGACGGCGGCCCGAACCACACTCAACCAAGTCAACCAGTTGAGGAGTGCGGCTTGAAAAATCGTCGCTGCACGCGAAGATTCTTATCGTTAGCAATGCACTCACTCCTGCGTGCCGCGCCGAGACTCATCTCGGCGTCTTTGCTTCGAGAATCCAGACGGACGCGAGACACTACCCTGTATGCGAGATTTCCGCCGCCGCCTCCCACACCAGCATCCCGATGGGAAATGGCTCTTCGTCACCTGGCATCTTCACGGCAGCGTCCCGCACGCGCGATACCCTCCTCCCGACAAGCTCGCCTCAGGTGCTGCCTTCGTATGGATGGACCGCTATCTGGACACTACGCGACACGGTCCGAAGTATCTGGCGTTGGAGTCCATAGCTAGCATTGTCGTAGCCTCACTGCATCGAGGCGTACAAATAGGTCACTACGAGTTGGGAGCGTATTTGATCATGCCCAATCATGTCCATGTGCTGCTGCTGCCGAAAATCTCACCATCCAGGCTGATGCAGTCACTGAAGGGAGTTACGGCTCGAGACGCGAATCGCATTCTAGGCCGCGCCGGTGAGACGTTTTGGCAGGCGGAGTCTTATGACCATTGGGTTCGAGATGAAAAGGAATGGCGGCGAATTGCGGCTTACATCGAGAACAATCCTGTTAAGGCGGGACTCATGAGCCTCGCCGAGGATTATCGCTGGTCGAGTGCGGGCGAAAGGAAGAGCGCCGAGATGAGTCTCGGCGCTGCAGACACGAGTGTCTGCGCCACATCTCACTAGCTAAGAGATAGAATTGGGGCGTGATTAGAAACCTGCTTCTTTCGTGCTTTCTGCTCGCGCCCCTCTTTGGACAGGTGCCGGACAAGATCGATATCGACCTCGACGGCAAGCCTTTTACGACGTTTCATTCCGGTGTCGTGGAAGGGAGACCCTATCTCGCGCCGCTACGCTCCGCGTCCGGCAAAATCATCACGCGGCGATTTCCCATGGAGTTGAGCGAGGGTGAAAGCCGCGACCATCTGCATCATCGGGGCCTGTGGTTTTCCTACGATGACGTGAACGGCGTCAAATTTTGGGAGAACGACCCCTCGTACAAAGATCCACAAACCGGACGAATCGTGGCCACTAAAGCCGAATGGAAGCCCGCTTCAAAGACCTTGGAAACTGTATTCGATTGGAACGATCACGCCGGCAAAACCGTGCTGGTGGAGCATCGCGTGATGACCTTCCACGCCACGCCGGCTCTGCGAATTATCGATTTCGACATCACCCTGACGGCTCCCGAAAAGGTTGTCTTCGGAGACACCAAGGAGGGCGCCTTTGCCATCCGGCTGGCGGATGCGCTCACCGAAAAGAGCGGGTCCGGAAAGATGGTGAGCGCGGAAGGCAAGCAAGGCATGGCCGCGATTTGGGGCAAGCGTTCCAGTTGGGTTGATTATTCCGGCACACTGGATGGCGAGAAGCTGGGTATTGCGATTTTCGATCATCCTTCGAACCCCTGGTATCCGGTGCATTGGCACGCGCGCGATTACGGATTGTTCGCGGTGAATCCCTGGGGACAACACGCGTTCGATCCGGCCGCCCCTGAGGCTCACACCACGCTCGCCGCGGGCGCCTCATTGCACATCCGATGGCGCGTGGTGATTCACTCGGGCGACACTGCCAGCGCGCACGTCGCCGATCTGTACCGCGAATTTGCCAAATAGCTATTGACAGAGCATCCCGGCTATGCTATTTTTCTAGCATAGTGCTGCTTATGCAGCATCTAAGCTATGGCTTCCCAGAAGGTGCACACCACGTTGAGCCGCCGCGAGCGGCAGATCATGGACATCTTGTATCAGCGCGGGCGCGCCAGCGGTGCGGAAATCCACGCTGCTCTTGCGGATCGTCCCAGTTACTCGGCCGTGCGGGCCAAGCTCCGGGTGCTGGAGGAAAAAGGCCACGTCCGGCATGAGGAAGAAGCTCTCCGGTATGTCTACGTTCCCACGCTTCCGCGCGAGCGTGCGAAGCGATCCGCGCTGAGTCACATGCTTGAGACATTTTTTGAGGGATCCACTGAACAGGCCGTCGCGGCATTGCTGGATCTCAGCTCCGCGAAGCTGTCCGGGGCGGAGCTCGACAGGTTGGCGCGGCTGATTGAAGAAGCCAAGGCGAAAGGAGATTGGAAATGAGTTCATTCTTGATGGATCAGGCCGTCCGGGCCACATTGCTGTTGATCGCTGCTTACCTGGCGGCGTTTGCGATGCGCCGGGCATCCGCTTCCGCGCGGCGTTTGGTGTGGATTGCCGCCGCCGTGTGTTTGCTTGCGATGCCGGTGCTGTCGCTGCTCGCGCCTTCAATCGGCGCTGGCCGGGTAGTCGCCGCCCCGGCCGCAGTCGTGATGACGGTCAGCCCGGCCCGGAGCCTAACAATGCCAGTCGCCAGGCACGTCCCGGCTAATCGAGTGCCGTGGATTCCGATCATCTGGGCGGCCGGCGCGGTATTCGTCCTCGGCCGCTTGGCCGCTGGACTGCTTCGCCTCGCCTGGCTGAAACGATCCGCGCGGCCAATTGAACCGGCTGGCAGTGTGACATGCCTGGAAAGCGATCGAGTGACGATGCCCTTAACGTGCGGCGTGTTCCGGCCCGTTATTCTGCTTCCGTCCTGTCACAGCTCCTGGCCCGCGGAGCGATTGCGTCTGGTTCGTGCGCATGAAATGGTCCACGTGCAACAGCACGATTGCTTGTTCCAGATTGTGATGCAAATCGCGTGTGCACTGCACTGGTTCAATCCACTGGTTTGGATTGCAGCCGCGCGATTGCGCATTGAACGTGAGCGAGCTTGCGACGATGGCGTGCTGCGGCTGGGCATTGACGGTCCATCGTATGCCGGACATCTGCTGGAGCTGGTCCGGACGCTGCAGCCCGGCGCAGCCCCGTTCCTAAGTGTAGCCATGGCGCACCAGTCGAACCTCGAAAGCCGGCTGGTCGCGTTGCTGAACGCGAAGATCAATCGAAAAAGATTGAGCCGGAAGGCTGCGCTTGCGACGTTCCTGGCCGCAGTTTGTCTGTTATTCCCGATCGCAGTCGTTCGCGGCCAGGCGCAAGGCGCGCGCGGTACGATTTCAGGCTTTGTCTATGACGCCAGTGGCGCCGTGATTCCGGGTGTTCCCGTGCTGGCCACTAATCTGGACACAAACGCTAGAGAGACGGCTATCACTGGTGCAGCCGGTGAATATTCGCTGGCTTCGATTCCAGCCGGGCATTACACGCTTGAAGTGAACAGCCCGGGATTCAAGACGCATCGCAATGACGTGACTCTGAATGCGAATGATAGCCAGCGCTCCGACATAATCATGGAACTTGGTACTATCAGCGAAAAAGTGGAGGTGATCGGCAAGAAACCGCCAGCTCTGGTTGCGCGTTCAGTTGTTCCACGCCGAATTCGTGTAGGGGGCAACGTTGTTGCAGCTCAGCTGGTCTCCAAAGTTGCGCCCATCTATCCCGAGATAGCTCAACAAAAGGCAATCGAGGGGCCGGTTTTGCTGGAAGCAGTTATCTCGACCGGAGGCAACATACTGTCGTTGAAGGCGGTGACTACCGCCGATCCAGATCTGGCCGCGGCAGCGATCACCGCCGTTCAACAATGGCACTACCAGCCGACGCTGCTCAACGGAGAACCCGTGGAAGTGGCGACGACCATCATCGTGAATTTCCGACTGACACCGTAATACCGCCGTTCAAAATCGAGCGCCGCGCGGCCTCAATCACCTGCTCGTTGTAGTGGCTGTTGGCCGGCGTGGCCGCGATTCCTTCGTCGTCGATCTCTTGAATCGCCTGCTGGCGGTCCAACGCGGCGTCCACTCTCAGGCAGCAGCGGAACAGGTAATCAATGGACCGGTAGCCGTACCCGACCGGCGTTAGCCCCGGGCCTCCTAAATCCACGTACTGAAAATAATCCGGACTCGGCTCGGCGTACATGGTGCTTCCGGGCGAGTCCGGCTGGCGTGAGTAAACGTATTCGAGCCCGCGGTATTGATCGGAATGGCGCAACAGCGCGCCGCGATCCTGCGCTGAACAGTAAAGCGTCAGGCCCTGGGTGTTGGTGCCGGGCGCGTCATCAGGGAAGCTCAGGGAATTTTGTACATTCAGGCACGCGCCGTTGCTCCAGATGACGCGCGCATCGGTCCAGAGATAGCCCTCGTTGCCGTTCGGATATTGATCCGCGATGCCGTAGACGCTCACCGAAACCGGCGTCAACCCTGTGATGAAGTGCACCAGGTCCACATAATGACAGCCGATGTAAGTGAACGCGTCCGAGTTCTCCTTGGTACACCAATTCTGAAAGTTGGAGTGGCGATAGTACCACTTCTCCATCAGGCAAGCGGTTCCCAGGCGAAATTCGCCGAATTCGCCGGCTCGATATTTGCGCCGCGCCATAAAACTGCGGTCATCGAAACGCTTGTGATATTCAACTCCCACGAACAGGCCGCGCTTCAGCGCCTCATGCCGAATGGTCTCGGCTTCCGACGCCCGCAGCACCAGCGGTTTCACTGCCAGCACGTGTTGATCGGCCTGAAGCGCGGCCATCACGGCGTCAAAATGCAGTTGGTCGGGAAGCGCGACCACAACCACGTTGCGCGAAGGCATTCGCGCGATGATTTCGCCATAAGGCTCGGTCGACGAACGAAAGGTGTGTCCAGGGAAGGCCCGCTTAATCTGCTCCGATGCAGCCAGCGCATCCAGCGTGCTCTCGTGACGGGCGCACACGGTGATATGGTCCGCCA
This sequence comes from Bryobacteraceae bacterium, assembly GCA_050011295.1. Taxonomy (GTDB): domain Bacteria; phylum Acidobacteriota; class Terriglobia; order Bryobacterales; family Bryobacteraceae; genus Palsa-89. Next base: position 4,874 of record JBEKJJ010000176.1, read on the forward strand.
GGCCGAGCCGCTGAAGCTGATAAAACGAGGGGAGAATCTGATCGTGCGCGATCATCCCGCCTCCGATGATGCTTATTTGCATGCTGTTACTTGCAGTGCCCTTCGAATGCCTTTTCCAGCACCGCGGTACTTTCGAGAATCGCTTCTTCGGTGATCACCAGTGGTGGAGCGATCTTCACCGTCGCGCCTGCGAAGCCGACCGGAGCAAACATCAGCACACCCTGCTCGTAACAGTGCCGCACGATTTCGAACGCCAGATCTCCATCGGGCGAGCTTGGCCCGTCCTTTACGCATGCGAGGCCGGCCACCAGGCCGCGGCCCTGCACCACGCCGATCTCAGGAAACCGGCTCTGAATTTCGCGCAGCCGCCGATGCAGCACATCGCCTATCCGGCAAGCGTTCGCTGCCAGCTTTTCGTTAACCACGATGTCGATGGATGCCAGCGCCGCGGCGCAACAAACCGGATTACCGGTGTGCGTGGATGTCATGGTGCCGATCAGTTGCGAATCCATAATCTCCGCGCTACCGGCGACGGCTGCCAGCGGAAGCGAGCTCGAAATTCCCTTCCCGAACAGTGCCAAATCGGGCACGATGCCGTAGTGCTCAAAGCCCCACAGGGTACCGGTTCGTCCAAAGCCGGCCTGCACTTCATCCAGAATTAATAGCGCTCGGTGCCGGTTGCACCATTCTCGTAGCGCCCGCATATACTCATTGGGCGCGAAGGCGGCGCTGCCGCCCTGGTAAGTCTCCATCAGCACCGCGGCGACATTTCGCGGATCGACATGGTGTTCCTCGAGGCAGCGCTCGAAATGATCGAAGGATGTATCGGGAGTGCGGAAGCCGTCCGGGAACGGCAGTTGCACGAAGCCCGGATCCAGGTTGCCGATCCATTCCTTCAGATATGGAATACCGCCCGCCTGCTGCGCGCCCAAGGTTCGGCCGTGAAACGCATCGGAATAGGAAACGATTATATTTTTCGAGCGTCCGCCAGTGCGAAACCCATGCACGCGGCTGAGCTTGATGGCGCATTCCACAGTTTCAGAACCGGTGGTGAGCAAAAACACCTTCTCTAGCGGTTTCGGCAGCAGCTTCGCGATCCGCTCCACCAAGCGCGAACGAATCTCGCTCGGAAATGCGTAATTGGTGAGTAGCCCGGATTTCGCTTGCGCCGCGACGGCGTCGATGATTTCCCGCCGCCCATGCCCGGCATTGGTGATGAGTACGCCGGACGACCAGTCAATCCAACAATTGCCATAAGCATCGTACACCTGAAAGCCTTCTGCGTGGTCCCAGACCACGGGCGGCTGGCCGCGCATCGCCAGCGGCTCATATTGATGCAACTTTTCAAGGATCGGAAGCGATTCAGGAACCGGCAACTTAGTCACAATGCGCCGCAGTTTGGTATCGACGGAGGGAACCGCCTCCGGCGTTGAGGGGAACTCACGAGCCATGACGGTTATTTTCGCATCGTTTGCCAGGGCTGCGTTTGGGCTTCGAGTGAGACAACTGCGTTCGTTTGCGCACTTGATCTCTATGGCAAAGAAAACAGCTCTCGCAGTGAGACGTAGATCTAACGTGGTTCCTGTGGCCTTCATCGAGAGGCGCATTTATTTCATTCGCGGCCAGAAAGTGATGCTCGATACGGACCTGGCGGAGCTCTACGGCGTACCAACCTTCCGGTTGAATGAGCAAGTGAAGCGCAACTTAAGGCGATTCCCGGGCGATTTCATGTTCCGGCTGAAGCCGGAACAGGCGGAATGTTTGACATCGCAAAATGCGATGTCAAAAGACGGGCGTGGCGGCAGACGCACGATGCCCTATGTTTTTACCGAACAGGGTGTGGCGATGCTGTCTAGCGTGTTAAACAGCGAACGCGCCGTACAAGTGAACATCGCTATTATGCGAGCCTTTGTCAAGCTGCGCGAGGTCATCGCGACTCACAAAGAACTGGCGCAGAAAATCGCCGAGCTGGAACACAAGTTTCAAATGCACGACGCGCATATCGTAGCCGTCTTCGACGCAATCCGCCAGTTGATCGAGCCGAAACCGGTTCCATCCAAGCGGCGAATTGGGTTCCCCCTGGCATTGGCTTCTCGGAAGGCCTGACAATCCCGGCTTGTGGATTGCTAGTAATTGATTGCGACTGGCTGCGTCAGCTTGTACGTGAACCGCGTCTCCGGTGCAACCTCGACGCCTTTTCTTGTCAGGACTCCCGCGGTCGCGCCGGTGAGACCGCCGACCGCTGCGCCTATGCCGGCTCCCGCGCCTCCGCCGACAGCCGCTCCAATCGCCGCACCAGCGCCCGCGCCGGCGGCCGTTCCAACCGCAGTCCTCTTGGCCCGCGATCCACTTTGCGAATCCACTTTGTCCGCGTTGACTTCAACCCTCTGTCCATTGACGGTTACTGCAACCAGGGTCATGGACAGAGAGGCGCGTTTGAACTTTGGATTCTTAATATCGGATACCCGCAAGAACGCGCTCGTGTTCGCCGGCACTACCGTCACCCCGTCGACGATTATGGGATCGTCCAGATTCGCGGCATACTCTCGATTCAAGTCGGCGGTCTTCGAATTGATCCGGTCGACCGTGGTGATGGCGATCTCGGTACCAATTGGGAGCGTGATGCTTTGCGGCTGTGCTGGCGCAGGCGCGGGCGCGGGCTCCTGGGGCGAAGCGAACAGCGCACCGTTAGTGCCAACCAGCAAGCAAATCTGCCAGAAGATGAGCGGCGAAGGTTTTGTCATAATGGTCCTCCTAGATTACGGGGTTGCAGTCCAATGCACCATGCAATGCTTCTGTGGGCCGGAGCTCTTGTTTTTGACGATCAACTTTTGGGTTTGTCCGTCGCCTGGCGCCAGGCGGGCTTCCCAGGTTTTGGTGTCGTAGTCGAGGTGCATTTTTACCAGCGGCACATTCCGAAACACGTATTCGGCGTTCTGCGGGATGGGTCCGCCGCCGCATTCCAGAGTTCCGGATTTCGGTCCGCTGTAAGGTTGCGGAGGAGCCGCAAGCGGCGCAGGTCGAGGCTCGGTTTGAAGCGATGGGCGCGCCGGTGTGGAGATAGCCGCGGGCGAAGGCGGAGGATCGTCGCTCGAGTGCGATTGAGCGATAGACGCGGTCTGATCGCCAGTGGGAGTGCTGTCGTTTACGGCTGGCCGCGCTAGAGTGGGCCTTCTACGCGTGGTTGGCTGCTCAGTAGCGACGCTCTCTCTCGAGGTGCGGTCGCTTGCCGCACCCGGCACATCCGCTCTAAGATCGGCCAACCAGCGCTCAGCCGCATAGCTCTTCTCCTGGTCGCTTCCATGCAGATCTTGAGCCAGAAGGGCCTGAGCTACCCGGCGGTAATGAGGCAGGATCCGGAGCGCGTCCTTCTTCCACGTTCCGACATCCGGCATGTCCAGCAGAATCCTGCAGGCCGTCTCCGCCTCGGGCTGCGAGAGGTTAGGCGTACCTCCCAGCAGATCATCCAGAAAGGGTCGCGCGCTTTCCGGGAAGCGCGTCATAAAGTTCACGAACATCGGCGCGTATGCGGGCTTGAACGCTGCTTGACGTTGCTGGCGCCACGAGAACTCGACCACGGCCGAGGCTACGCGCGCATCGGCCAGCGGCTCCATCAGCTCAGTGAGATTTGCCCGGCTATCTTTCTGCCAGGCCGCGATCAGTTCTTCATCGATAAGATCTCTGTACCAGGAGAGCAGCCCGCTGAGCGTCTTGAGGGTCTCAGCGCTATTCGCCGGATCAACTGCTTCTAACAACGCCCTGATTTTTTGGCGCGCGACAGTTGGTGTATACGGCGGAGGCCCAACCACCTTGAACTGCGCATTAGCTGTTACGCCCGTTGTAATAAATGATGCGGCGAGGAAGACAATTTGAGCGATGCGGTGAAGAGGGCGTTCCATAAATCGAGCCTGGACGCGGAGATTAGTGCTGATTATTGTAACGCGATTGAGTGAATCATCGCTTGGTCTAGCGAAATGTTGAGATAACTTTCCCCGGTACTCCACTATACCTGTATTCCGTGCGGGTACATCGGTGTTACGAATAATCTTTATCCTGACGCTCGCGCTGGCTTCCGGGATCGCCCAGAATCCCGACCCAGCGTACGGGCCTCTGGAACAAGCTTACGCCGCGCTTCGCCAGAAAAACTACGATCAGGCCATCGCCGGATTCCGGCAGGCAATCGCGATCACGCCCAATCGCGCTTCCATCCGCAAGGATCTGGCTTACGCGCTGCTCAAAGTGGGCGAAAACGAAGAAGCGCGCGACCAATTCGCCGAAGCCATGCGCCTGGACGCTTCGGACCGGCATGTGGCGCTCGAATACGCGTTCCTTTGCTACGAAACCAAGCAGCAAGCCATCGCCCGGCGCATCTTTGACCGGATTCGCAAGACTGGCGACGCCACCGCCGAACAGGCTTTCCAAAATATCGACCGGCCGCTAGCCGACGGCATTGCGCGTTGGAAAAAAGCGCTAGAGATGTCACCGGACAACTTCAGCGCGCACCAGGAATTGGCCGCACTGGCCGAGCAGCGTGATGAACTGGCTCTCGCGGCCGAACACTATGAGAAAGCCTGGCGCTTGAAACCCGGCGAGCGTGAGCTTTTGCTGGATCTCGGCCGTGTTTGGAAGCTGGAAGGACACACCGAAGAGGCCACTTACGTGCTGCTGGCCGCGTCGCGAGGCGAACCTGCACGCGTCGCGGAAAAAGCCCGCGAACTTCTGCCGTCTCGTTATCCCTACGTCTACGAATTCGAAAAGGCGCTGGAACTGGATCCGAATAATTTCGAGTTGCGCCGCGAGTTCGCGTATTTGTTGCTCGAAATGGGGAAGAAAGAGGAGGCTGAGCAGCAGTTCCAGAAACTGAATCAGATGGCCCCAGATGATCTGCTCTCGGCCGCGCAGCTTGGTTTCCTCAGGCTGAACCGTGGCGACTACGCGGACGCGCAACCCTTGCTCGAGCAGGTGCTGAAGGGCGGCGATGAGGATCTGGCTGATCGCGTTCGTGTGGCGCTCAAGCTTCCGCAAACCATGCGGCGCCGCGGCACTACCGCCCAACGTACTTTCGAAGAAGCCAAGAGTATGGCCGAAAAGAGCCTGAACGCCGGCTATCTAAAGGATGCTCTGAAATATCTGACCATCGCGCAAGAAAACGATCCGGTGGATTTTAACGTGATGTTGAAGCTAGGCCGCTTGTACAACATCATGCACGAGGATCGGGAGGCCATCAAGTGGTTTAAGCTGGCTGCCAAGAGCCCGGATCCGGCCGTCGCAAAGGAGGCCGATCAGTCGTATCACAACCTGGCGCCCGCGTTCGACTTGTTTCGCACTACTTTTTGGGCGTTTCCCTTCTATTCCAGCCGCTGGCACGACGCGTTTGGCTACGCCCAGGTGAAGACGGAAATCAAGCTAGGCAAGCTTCCCATTCGTCCGTACGTCTCGGGGCGATTCGTGGGCGACGTGCGCGGCACCACCGGGTCGACGCTCAGCAATCCCGCACCGCAATATCTTTCGGAAACTTCCTTTATTTTCGGCGTGGGAGTGACCACGCTGCCCATTCACGGCGTAGTGGGATGGTTTGAGGCCGGTGAATCCGTAAAGTATTTGACCAGCCGCACTGATGTCGGCGCTATGATTCCGGATTATCGCGGTGGCATCGCCTACGCCAAGGGATTCGGACATCTGATGGGCGCGTCCAAGGGCTTCTTCTTCGAAAGCAATGAGGATGGCGTCTTCGTGAGCAGGTTTCAAGATGACATGTTGGCTTACTCGCAGAACCGCGCGGGCTACACGTTCGCCAAGACCGAAACCGGGCCGTTACAGCAAGCTCAGATCTATTTGAACTTCAACGGCACGGCTGATCGCCTGGGCCAATACTGGGCCAACTATGTGGAATCCGGGCCGGGGGTGCGATTCAAAGTTCGCGAGCTGCCGAAAGGGATGTTGTTTTCAGTAAACTACATGCGCGGTGTGTACACGGTGAACGAATACAATCCACGGCGGCCGAACTTCTATGATCTACGGGCTGGATTCTGGTATGCATTTACACGGTAGCGCACGCACTGATGCGCGCCGCGTTCACACTCGTGTGAACGCACGGGCGTCGGCAAGAGTGCCGACGCGGCACGCACGAGTGCGTGCGCCACGATTTGTCTGGCTTTGGCTCTGGCTGATTAGCTCGGCGCCGGCCGCTACGTTCACTTACCACATCGCCGGCGACGACCCGGGCGCCTGGCCCCAGATCCTCGGCTCCATCGGACTCACCGCGGCCGCGGGAGGGCCCGCGAATCTGGTGGTGGTCCGCAATGTCGCTCCCGGCTCTGTGGCGCAGTGGATGCAGCGCATCCAGCAGGGCGAGATGGTAGTGCTGGAGGGCGAAAGCGAACTCGCGCAAGCGCTCGGCTTCGAGGCCGGCAAAAAGCACGTAGTAGTACGAAGCATCGTGGATGAACACGCGCCCAAGCTCCCCATCGTGTGGCAAACGGGTGTGGACATTCCGGTATTTCAGCTACCCAAAGACGCCCGCGTTTTCGCCACCGAACGTTGGGAGGGCGCACCGCTGGAAGCGGCAGTACGCCGAGGCTCCGGAGTGGCGCTGTGGATCGCCGTGCAGCCCGGTCCACAAGGCTACGAGCGGTTTCCGTACCTGTTGCAGGCGCTCAGCGATCTGGGGATGACCGCACCATTCCGCAGCGAGCGTCTGTGGGCATTTTTTGACGGATCCTATCGCTCGCGCGTGGATTTGGATTATTTCGCGGACCGCTGGCGCAAATCCGGCATCGGCGCTCTGCATGTCGCCGGCTGGCATTACTATGAATCCGACCCGGCCAACGACGAATACCTGCGCCGTCTGATCGAAGCTTGTCACCGCAAGGCAATTCTGGTCTACGTGTGGCTGGAGCTGCCGCACGTCAGCGAGAGATTTTGGGCCGATCATCCGGAGTGGCGAGAGAAAACCGCGATCCTGCAGGATGCTCAACTGGACTGGCGTAAGCTGATGAACCTGACGAATCGCGAGTCCTTCGCCGCCGTTTCCACAGGCGTTGAAGCACTGATCACCCGTTTCGATTGGGACGGTGTGAACCTGGCCGAGTTGTATTTCGAATCGCTCGAAGGCGCCGACAATCCCGCCCGCTTCACTCCCATGAACGCCGAAGTTCGCGACGAGTTCCGCGCGATGCACGGCTTCGATCCGCTAGAGCTGTTTCAAAACGGAAAACCGGACGCTGCGCGGCTGCGCACTTTTCTGGATTACCGCGCCGAGCTCGCGCGCCGCCAGCAGGAGGAATGGATCGCGAAGATCGAAGCCATTCGCGAATCCAAGCCGAATCTGGATTTCGTACTGACGCACGTGGACGATCGCTTCGATACGCGCATGCGCGATCTCATCGGCGCCGATGCCGCGCGCGTCCTGCCGTTGCTGGATCAGCACGACTTCACGTTTCTGATTGAAGATCCGGCCACCATCTGGAACCTCGGTCCCGAGCGGTATCCGAAGATCGCCGAAAAGTACCAGCCGCTCACCAAACAAACCGACAAACTGGCCATCGATATCAACATCGTGGAGCGCTACCAAGATGTTTATCCCACCAAGCAGCAGACAGGCACGGAGCTGTTCGAGCTGGTGCATCTGGCGGCGAGAGCATTTCCGAGGGTGACACTGTACTTCGAAAACTCCATCCTGGCGCCCGATCTTCCATTGCTCGCCTCAGCCGCGGCCAGCGTGGATAAATTGCAGCAGGACGGCCGCCGGCTGATCGTGGATTCGCGTTACGGCGTGGGTGTTCCATGGCAAGGGCCGGCCATAGTGAACGGCCGCTTGTGGCCGGTTCACGACCAGACAACTCTGTGGGTACCCGCCGGGCCGAACGTTATCGAACCGGCACAAAAAGATCCAGCCATGCGCATGCTCGATTTCAACGGCGACTTACGCTCGGCAAATGTTTCAGCGGCAGGCCTGGAATTCTCCTACCAAAGCAACGCCCGCGCCGCTGCCGTCCTAAACACGCGCCCCTACAAGTTAGAAGTGGATGGCTCCGCAACCAAGCAAACGATCCTGGAATCCGGCCCCAACTGGGTAGTCCTGCTCCCCCGCGGCCAACATGTAGTAGCGATATCGAGCGCCCCGTAAACGCTCGATCGTCCCCAACCAGAAACCAGAAACAAGAAACCAGAAACGTATTATCATCTGATCCATGCGCCGCTTCGCCAGCCAGCGCTGGCTTGCTCTCTGGGCGGCCATGCTCGCCTACATGCTGGATGCGCTGGACGTGCTTCTGTACGTCTTTGCCGTGCAAACATTGCGCGATCAATTCCACTGGTCGGCCAGTACCGCGGGCCTGGTGAGCTCGGCGACGCTCATCACGTCCGCCGTCGGCGGAATTGCCGCGGGCATTATTGCTGACCGCATCGGTCGAACGCGCACCCTGGTCTACACCATTCTGCTCTACTCCATCGGCTCGGCTGGCTCGGCAACTTCCGTAGGGCTTGTTTCACTGCTCGCGTGGCGAGCGGTGGTGGGATTAGGACTCGGCGGTGCCTGGTCAGCCGGCGCCGTGCTGGTGTCGGAAAGCTGGCCGCCGCAGCATCGTGCCAAGGCCATCGGACTAATGCAATCCGGATGGGCCATCGGATATATGCTGGCCGCCGCAACCACCGCACTCATCCTGCCGCGCTTCGGTTGGCGAGTGCTTTTTCTGGTTGGAATCCTGCCCGCCTTCCTCACCATCTGGATTCAGCGCAAAGTGAAGGAACCCGAGATCTGGATGAAGCGCCCGAAACTAAGTCCCATCTCCGCGCTATTCCGCCCGCCCCTCGCGCGCCGCACATTTTTCGCAACAGCACTCGCTACTTCCGTTCTGTTCGCCTATTGGGGACTCGCCACCTGGCTTCCCGGATTTCTGGGCGCTCCCAAATCTCAAGGTGGCGCCGGACTCAACATCCTCCGCACCAGCGCCTGGATCTTTACCATGCAGTTCGGCGCGTTTCTCGGATACATCAGCTTCGGCTGGATGGCCGATCGTTTCGGCCGCCGCCCCGCCTTCTTTGCATATGTCGTTACCGCCGCCATACTCACACCAATTTATGGACTCACTCCGCGTTGGGCGGGCGAACACTCCCAAACCTGGCTGCTCGTTCTCGGACCGTTCATCGGCTTCTGCGGCACCGGATTCTTCGCGCTCTTCGGTGCCATGCTGGCCGAGCTCTACCCGACCTCCATTCGCGGCACCGGGCAAGGCTTCGTCTATAACGTCGGACGCGCGATCAGCGCACTTGCGCCCTTCGCCGTTGGCGCTATCGCGGACCGGCAAGGCATCGGCGCGGCGCTGGCCCTCAACTCCGCTTTCTTTCTGCTCGGGTCCGTGTTAATTTTCACGCTGCCGGAAACCAGAAACATGGAACTGACGTGACGCGTGTTGATACAATCGAACTCATGAAAAAAATCACCATGTTGTGTCTGGCCGCGGGCTTCCTGCTGGCGAATTCGGCGATGGCCGGAGAAAAGAAGCTGATGCACTGTTTCGCATTTACTTCGGTGACCGCGGCCACGCAAGCCGATTGGGATGCTTTCTTCAAAGCCACTGATGAGCTGCCCAAGAAGATCAAAGGAGTCCGTCACGTCTGGTACGGCAAGCTGGCCAATCCCTTGCGCCACAACAACGCCACGCGCGATTACGGCGTATGCATGGAAATGGATAGCGCGGATGTTCGCAAGGCCTATGGCGACGATCCGTACCACAAAACCTGGACCGACGCTTATGCGAAGGTGCGGGTGGAAGGCACCACCACGTTCGATATTCTCGGCCAGTAAATACCGCAGTGCAACCGGCGGGGAGCCTAGAAATCATACTCCCTGCCGGTCGTGGCTTGGAACGAACGCCGTCAGTTAGGCTGGTAATTCAGCATAATCACGGGACTCTTCGAAGTTGCGCCGCTCACGTCCGTCACCGTGAGCTGAACCAGGTACAGCCCCGCTCCGCTTACAAATTCGACCGTTGCCTTGGGATCGCTCGGCGACTGCAGTAACGCCGGCAGTTTGCCGCCCGGCACCACTTCGAACATATACCGCAGGTTTCCAGATGCACTGGTCGATCCGCTGGCATCCAGCACCACCGAGGGCTGGCTGGTAGTCACGCTGAGCGGCGCTACCACGGCGTTCGTGCCATTGCTCGCCGCCGGCCCGGAATTGATCGGCGTCGCCAGATAGCCATGAGCGACGCCGGCGCTAGTGACGGCGACGCCCACAATCTGCCCGCTGGAATTGATGGAACATCCAACCAACAGAGACAATGGTGAGTTGGCGGGAATCAGCGTATTCAGGTCCGTCATAATGCCGTTCTGCCGGAGATATGCACGTGGATTGAAGTTTGCATCCAGCGAGACGCCCACTACGTCGCCGCTGTCGTTAATTCCGATAGCGGTGCTGTTTGCGTCCCCCGGAAGCGTTCCGAGGTCCTGCATGCCGGTTGCTTTGGT
>JBEKJJ010000177.1:0-16734 GCA_050011295.1 Bryobacteraceae bacterium
AAACAGAAGGTCATAATCTGGGCCAGTCCCTTCACTATGCTCAGGGTGACTGAGAACGTGCTTGCTGTAGTGCTCATACAATAATTCCTCTAGAGTCTCCACAACTCTGGAAGCTGCTGTCTTTTTCAGTTTTCGGTCAAACCGTTGAATCGCGGATACCGCATAATCGACGGTTCCAGCAAATGCCGCAAGTCCGGTTCCCCATTTTCCCTCCAGATCGAGTATTTTGAATCCAAGCTCTTTCGCGTAGTCATCCTGCACTAGCAAATCGGAACATAGCAGCACGCCGTCTCTATGAACAAATCCAGCAGCTATAGTCATCACCTTCTCCTTAGGAGGATGATAACGCGGATGCTTGACCGGTTGCGGAGGAAGATACTTTCGCTTACCAGGTCTCTGTCTGAGAAAATTCCGCTCGTGGTGTGGGCGGAACATCAAACTGACCCACTACCCGAACAGGAATATAGGGGTACGTGCATAGCGGTAGATCGTCAGGTCTTACCACCAAAGCGCTAGCCAATTGGCATGGTTGATGTGTAGGCGACTTGGGGACCCCAATAACCCTCGTTGAAAAAATGAACGCGCCACCGCCCCAGCCCCAATAACCGGGGGTCCATAGGAGGCCGGGCTCCGGCGCCAATGCCCACGTTCCGGGCGCCCAGAAGTATCCCTCATCAGCGTAAGCCCAGTATCCAGGCGTCCAGATATAGCCTCCGGTTGGACAAAAGGGCTGCTCGTACACAGGAAGCGGCGGCGGAGCGATTCCAATTGAGAGGATGATCTGCGCAGGCACTCGCAGAGTATTTAGAAACGCGTGAGAGGCAAGGCCTTACTCAGACAGTATCGGTTCTTCGTATATGTTCTGAGGAATATTGTCGGTTGAAAGTGAAAGTACGGGGGCGCCTGAAACACCGGCGATGCATGTTGTCCTTACCGAAAAATGCGTCCGGGTCATCCTGCGTCCGCTGGATGACCGGGGGAGAAGCATTGCCCTTGGTCGGCTTCGCTCTCGACAGCCTGAGGTTGTGAGCGGTGCCGCCTTGGCATCATGACACTGACGAAACAGAAACGCGCTGCTGCGGAACGGATCGGGCTGTGAATCGTTGGCGGTCGATCTGATCAGCGGATTATGGGACCTTGTTTTGCGACCTCTACTCAAAACAACGCTTTCAGAGCCACCTGCATTTCCCTCGGGTCTCCCGCACTCGAAACGACTCCGAAGTTTGCCGCCCCGAAAATCCGGCCAGGAAGGTTAAAGTTGGCGCGATTGAGCGAATTATAGGCATCGAAGCGAAATTGGAGCTTCAGGCGCTCATGCAGAGTTGCCTCCTTCCGAAGCGACAGGTCGAGGGTCGTCAGTCCCGGTCCGGTTACAACGCTGCGCCCGGCGGTGCCATAGGTGTTCTTCGCAGGCAGCGCGAACGCAGCCGTATTGATCCACTCGGCCGCCGTCTGAGGGCCGGAGTTGGGATTCCCAATCAGGTTGGGACGTTCCAGATTATTGCCGCTCACCAGGCCTATGGGAGAAACGTTCTCGTTCGCTGCCGACGAAAGATTCACGGTAAACGGAGCCCCGCTTTGCACCGTTAAAATCCCGGCTGCGCGCCACCCACCCAGCGCACGATGCAGCCAGCCGGAACTATTTCCTGCGAAGGGCAAATCATAGACCCCATTGACCGTTAACCGCTGGCAGTGATCGAAACTCGACAGGGCCTTTTCCAGCTTCATCGCGTATGGGTCCTGCGGCAGGTTGTATTCGGCATTTGTGGTGCCGGTGTCGGAAGCATCGTCCATGGATTTGGACCACGTATAGTTGGAATCGAATGACAGCCCATGACTGAACCTGCGCGCCATCCTGACGCTCATTGCATTGAATGTCGCCCACCCATCCCAGCGGATCGTTGAGAAAGCAGCCAACTGCGGGAACGGGCGAGGGCCTCCGAACGTAGACGGAACGTTGAGCACCGTGGAACTGTCGGCGTGCACCGTTCGAGATCCGACGTAGCTGACTTCGACGGAAGTGCTTCCTCCAAGTTGCTTCTGGATCGCCGCGTTCCACACCTCGTTGTACTCAATCGCAAAGTTATGATTGACGCTGTTTGCGCCGATCCTGCCCGTTGGACTGGCGTTCAGAATATTTTCCGTTGTGTACACGGGTTTGGCGGCGTTCGCAACCGTCTTCACGAGGAAGAAAGGTGCGTTTTCTGCTAGGTTCTGAAGCACGCTGTAGGCGGCTTGATTGGTGTAGATTCCGAAACCGGCCCGGAAGACTGCATCCTGGACATGCGGAACCTTCCACGCCAGTCCAAGCCGAGGCGAAAGCCGCACGCTCTTCGGCGTCAACAAGCTGTTATTCCACCCGGCGCTGGCTGCGGAAATCATCGGAATCGGGCTCAATGCTGCGAGCGCCGCGGCTGCCGGGGGGAGTCTTCCCGGGTCTCCAGCCACTACAAATGCGGGTCCGCCGGGAGCGGCAAGATCGATATCCGAAGTTTGATTGGGCTGAGCGTAAAGATTCTGATTGAACTCGTAGCGGAGACCGACGTCCAGTTTAAGGCTCTGCGTGACCTTCCAGCCATCCTCTACATAGAAATGAGCCCAACTGGTGTGAGCATCCTCGGCCCCTTCGCCGATACCAACCTGTGCCTGGGAGGGGTAGCCCAACAGGAAGTCGGCCAGGGCGTTTCCGCTGTATGCGCCGCTGAAGGTATAAACGCCGCGGGCATTGTTCGGATAGGAAGGGTTGAAATTGAGATGAAAGAAGTATCCGCCGAACTTGATGGTGTGCGCGCCGCTCTGGATTGTGACGTTGTCATAAAGCTCAAAGTCGCGGTCAACCCGGCTGGTGAAGCCGGTCGCCGATCCTATGGTCGTGAAGGTGTTACTCAACGAGACCTGAGGGTAGCCCATATCAGCCGGATTCGCGGTCGTGCCCTGGAGACCGTACTGCGCCGCGAAAGGAGTTCCCGCGTTCGGATCGCCCTGTCCGCCCGACACGCGAAGGAAACCGAACCGGAACTCATTCAGGGCGCGGGCCGAGAAAGTATGAGCCTCCTCGGCCGACACGTTCACGGAATGAGTCGTCAGGTTGCGGCCGAAGCCTGGCAGGAGAGCCTCATTGAGCACGCTCGAACCGAAGGGATCGAATTCGTTCGCCGCAAAAATTGACGCGCGCGCAGAGGCGAAGTCTTTCACCGAGAACTGGTGATCGATCCGTGCGTTGTACTGATTGTTGTCGTTTGTCTGCCGGTCGATGGCGAGGAGATTATTCGCCGCGCCCGGAAGGTTCGGTAGTGGAACTCTGGCAAGCAGCGCAACCGCCGCCGGGTCGAGCGTCACGTTAATCGTATTGTTCGGAAAGGGCGCGCCGTTGGCCGGATTCACAATGGGCCTAGTAAACACGCCAGTGCGTTGCGCTGCACTGGGAACGCTGAAAAGCTGCGACACCGAATCCACGATCCTTTGCCCATCGTAGTTCAGGAAAAAAAACGTCTTGCCCCTCGCGATGGGGCCGCCGACGGCAGCACCGAACTGGTTCTCCCGGAACGGCGTGGGCTGATTGGGCGGAGCAAAGAAGTTCCGCGCGTCCAGAACATTGTTCCTGAGAAATTCGTATGCGCTACCGTGGAAGCAGTTCGTTCCAGATTGCGTAATGACATTAATGACGCCACCCGATTTCCCGCCAAACTCGGCGTCGTAATCGGTCTTGGCGATGTTGAATTCCCGAGTCGCTTCCGGCGACGGATTTATGACAACGTTGTTGAAGTACTCATCCGTGACGCTGACACCGTCTACCAGAAACAGGTTGTGGCCCGTGCGTTGGCCCAGAATGTTAATCAGTTTGCCCGTCTGCTGCAGGGAGTCGCCCCGGGTTCCCCCAGGCGGGTTGACTACTCCTGGGCCAAGAAGAGCGAGCTCAAGAAACTCGCGGTCCTTCACGGGCAAATCTACCACCTGTTGATTTTCGATCACGTCCTTGATCTGCGGCGACTCCGTCTGCAGCCCCCCGGAAGCTTCTTCGACGATCACAATCTCGGTTTTCTGCCCGATCACCAAAGAAAACGGCAGCGCCAGTTGCTCGTTGGCATGTAGAATCACGTTCGGCTGAGAGACTTGCTTGAAACCAGTTGCGCTGACGCCGACAGAATAGACGCCTGGCGAAAGCTGGGTGAGCGAATACTGGCCGGAATCATTCGTAACCGCATTGAACTTCAGCCCGGTCGCAGTATTGGTGGCAGCTATCGCAGCTCCTCGAACCACCTCGCCCGCCGGATCAGTCACGACACCGCTGATTTCCGCAACATTCATTTGTGCAAAGGACGCGGCCGCGGATATAGCGATCAGACCTGTCCACAACCCGGCATGAAACGACTTCCTCATAAGTAATGGTTACTGCCTCCGTACCGATTTCAACGCTTCGACGGCAGCACGGCACCCCGTGGTCCGTCTTCCACGGAATCATCTAACTTGCGCGTTTGGAACTAAGATCGATCTGCGGTCCTTGGCCATCTGCTTGAGCGATGCCATCAGGCAACAGAAAGTCTGGCAGCATATTAGACCCCCAGCCGGAACAGGCGCCCGGAAATTTGTCTTGAGTACATGGCAGTCTTTACTTAGAGAGTAAAAACCGCAAAGGCGATTTTTCCGCCTCTCTTATCGTCTGATGCTTTTTTCGAACATCAAGGGGATTAATGTCGCATTATCGTTATAACCCCGAAACAATGTGACTTAGTTATCTAAAGAACAGAGCACCCAAAGTCGCAACTGCAACCGGTGGGGTGTTAAGAGCCAACAACGGGCGCAAAATCAACCGGCCGTTCGAGCAGGAACGTCGATTCCACGGACTATGGCCCTCATCTGCTTCGCGTTCACTACGGCTAACACCATCGCTATGTAGTGCAGGAATGCGCGACGGATTCTCAAGAAACTATTTCGCTCACCATTCCAGCTGCTGGATTGAATGAAAAACCACAAATAATCGGAACACTCTAAGTAATGTGGTGTATGCTAGCTGTACAATTTAAGGTTGAAGAAATAACGTTGGTCTCTAGGGATCTGCGGTACCGACGCGACCGTGGCCTCGATGGAACACTCACCGTCGCGTCTCTCCAAGCAAGGCGTCGCCGCAAGGTGACTTCCCGTTCCTGATCCGAAACCGTTCTTGTCCGTTTTGCTCAATCTGATGGTCGTAAAGGATGTTCACGCCAGTAATTCAGACACGCGGCATGGAGTTTCAAGTAGAGAAAAAATGAGTGAAGTTCTTTGCGTCGGCCATGGCGCAAACCGCACGGGATTGGAAGCGTTTGGCTACCACATTTGGGGTATGGGCGGCCTCCACTGAATGGTTAACCGCAGAGTACCAAATATCGTGATGGATTCGATTTCGCGACCTTGTAAAATCCGTTGCAGGAGATAACACATGAAAGGCAAAACTATCACGTCGAGCGTGTTCGCTAGGGTGTTTCTTTTCGTTCTAGTGGCACTGGTCATGGCGGCCCAGGACAGATACACGGTGAAAGTTCCGAACGGGCTCGCATTTTCCGAATTCAGGGGATACGAAGACTGGCAAGTGGTCGCTCCCAGTCAGACCGACGCTGCAAACGTGATGAGAGTGATATTAGCGAATCCCGTGATGATGAAGGCCTACAGGGAAGGCATCCCCGGCAACGGCAAGCCTTTCCCCAACGGCTCCAAGATTGCCAAGATCGAATGGGAACCGAGAAAGATTACGGAGGCTCCTTTTTCCGTGAGCAAGCCGGACACTGTGCCGGGCCCCCTGACTGAGGTTGAGTTCATCGAGAAGGATTCCAAGCGATTCGCGGACACCCACGGATGGGGATACGCCGCATTCAAATATGACGCCGCATCCGATGCGTTCACGCCGGTGACGTTGGCTGACAAGCCGCCGCAGGGGAACGACGCCAAGTGCGGGGCCGCATGCCATAATCTTGCGGCGGCGAAGGATTACATTTTTACGGCGTACCCGAAGAGGTGAGCGGGGAACGACGCCAGGTGCGGGTTCGCGCGTGCCACCCGAGCGTGAAGACGAGACTCGAATCCCGACCGCTCGAATGGTCGATATGAAACTCGATGTCGTCGTCCATCCGGTGCCCGACGGTCGATCATGCAAAGCGCTTCTACCTAGACATGGATGGCGGACTGGATGCCGATTTAGCTGGCAGTGACAACCGCCAACAATCCAAGGAGAGCCGTTTGATTATGTACTTCAAGACCGCGGCCGTACGGGCCTTAGACTCTTCTACCGCGAGGCCGGGGACCCGTCGGAGCCGGCCATCGTCCTGCTGCACGGTTTTCCCTCGTCGCCGTACCAGTTCCACGACCCGATTCCACTTCTGGCGGATCGATTTCGTATCACGCGCCCGACTACGGCATATATTTGTTCGGCGTAGAATGACACGGTCTTCCAGTTGAATATCACATCTTGACAATCATATGGAATAGGCGTTATTCTTCAGTTTGTGGAGCATCTATGGACGAGCTGAATACTGACGTCATTCAGGGCACACTTGACATGCTGATTCTCAAGACTCTGAGCCTTGAACCCATGCATGGCTTCGGAATCGCACGCCGCATTGAGCAGATATCGCGCGGAGTCTTTAAGGTCAATCCAGGCTCGCTCCTCACCGCGTTGCAGCGGCTGGAGCGCGGCGGATGGCTGGATGCCGAGTGGCGGCGAACCGAGAACTCGCGACGTGCCAAAGTCTATAAACTCACCAGGGCGGGAAAGAAACAACTCTCGAACCAGACTGCGGATTGGTCACGCCGTACATCGGCCATCGCACGGCTCTTGAAAGCGGAAGGGTAGCCCGAGTGTCCCTCTGGCGCCAGCTTGCACGGGGGCTGCATGCGCTCGCGAACCGCAGAGCCGCCGACCAGGATATTGCCGACGAAGTCGAGAGTTACCTGGAACAGGCAACCGCCGCGCTGGAGGCAAGCGGTCTTTCTCCGGACGAGGCGCGGCGCCGAGCGCGGTTGGAACTCAGCAGTGCCACCGCTGTCCGCGAACAGGTGCGCTCTTATGGATGGGAGAACGTCATCGCGTCGGCATTGTCGGATCTGCGGTATGCCGCCCGCCGGCTCGGTGGCAACTCGGGTTTTACTACCATCAGTGTACTCACCCTGGCACTGGGTATTGGCGCCAGCACCGCGATCTTCAGCGTAATCGAGGGCGTGCTGTTGAAACCTCTGTCCTATCCGCAATCCGGGCAAATTGTTGCATTGCGGCACACCGCGCCGGGCATCCATATCGACGACCTCAACCTGGCCGCCTCGCTCTACTTCACTTACAGCGACGAAAACCGCGTGTTTCAAGATGTCGGCATGTGGCAGGCGGACACCGCGAGCGTAACGGGGGTTGCTCAGCCGGAGGAGGTCCCGGCTCTACTGGTGACAAATCGCTTTCTCCCGGTCCTCGGCGTCCAGCCTGTGCTGGGACGCCAGTTCACCGCGTCGGATGACGACCCGAAAAGCGAACGCGCAGTGATTCTTTCGAACGGGTATTGGAAGTCGCATTTCGGAGGCGATCGCTCCGTTCTGGGCCGCCGCATCCTTCTGGATGGCAATGCGCACTCGGTGGTTGGTGTAATGCCGCCATCATTTCAATTCATGGATCGCCAGGTTTCCCTGCTGTTGCCGCTGCGGATCAATCGCGTGGACATTCGCCTGATCAGCTTCTGCTGCCAGGGCATCGCGAGGCTCAAACCTGGTGTGACGCTAACCGAGGCCAACGCGGATGTCACGCGCATGCTCGCCCTGGCACCAGCGAAATTTGCTGTGAACCCCGGCTTCAGCTCGAATGTTTGGGCCACCGCCCGCATCGCTCCCCGTTTGCGTTTGCTGAAGGACGTCCTGGTTGGCGACATCGGAAAGACGCTTTGGATGCTGATGGGCACGGTGGGCATTGTGTTGTTGATCGCCTGCGCCAACGTGGCGAATCTGCTTCTGGTCCGCGCCGATGGACGCCGGCAGGAATTGGCGGTTCGCGCCGCACTCGGAGCCGGGTGGGGACGCATCGCGCGCGAGCTGCTGCTCGAAAGCCTGCTGCTCGGTGCTGCCGGAGGCGGGCTGGGGTTGGCGCTCGCGTATGGCGCATTGCGGGTGCTCAGAGCTTCCGGAGTGGAACACCTGCCGCGCGTCCACGAGATTTCAATCGATCCGGCCGTGTTGGCGTTCACTCTCGGCATTTCGCTGGTTGCGAGTTTTCTGCTTGGGCTGATCCCAGTCTTCAAGTACGCGCGGCCGCAGTTATCGAACGCGCTCGGTAGCGGAGGCCGCTCCATCAGCCAGAGCAAGGAGCGGCATCGCGCGCGCAGCATTCTTGTCGTGGTGCAGGTGGCGCTGGCTGTCGTGCTGCTGGTCGGTTCCGGATTGATGATCCGCACCTTCCAGGCGTTGCGGCACATCGATCCCGGCTTCTCGCATGCACCCGAGTTGGAGACTCTGCACATTTCGATTCCTGAATCGCAGGTCTCGGAACCTGAGCGCGCGATTCGGATGGAAGAGGAGATCCTACGTAAGATAGAGTCAATTGCGGGCGTTTCCGCTGTTGCTATAACGAGCAACCTCCCCATGGAAGGCGGCTCGGGCGATCCGGTTTATGCGGAGGACCAGACCGCCCAGGTGGGCACAGTTCCCCCCATACGGACCCTCAAATTCGTCTCGCCAGGCTACTTCTCCACAACCGGAGCCCGTTTGATCGCGGGGCGCGATTTGACTTGGGCCGAGACTTACAACCAGACGCCCCTGGCCCTGGTCTCGGAAAACATGGCGCGAGAGTTGTGGCACGATCCGCGTGCGGCCATCGGCAAACGTATCCGTCCGACGCTCAAGGACGACTGGCGGGAAGTGATCGGCGTGGTGGCAGACTTGCGCGACGAAGGCGTGGATCAGAAAGCGCCTGCCATTGTCTACTGGCCCCTGCTGCAGAAGAATTTCGAATCCTCCCCGACATATGTATTCCGAAACGTGGCTTTCGTGATCCGGACGCCGCGCGCGGGATCTCTGGCCTTACTTCAGGATCTCCAAAAAGCCGTCGCTAGCGTGAATTCCAATTTGCCGTTGGCCGACGTGAAGACTCTGGAATCCGTATACGACCGTTCCTTGGCGCGAACGTCTTTTACGCTAGTGCTGCTAGCTATCGCAGGCGGCATGGCGCTGCTTTTGGGCTTGATCGGAATCTACGGCGTCATATCCTACTCGGTTTCGCAGCGGACTCGGGAGATCGGAATACGGCTCGCGCTAGGTGCTCCTCTCCAGAACGTCACCGGAATGTTCGTGCGTCACGGGATGGTTCTGTCGGGCGTCGGCGTAGCGTTTGGGTTGACCGGAGCTTTGGCCCTGACACGCCTGATGAAATCGGTGCTCTTTGATGTGAGCCCGTCCGATCCGCTGACGTACGTCGAGGTATCGGCCGCGCTGGTTCTCGCAGCGACGCTTGCCAGTTACCTGCCGGCTCGCAAGGCCACTAAGGTCGATCCGGTCGAGGCTTTACGGGCCGAGTAGCGTTCCTGATCGAGATTCATCGGTCCAGCGCGACATGGATGGTGTTGTGGATTGTTGCGAAATCGCCTATCACGGTCGGCCAGACTCGGCGGACCGAACGCTGCCCCAAAGACGCGTTGGTCCTGCCTTGTCGCCTAGCACTGGTCCGCGCGCTACAGATCCCGCAGGAGTTCACCCAGAATGGTTTCGACGAACGGGTACGGTTCCCCAGTAAGGGGTTCGGCTTCGATCGAGAAGAGTCCTTTGTATCCGGCTTCTTTCGAAATCTGAATCGCCCTGGCCGAGCTGAACAGCTCCGGCATGTACTTAAAATGGCTGCTCCCAGCCATCGCGTACATGACGCGCAATCCAGCCTCCCGCGACTCGTTATCCGGGAATGAACTAATATCGGGATTGGCCCAAATCCCAGTAGCCTTCATCATTTCGACCTCCACGTCCCAGGTATGCGGACGGGGACGCGCGGGGACCGCACCCGCGCCAGGACTTGTGCCGGGTGGGTCGTCGCGGTTCTCCATGGTCACCGCGACGTTCTTCGTCTTGGCGTATGCGTTGATCTTCTTCAAGCTATCGATCGCCGTTGGGCGCACCTCGGGCGCGAGCGTGCCCTGGTTTATCATCACCCGCGGACAGCCCAGGGCCACCGCAAGGTCAATCCATCGTTTCGTCAAGTCAATTGTTTCCACCCGGACGATCGGATCCGCGGACGAAACGTTGAGCGGTCCGAACTCTAAGACCACCTGAGTCATCCGCGACTGGGCTTTCTTCAGCCGGTTTTGGAATTCTTCCAGGTAATCGGACTCGGTTGAGCGAAAGTGATAATGCTGGATTTCCAGATTATGGATCCCATAGCGCTGGGCCATGATACCGGGAAAATCGAGGATATCGAGGGTTCTACGCGGATCATCCGGATGCGCGTCGCTCTTGACGATTAGATTGAAACTGTAGCTCATGATCGCGACGCGATCCATTTTGGCGCGATCCGCGCGCTGGCCCCACGCTCCCGCCGCACTTGCGGCCAAGCCCGAACTGATAAGAAACTCTCTACGTCTGATCATCTGGCGCCTCTCATAAAGAACCCAGCCTTCCGGCTCATCACCTAACAATTATCCAGCAGTTCGATAGGCGTGCGTCGAGCCTGTTCGCCAATCGAGCAATGCCGGACGAGCGCCTTCAGCTTCTGCCACGGTGCAATCTTTTCCGCCACAATCAAATCGTTCATAGAGAAATGTTCCCGAGCCGCATGCCGGGACAAGCACGCGGGCATTGAGGGTTCCTTCACGGTCTCGGATATGATGACTTCGGCCAGCCAGTCGGGGTGTAATATTCCCCGAGGCGCTTGCGGGTTTCCGCGCCGATGAAGTTTTCATAGAGAAACTTAAGGACGTCCTGATCGACGTCGTGCCAAACGAATCGCATGAGACGCTTGGCGAGCGTCCTGATGAATGTCTCGCCCTCGTCGATTTCGATGACCCACGGGAAAAAGTCTGATTCTACGGCGCCATAAACACCGGCTTCCGCAAACTTGCTGCCGGAGAGGAGGGTTGCAGCGCAAGATGGAGATCGACGCGTTTGAACCCGGCCTAGACTCTGATTGCTTTTCACCAATGTCGGCCGCTCTGAAACAAAAGACCAACAGAACGGCAAGGGTGGTGCTCTTCCCAGTTGAAACGCGTCCCTGACTTAATCCTGGCTCGGTGTCGAGCTGAGCACTTGTTGGGGGCTGATGGAATAAAGGAGTGTGCTCTGGGGTCCGACGCTCTGCGCGTTCCTCGGGTAACTCATGCAAGCGGATCAAGAACGGAGACGGTCTCTGCATAAACCCGTGCTGGTAGTTACAACTCACTTTATGGATGGGATCGAGGCGCGCATCGATCGAGATTACGATGCGCGGCGCAATCCTCACGAAAGGCCGTTTACCCGTGACGAATTGATCGAGGCCTCATCAGGAGCCGATGCACTGTTCGTTACACCCCTCGATCGGTTAGACTCCGACTTCTTCAAGCGAGTGGCCGCCTCCGTGAAGGTTATCGCGACCTACTCGGTCGGTATTGACCACATTGACCTCCAGGCTGCGGCGGATAGGAAAATCGCCATCGCGTACACGCCGGGAATCAACGCGGATGCCACCGCGGACATCGCCATGTTGCTGATGCTGGGTGCGTCACGGCGGGCGTACGAAGGCCAGGAAATGGTGCGTACAGGAAAATGGACACTTTCGAGTCAAATGTTGTTGGGGTGGCAGCTGACCGGAAAGGTTCTCGGCATTCTTGGTATGGGACGAGTAGGCCACGCTGTGGCTCAACGTGCGAGGGGCTTCGGGATGACTATCCATTATTTCAATCCAACCCGCTTGCCCGCGGCACTGGAGAAAGACGCGGTATTTCACTCCAGTGCGCCGGACTTACTTCGAGTGAGCGAGTTTCTTACCCTGCATGCGCCTGAAACTCCGGAGACTCATCACTTCATCAATTCGAAAACAATCGATCTAATGCCACACGGAGCGATTCTGATCAACACCGCTCGTGGCGGCATGGTGGTGGACGAAGACCTCATCGCTGCCCTTAAGAGTGGCCGAGTCCGAGCAGCGGGCCTGGACGTCTTCGAAGGCGAACCGAAGCTTCACCCTGGATATGCTGCACTCAAGAACACGTTTCTGTTGCCACATATGGGGAGCGCGACAGTGGAGACGCGTTTGGCAATGGGCATGCTTGCGCTTGATAACATAGATGCGGTTCTGGACGGCAAGCCTGCGCCCTCGCTTGTGACGAAGGAGCCGGTTGTCGCGTCGAACGCTCTGAGTTAAATCATGAAACCACTGACAATTGTTTTAGGAACGCTGTTGATGTCCGGCGCAGTCTTGTGCGCGCAGGAGCCGGCCGCTCCGAAGTATCGGGTGGGCCTGAATTACTCCTGGTTGCACGTCAACTCCGCGAATTTGGATTTTCAGAGCACTGGGAACGGCGGCTTGAGATATTTCGGGTGCAATTTGAACAGGACTATTGGGTTGTTGGGCGATTTCGGCGGGACGTCAAAGATCTGGGGCATTGTGAGTGCCGCCGGGTAAGATCCGGTTACTGATAGAAGGCAGGCGCTTTCTCGTGCTTGAATTTATTTCATAAGAGGAAACGGAGGTTGGTATGGCCCGGAACGTTGCGGATGTCTTGTGGGAAATGCTTGTCGACGCCGGCGTAAAACGGTGTTACGGTATTGTCGGCGACGCCTTGAATCCCGTGATCGATGCGCTGCGCAGAAACGGAAATGTCGACTTTGTGCACGTTCGGAATGAAGAATACGGCGTCTTCGCCGCCGTCGCAGATGCTTACTTCACAGGAGCGCCCGTCGCAGTGTGCGGAACAGCAGGGCCTGGCGTTACCCATCTCTTCAACGGGCTGATGGATGCGCGCAAGGAGCGAGCTCCGGTGATTGCGATCGCGGGCGACGTCGAAACCAGCCTAATCGATACGTCTGCGCTGGAGGAGATGAATCCTTATCAGTTCTTCCAAGCCGTGTCTCTTTATACGGCCAGGCTAGTCAATCCGGCTCAGGCTCAGGCCGTCATCGGTACGGCCATACGCACTTCGATCATTGAGAAAGGCCCTACGGTACTCTCGATTCCCGGGGATGTTGCGGCGGCGGAGGCCGTGGGCGAACCGGTGCATATCAGCATCCCTGCGGCGCCTGTGTTTCGTCCATCGGATTCTGACCTGAGCCGGCTCACGGACATGATTAACGGCGCTGGCACAGTTGCCATTTTTGGCGGCGATGGGTGCCGAGACGCGCGCGAAGAGGTAATCGAGCTGGCCGCAAGATTGAAGGCTCCCGTCGGCTACGCGTTGCGAGGTAAGCAATGGCTGGAGCATGACAATCCTTATGCTGTGGGACTGACGGGGTTGCTAGGATATGGCGGCGCTTATGGAGCGATCAACCATGCCGACCTCCTTCTGATGCTCGGGACCGATTTTCCGTTTTCCGAATTCCTTCCAGGAGCGAAGGTAAGGAAGGTACAGATCGACCAGAATCCGAAGCACATAGGCCGCCGAACCCCGCTCGATCTTGGACTCGTCGGCGACGTCAAAGCGACCGTGCAAGCAGTACTGAAAAATGTCCAGGAAAAGACTGATGACCGCTTCCTGCGCAAGTATGTTGCCGAGACGGAGTCTTTCGCCGAACTGAAACAGCATTATGTTGAGAACGGGCCGGTCATCAAACCAATACGTCCGGAATACCTCGCCGCTACGCTTTGTAAGTTAGCCTCAGATGACGCCATGTTTTTCGCAGACACAGGCACGGCGGTAATTTGGCTCGCGAGGCACATCAAAGGTGGGAAGAATCGGAGGCTCTTCGGATCGTTCTCCTGGGCTTCCATGGCCAACGCAGCGCCGAACGCGTTTGGAGCGCAACTGGCCTATCCTGGCCGCCAAACAATTGCAATCTGCGGGGACGGCGGGTTCACGATGCTTGGGATGGGCGATCTCTTAACTCAGGTCGAACGCAAGACACCTGTGATCCACATCCTACTGAACAACGAGTCGCTCGACTTCGTGAGTATTGAGCAGCAGGAAGCCGGCTTCATTCCGTATGGAGTGGGATTCAAGAACCCGAACTTCGCCGCGGTGGCCGAAGCAATGGGCGCGAAGGGGATTCGAATTGAGGAGCCTGAAGCGGTCAGCGATGGTCTAACTGAAGCTTTCGCTCATAAGACCGGACCGGTTGTAGTGGATGTCGTGGTCGACCCTTATGCACTCGCTATGCCGTCGCACGTACCGTTTCATACCATGAAAGGCTACACGCTAAGCGTTGCGAAACAAGTGCTAAGCGGCAAAATGGACAGCCTCATAAAAACGGTCGAACGCAATATAAGACTGGTTTAACTAGATTCCGTCGCAGAGTGGGCGTCGCAGGTGGCGGCCTTCCAACGGCTCGTTTGCAGATATGAACAGCGAAGCGGGCGAACGCGTAAGCCCCACGGAACTCTTCGCGGGGGCCCTCTTTCAGCTTGCCAACTCGAGTAGTGAATGATAAAGGACGTTCACGTCAACAACCCCGATTGCCCCTTCTGACGGGGATGGAATTCGGGGACGACAAATGTGACTGAGGAATCTCCCTTTTTGCTTAATCGATCAGGTCTCGCCGCGTCACTCCCACTACCGGCGCCAGCAGTTCGCCAACCGTCATCACCCAGCCGCACATCGTGGCCCGGCTAATGTCGATGCCCGCGTCGCGCAGGAAGATGACGCTCTGACGGAACAGAGGATTGTGGCCGGCATATTTGCCCACGATGGGTGTCGACGATGATTCATTCCGAGACCAGGCTCTTGGCGATAATCCGCACCGGCAGCGGCTCCATCGCTACTCCTTGCTCCTCACACTTTTTGCAGGCACGCTTCTCGCGCTTGGTCACTTGCACGAAGTACTCGGCCGGCTTCACATCCAGCACTTCGCTCACTTCGTAGCCGATCACCTTCGTGTCGGCCCCGCAGCCTCGCATATGCACTGTTCCGGAGCGCAGGCAATCACACGTTCCACGCGGGGGAGATCGGCGGGCAGAATCTGGCGGCCAGGATGTTTGCATCTCTTCTTCTTTTCAGCAGTAGGTGGCAGCGCACCGCGTTCGCTCTCAGCGGCCACTTCCGTGCTGCTGACGCCGGGCTCAAACTCCAGCAACTCCAGCTGCAAATTGCTTAACTTCTCGCTGCCAGGGCCGTACTTGGCGATCCGCTCTTGAGCTTTGAATACTCCAGTTCGTTTGCATACGCACTCAACTTCCCGCTCACCGCCGCAAACAGCGACTCCGGAAGCTGCGCTTTCAGTTGTTCGAGAAGTTCGGAGGAGAGAAAAGAAATGTTGCCCGGAGTGGACGTCGCAGCGGGTTGGAAGGCCTCACTCACGATGCTTATTTCATAACATGTATCTATCGTCCCGGTTCGCGGCAGTTTGCCAGCACCAGGCCTCGCAGCCAGCGATGCGCCGGATCGGCGTCGAGGCGCGGGTGCCACATTTGTGAGACCGTGATCGCCTCGGTGCGAACCGGCAGTGGGAAGCTCCTGACTTCCGCGGGACCGGACCTGGCCTGATGTCCCTGCGTCGCGTTAAAGAACGAGTCAGTCACCAGCGCCAGTAGATCGGATACACTCGCAACCGATAAAGCTGCTCGGAAGCTGGGCACCACAGCGACTACCGTTCGCGTGAGGCCAAGGGCACCCAGTGCTTCGTCTACCGGACCACTCTCGCGACCACGGCGCGAAGCAACGACGTGGCCACACGCCGCGTATCGCTCGGCCGTGATCTCACCTGTCCCAAGCAAAGGGTGCCCCTCCCGAACTGCACAAACAAAGTGGTCGCGGAATAGGGTTTGTACGCGGATCTCTGGCCCCGACTTCCCGAGCACGCCGATCTCAAGATCTACCAATCCCTCTCGCAGCGCTCCCACGTCCTTGTCGGGCTTCGGCGCGAAATGAAGTCGCACGCTCGGTGCTGCTGCAGTTACCGCCGCAACGAGCTGTGCAGCGAAAACCTCTACAAAGCCCTCGTTGGAGCGGATTGTGAAGCTCCGTTTCAACTCGGCGAGATCCAAAGAGGCAACGGCCGGACGTAGCACGGTTTGAGCATCCTGTACCAGATCACGCACGCGCTCGCGCAGTTCGGTAGCGCGTGGCGTTCGCACCAGTCCACGACCCGCGCGCACGAGCAGCGGGTCTCCCGTCACCTCCCGTAGTCGCGCGAGCGTCCGGCTCATCGCGGACGAGCTGAGGCGCAAGCGCCGAGCCGCGCCCACCACACTCCCTTCCGCGAGCAGAGCATCCAGCGCGGTCAACAAGTTCAGGTCAGAATCAGCCATGCACTGAACGTAGCGTATCCCGCGGGCATGGCGTTCTACGCAACTATAAAGTGTGACCGATGCGCCTTCCGGAATGATCCATCGCCCGGTATATTTTGACTGTCCGGGTCAGATATGCGCTGTCCAGGACTGAGACAAGGCAATGATGAAGCTAATTGGTATCGAAGAGCATTTTTTGACTGCGGACATTCGCGCTGCCTGGGCCGCGTCTGCGATCGGAGAAGAGGGTACAGGTGGGTTTGATCGTGGGGGGATCGGAGAGCGGCTCGACAATCTGGCAGAGCAGCGACTGGCACTGATGGATGAGAGCGGTGTCGATGTCCAGGTGCTCTCAGTGACTACGCCAGCATTGCACAACCTTGAGCCGGAGGAGA
>JBEKJJ010000178.1:0-15113 GCA_050011295.1 Bryobacteraceae bacterium
ATCCGAAACCGCCGACTCCACCCGCTCCACCACCCGCTCCGGGCACCGCAGCACTACCCGGACCAGCAGGACCCCCAGGACCCGCAGGACCGCGCGCCGCAGGACCTGCGCCACCAGGTTCGCCTTGCGCTTCAGCCTCGCCCGCCCCACCTCGGCCTCCCTGCCCGTCCGGCCGCACCGGCGCATCATAACGCAGATCCCAAGCCACGCGGTTAATACCGGACTCGGCGGTTCCGTTGATCTCTCGAATCTTTGCGCCGGCCTTGTCCGTCACCGTGATCTTGACTGGATTACGGCCCTCCAGTTTGGCTTTCAGAAAATAATCCACAATCACGCCGTAAGGCGGATTCGCCGCGATGAAATCGCGCGCGCCCACGTTCCCTTTATTGTTCGCCAGATGCCACGTGATTCCAGAGCGCATATCGAACAGATGCAGATCGGCTGCCAGCACGCTGTCGCTCATTTCTTCGAGCGGCGTGATATCGTCCATGATCCACAGCGAGCGGCCGTGCGTGGCGAGAATCAAGTCATGATCGCGCGGATGGATCTGAATGTCGTCCACTGGGACCGTCGGCAGGCCACTCTTCATGCGCTGCCAGTTCGCTCCGCGATCGAACGAGAGAAAGAGACCAAACTCGGTCCCCGCAAATAAAAGATTGCGGTTCTGGGGATCCTCGCGAACCACGTGGACGGTGCCGGCTTCCTCCGGGATGCCGTTACTGATGCGCGTCCACGTGTCGCCGTAGTTGCTCGTCATATAGAGATACACCGAATAATCGTCGCTGCGATGGTTGTCGAAGGCCACGTAGGCGATGCCTTCATCGTGCGGCGATGCTACCACGCGGCTCACGTACGCGCCCTTGCGAACGCCCGGGATCTTGCTAACGACGTTGGTCCACGTTTTACCGCCATCGCGCGTCACTTGGACGTTGCCGTCGTCCGTACCCACCCAGATGAGCCCGGCGCGCAACGGCGATTCGCTCATAGTAGTAATGCACGGGAATTGCTGCACGCCGTCGTGCCGGGACAGCGTGTCCTTATCGGGAACTTTTCCCAGGATTGGTTGCTTGTCGCGCTCGATGCCGGTGGTGAGATCGGGACCCAGCCGCTCCCAGGAATCGCCGCGATCGGTGGTCTTGAATAGATGATTGCCGCCGTAGTAGAGCGTCTTCGGATCGTGCGCGGAGATAATCACGGGCGAATTCCATTGGAAACGGTAGCGCGGCGCCTGGTCGTTTTCTTCAAGCGGCCGGAGGGAGCGCGATTCGCCGGTGCGCAGGTCGCGCCGCAGGAGGTTGCCATCCTGCGATTCGGCGTAAACGATATTCGCGTCAGTTGGATCCACCTGCGCGTAGAAGCCATCGCCTCCGCCCACAGTGATCCATTCGTCGTTCGAAATGCCGCGCTGCGCCGTAGTGGCGCTGGGGCCGCACCAGGAGTTGTTGTCCTGCAACCCGCCGCACAAGTGATACGGCTTCTGCATGTCGTACGCGATCTCGTAATATTGGCCGATCGGAACATTGTTGACGTAATCCCAATTGCGGCCTCCGTCATGCGTCATGGTGATGCCGCCGTCCGAGCCCAGAATCATGTGGTCGGAATTTGCGGGATCGATCCAAAGCGCGTGAAAATCGCTGTGTATTTTCTGCCAGCGGTCCTGGCGGAAGGTGCGGCCTCCGTCTTCGGTGTAATACAGCGGCGCGCCCAGCACCCACACTTTCTGATCGTTGTTCGGATCGATGCGAACCTGGCTGTAGTAAGAGGGCCGGGGATTGGTGTCGCTCATGCGCGCCCAGGTGAAACCCTTGTCTTCCGATCGATAGATGCCGCCTTCCTTGATGTGTTCCACCAGCGCGTAAACTACGTTCGGATTCTTGCGCGAGATATCCACTGCGCAGCGGCCGATGTCGCCTGTGGTTGGAAGGCCCTTGGTAAGCTTGGTCCAGTGCGCGCCGCCGTCCACGGTTTTGTAGATTCCACCGCTCGGCCCTCCGCCGTTGAAACCGAATACAGTGCGCCGGCGTTCATAAGCAGCGGCGTAAAGCGTGTTCGGGCTTTGAGGATCTATGGCGATGTCGGAAACGCCGGTGTCTTCGTTGATGAAGAGTGAATGTGTCCAGGTGGCGCCGCCGTCGGTGGTTTTGAACACGCCACGTTCTTTGTTCGGCCCCCATAGATGACCGAGCGCGGCTACGTAGACGATATTAGCGTCAGTTGGATGGATGACCACGCGGCCGATGTGCCGCGTTTCAGCGAGGCCCAGATGCGTCCAGGTGCGGCCTGCATCCATGGATTTGTAGACACCATTGCCCCACGACGAGCTTTGGCGATTGTTGGGCTCGCCTGTACCGACCCAGAGAATGGAAGGGTCCGACGGCGCCAGGGCGAGGTCACCGATAGTGGAATTGATTTGATCGTCGAAGATCGGCTCCCATGTTATGCCCGCGTTGACCGTTTTGAAAATCCCGCCGGCGGCCGACGCAACGTAGATGATGCGCGGGTCCGATTCCACCACCGCGAAATCGTCCACGCGGCCGCCCATGATGGCGGGACCGATCTCGCGGAATTTCAGATTCTTCAAAGCGGCTTCGTGCGCGGATTCCGCGCGGACCACGCACGCGACAAAGAACGGCAGCAGCAGGACAGCATATTTCCTTGATTTCATCCAATTCCCCTTAAGGTGTGGGGCGAATTGTGCTGGTCTCTGGTTACGGAAGATTTTGCGTGCCGCTGGTTAAGCGCCCACCATGGCATTCAACTCGCCGACAGCTTCGCGCAGCGCGCCGGATTGAGAGTTCATCTGGTGGCTAGCTGAGGCGCTTTCTTCGGCGCTAGCCGCGGTCTGTTGGGTCACGCTCTGCATTTGGACGACGGCTTTGGCCACCTGCGCAATCCCACTGGCCTGCTCCTCACTGCCCAGTTTGACCTCTTCCACCAGCAGCTTCACTTTACCGGCACTTTCGGTGACGGATAGCACCGCGGCCGCCACGCCATCCAGCTTACTCTTGCCGTCTCTCGTCTTGCCAATGGATTCCTCAATCAAGGCCGCGGTGTCCTTGGCCGCTTGCGCGGAGCGCTGCGCCAGGTTGCGAACTTCATCAGCGACTACGGCGAAGCCCATACCAGCCTCACCCGCCCGCGCGGCCTCCACCGCTGCATTGAGTGCCAGGATGTTGGTTTGAAACGCGATCTCGTCGATCACTTTGATGATCTTCGAAATCTTCTCGCTGGAGGCGTTAATTTCATTCATCGACAACAGCATTTGATCCAGATTGTGGCCGGCTTCCTGAATGCGCTGTCCGGCTTCGGCCATGTTTTCTGCGGCCATCCGGGAGTTCTCGGCATTCTTGTGGGTCATGGCGTTGATTTGCTCGGTGGAGGCAGAAGTTTCTTCGAGCGATGCGGCCTGTTGGGAGGAGCCCTGCGCAAGAGATTGGCTGGAGGACGCAACTTGAGCCGCTGCCTCCGCCACCTGCCGCGCGCCGTCCGCTACATGGCTGGCGATGCCTCGCAGCTGGCCTGTGATACCTCGTACGGTCCACAGTACGATGCCGCCCACCGAGAGACAGAGGGCAATCAACACCGCAGCCGTCCAGCGGCTGTACGAAGACGTCTCGCCCGCGGCCTTTATCTCGGCCGCTTGAATCGTACTGAGCAATTGTTGTAGCTGTTCCACCGATTTCAGCATCGGCTCGTAGTTGACCAGCGTTTCGTTTACGGTGTCATTCAGCTTTTCATCGAACTGGCCGGCGTCGCTCATCCGCACAATCTCGTGGTAGAGCGGTTGCCAGGCCTCAACTTTGGCCTGGATGGTATCCGCGGCGTGGCGGCCAGCCTCGGTTACCAGCATGGGCCGGAGTTGCTCCACTTGCTTCCCCACCTCGGCGGTATCGAGGAAAACAGTTCCTTGCTCTTGTTTACCACGGCTGGGTTTTTCAGCATGGAGTACAGAATGACCCCGCGCTGGGCCGTCCGCAGGTGTTCCACCGCCACTTCGATGCTCCCTACCAGGACCATTTTCTTAGCCGTCTTGTTTACGGCGGTGTCCAACAACGTGCCGAGCGTTCCCAGCGATGAAAACGACGAATACGCCAGTCCCAACAGAACCGCCAGCATCCCGCCGATCGCGAACATCAATTTCTTGCCGATAGTCATTGGAGTTCTCATGCCATTCGTCTCGTCGCCCATCTTATCGGCCAGAGATCGCGGCTTTGTAATGAATCGAAAGGAGAAAAAAGCCGGCCAATCTCCACCTCCTAGTTTGAACGCGGAGGGCGCCGGTATCCGGAGCGCCTATAAGGAGCAGATCCGTAAATGCCAGGACAAATCAAGCGCATTCTCGATTCCATCATTCAGCAGCGCGCGAGCGGAAATCCCACCATCGCAAGCACTACCAAGACCAAGTTGATTTTGAAAGGCGTGAACCCGGACGGCTTCAATGGTTCGTCGCCCGATGACCCTGGCGTGCTGGCGAAAGTGAAAGCCATCGCCGTCGAACTAGGAGTGACTATATAAAGATCCGCCCGGAGCCGAACCAGAATGCCGATCAAAACTGCGAATTCAACCAAAGAACTGCCGGATGCCGTTCGGGATCTGAAGCAACAGTGCGGGGACAGCCAACCACGTGTGGTGCTGCTATTCAGTTCCGCGAAGTACGATGCCATCGAGCTCAACCAACAAATGCAACAGGCCTTCCCCACAGCCTTGGTGGTGGGCTGTTCTACGGCCGGCGAGATCTCGGGCGAAGGCATGTTGATCGGGTCGGTGGTGGCGATGTTTTTGGATGCCGACATTGTGGAGGACGCCCGGTCGGCCGTGGTGGAGAACCTCAGCGGCGAAGTGCGCGTGCGTGAGGCTTTCTCGAGCTTCGAGCAGCACTTTCACACGCCGGTTTCGTCCATGGATATCCACAAGTACGTTGGCTTGGTGCTGGCGGACGGCTTGAGTGGCGCTGAGGAGAATCTAATGGAAAAGATCGGCGACCGCACTGACATTTTCTTCGTGGGAGGATCGGCCGGCGACGATCTAAAGTTCCAACGTACGCAGGTATTCAACCAGGGCAAGGCATATACGAATGCGGCCGTTCTGGTGCTCTTACGGGTGAAGCGAAGCTTCGAGATAATCAAGACCCAGAGTTTCCTCAGCACCGGTAAGATCCTGACAGCCACCAAGGTTGCCGAGCGCAAGGTAATCGAGTTTAATAACCGGCCCGCGGTTACGGCCTACGCTGGAGCGCTCGGTGTGTCCCCGGAGTCCTTGCCGGGGCTGTTCATGAAGCACCCGCTGGGGCTGATGGTGGATGGAGAACCGTATGTGCGCAGCCCGCAACGCGTGGAAGGCCAAAGCATCCTGTTCTATTGCCAAATCAAAGAAGGCATGGATCTGGAAATTCTGGAAGCCACCGACATCGTGGCCGATACGCGAAACGCGATTGAAGCGCGGAAGTCAGCGGACGGCCCCATCGCGGGGATCATCGATTTCCAATGTATCCTGCGTACGCTCGAGCTTCGCGCCGAGAATCGCTGCGAGCAATACGGCGCGATTTTTTCCGGTCTGCCGGTGGCCGGCTTCAGCACGTATGGCGAAGCTTATCTCGGGCACATGAATCAAACATCCACGATGCTCTTGTTCCGCTAGTGTTCAGCCGGCATTCGAGGAACGGGTTTGCCGTAGACGGATAAAGAGACTGAAAAGCTTTACGTCACGGGCCGAAGCAGGCCCTTTCAGAATTGCGCTCGGCAGGCTTTTCAAAAACTCTGAATGCTGGACGCCGCGCGGGAGCTGAAAGATTTGGGCGCATTACCTGGAAACCGGCTTGAGGCGCTCAAAGGCGATCGCGACGGGGAGTACAGCATCCGGATCAATGACCAGTACCGGATCTGCTTCGAATGGCGCGAGCACGATTCCTATAAAGTGGAAGTGACCGATTATCACTGAAGAAAGAGCAAAAAGCGATGCCCAGGCGTGTTCAGAAGAAACCAATGCACCCAGGCGAAATCCTGCGCGACCAGTTCATGGCCGAGTTCGCCCTAAGTATCAATCGCCTGGCCCGCGATCTCCGCGTACCCGTTACGAGAATCAGCGAGATTACCAACGAACGAAGAGCCATTACTCCGGATACCGCCCTCCGTTTAGGACGTTACTTCGGAACGACTCCGGAATTTTGGATCAACCTCCAAGCTGCCTACGATCTCGACGCAGCTCGGTTGACAATAGCCAAGATCCTTCGCGACGTACATCCTATTGAAGCGGCCTGACTACGCCAGCGCCGCGACGTGCGCGCGGACGCCTGCCGCAAGTCCCTCCAGGCTGTAGCCGCCCTCCAGCACCGACACCAGCCGGCCTTGCGCGTGTTTGTCGGCAATCTCGCGCAGCACCATCGTCAAATCCGCGAAGTCGGCGTCAGTCAGCATAAAGTTGCCCAATGGATCACCGATCCTGGAATCGAATCCGGCGGAGATCAGCACCAAGCCAGGCTTGAAAGATTCCGCGGCGGATAGCAGCTTCTCTTGAAATGCTCCCAGGATCTCTTTGCGGCCGGAACCCGCGGGAAACGGGCAATTGAGCGTGGTCCCAAGTCCCGGGCCTTCGCCCGTTTCAGACGCGGCGCCCGTGCCGGGATACCAGGGATACTGATGCGTGCTGAAGAAAAAGACCGTGCCGTCGGAATAAAAAATATCCTGCGTGCCGTTGCCGTGATGCACGTCCCAATCGGCGATCAGCACGCGCTCGACACCATGTTTCTTCTGTGCGTAGCGAGCCGCGATGGCCACCGTGTTGAACAAACAGAAGCCCATACCGCGAACGGGAGTAGCATGATGGCCGGGCGGCCGTGGGATGCAGAATGCGTTGCGCGCCTGGCCGCTCATTACGGCATCCACCGCGTTGAGGGCACCGCCCGTGGCGCGCGTCGCTGCATCCAAAGATCGCGGGGAAATAATGGTATCCCCGGTGCTCAGTTCGTGGAACCCGGTGGTCACCTCACGCTCCACCAGCCGGATGTAGGACCGGCTGTGGCACAAGGCCAGCTCGTCTTCGGTGGCATGCCGTGGATCCAGCCGCGCGAGTTCGAGTCCATCCAATGCGCTGAGAGCCGCGTCGAATCGCTCCGGACGCTCCGGATGATGCGAACCGGTGTGATGTTCTTTACAAAGTGGATCGGCGGACAGTGCCGTCTTCATCTTCCATATTCTAGAAGACCGAAGGTACCAGGCACCACTTTCGGGCGCTGCTGCGCTTTCTCGCCTGACGCTGGAGCGGGCTCAAAATCCGCGATCGCCAGATAAACGTTGTGTGTTTTCGCGTCAAGCGCCATGGTGCGCGCACGCTGGACGGTTTTCACCTGTTCCACCACCGTGTATTTATCCGGAGAGTCTTCATGCGCGATGCTCAGCGTGCCATCGCCGCAGGAGTTAAATACATATTTTGTTTCCGGATCGAAAGCCGTGGCATCCACTCCGTCGCTGATGGCCGGCGTAGCGACCACCTTTCCGGTGTCGGCGTTCATCACGGCGACCATTTTGTTGTGGCAGCCCGAAAAGATGCGGCGGCTTTTTGTATCCATGGCCATGCCGGATGGCTCTTCGCAAGGCGCGAGCGGCCAGCGGTGCTCCACGGTAAGCTTCTTCGCGTCGATGTCGAACACTTCGCTCTTATCTTCGATATTCACGTACACGTGCCCTTTGCCGTCGGCTGCCGCGAATTCCGGCTTGCCTTCGAGAGCCACTGTGCCGGCCACTTTTCCGTCTTTGGCGTCTATAGCTGTTGCATCCGAGCTGCGTCCGTTGAAGGCAAACACGCGCTTCGAGCCAGGATCGTAAATGATGCAATCCGGATTCTTGCCGGCGGGGATATCCTCGCCGATTTTGTCGAGCGTCTTCAAGTCGAAGATGGTGACCGTGCCGGATTGGCCGTTGCTGATGAATCCGCGTCCGAACTCGGGCGCCAGCGCGATGCCGTGCACGCCGTGGAGACCAGTGATCTTGCCGGCGACAGCGCCTGTCTTGGAGTCCACCACGTCCACTTCGGTGCCATGCGAGACATACACGCGGCCACTGGATGCGTCAGCGATCAGATAATCCCAGCCGCCTTCACCGCCGATGGATATTTTCTTGAGCTGATGATAGTTGCTTTGGGCAAACGCCGCGGATAGCAGCAGCAAAGCAGCGAGACAACGATACATGGATAGCCTCCGGAGGCATTATGGTCCCGCCGCCTGAAGATTTGGTGAAAGGGGCAAGCCGGAGCCTTGCCCCACGCTGCTAGAAGCGGAACTGTGCGGTGATCTGAAGGAACCGCGGATCGTGCGCCGTTAAGATTTGGCCGAATGTGGTGTCGTTGATGTTGCCATCCGGGTTGAAGAACTGCGTGTGATTGAAGAAGTTGAACGCCTCCCCGCGGAGCGTGAGGGTATAGTGCTCCGCGAGATGGACCGTCTTCGATAAACGCAGATCGGTGTTGAGAGTTCCCGGTCCGTGGAACACATTGCGGCCGAAGTCCCCATAGTAGCCGGCTCCCAAGGAAACCGCACCGCCCGAGCCGACACGGGCGAAGTTGGGATTGCCGGCGCCAGTGGCGGTGCCACCCCCCGTCCCGTTGAAGTACGAGTTCAGAAGGCCAAAATCGTTCGCGCGCGGGTCCACGAATTGCACGGTGCCGCCGATATAGTTCGGACGGTCGTCTCCGGCGCCCGTAAGAGAGCGGTCGCCGCTATCGGTGATGTCGAAGGGAAGGCCGGTCTGTAGCGTTATGACTGACGAGACGGACCATCCGCCGGCCACATGCCCAAGGAACCCGCGTTGATCGCGGAACCAGGGTAGCTCATAGATTACGCTTCCGACGTAGCTGTGCCGTATGTCGGTATCGCAGTTGCCGCGGTCATACTTGGAGCTGAACGGATTCGAATCGACTCGCAATCCCGATGCATCGTCGATGCAATGTCCATACGTATAAGCATTGGTCATCGTCAGGCCGTAGGAGGTGCGTTTCTGCAGACTGAGCTGGAGGCTGCTATAGGACGAATTGGCGTCGCTGAGCTGGTTGGTAATGCCACCAAAAACAGCGCCTCCGTAAGCCGCATCCTGCGGATTGTTTATGTTATAGAGATTTCGAAAAGGTTCGTTTTGGCTCGTTGCGGTAGCGTTTACGATAGCCGGGTCAATATCCCGGCGATCCTCCAAGTGACGCCCCTGGCTTCCCACGAAGCCCGCGGACGCGATCCAGTTCTTAGCGACCTCATACTGGATGTCTAAGCTGTACTGCATCGCGGAAGGAGTTTGGAAATTCGGGTCCATCCGTGTGATGCTGACTGGAGCAATATTCGCGAAGTTGAAGCTGCCCCCTGGTTTTGTGGGTACAAACGGGAACGGATTCTGAGTGAGTGGCGTGGACGAGGTTGAATAAGGCTGCGTCATGTTCGTGACTGAACCCGCTACCACCTGCGCCCCATAGGGGGCCGCACCCAGGAATTGCAACGTCAACTCGCTTTCCGGAACGTTGTAAAAAATACCGAAACCACTGCGGACCACCAGCTTGCCTTTGCCGGTGGGATCCCAGGCTAAACCGAAGCGCGGGCCAAAGTTGCCTCTGTCGGGGCTGTAGGTGGAACGGCTTATCCCCGGATCGCCCGGGAACACCAGGCCCACCGGCGCGGTCGGGAAGACTGTGGATTGCTCACCGGGATTGAATGAGCTCACCCGATTACGGAGCTCCTCAAGTGGATTGCCGTAGTCGTACCGGAGGCCCAAGTTGATGGTGAGATTGCGGCTGACCTTGTAGTCGTCTTGCGCGTACGCGCTAAAGAATTTGTCGCGGTAGCCCTGGCGGTTGGAATTGGATTGATCGTAGAAACCCGAGATGTAACCGTTTGCGAAATCGTTCACTGCCGCCTCGGACGCTCCCGCGAGGCCGGGAAGAACCGGGACCAGACCCTGCTGGGTGGCAGTCCCGCTGAAGGCGAGGTATCCGTTGTTGATGAAGTCAAAGATTTGGTTTTGCTCGTAAGCCCGGTATTCGCCGCCGAACTTCAAGGTATGCGGGCCTTTGATCCAAGTGACGCTGTCGCCATACTGCCAGGTGTTATCACGGCGGGCTTGCGGGCCTTGATAAGTGTTACCGAGGATGATGTTCCCGATCGAAAAGAACGGCGGGCCAGCGGCGCCGGGATCATCGGGAATGATACCAGTGAATCCCAAGCTGGCCGGTGTAGTGTGGTTCTGCGGCTCCACGCCGGGCTGATCGCGCCGGTGGAATGCAGCAATCGCCTCATTAATCACATTCGGACTAAAAGTGTGCGTATCATGCAGAGCGACGTTGTGGTAGGTGATCAAATCCAGTTCTCCGAAACCTGGAAGTGGGGCGCCTGAGAATGCAAAGGGCGCGAGGTCGGTCGACCTTTCGGTGAAATACGAAGCCGAGAAAGTGTTCCGGTCTGAAAAATGATGGTCGAGTTTCAGAATGCCCTGATCGCGTTGCAGGTCATCCTTCGGAGCGCTGGCATATTCGTTGGTGCCGAGGTTAGCGACGGGGGTGATATTCACGACTGCTTTGGCGGCAGCTACGCCGTTGGCCAGGATCGCGGCGCGCTCAGCGTCGGAGAAGACTTCACCAGTATTCGTAACGCCGTACACGCGCCGGAAGCCGAGATATGAGATGAAAAAGAACGTTTTGTTCTTCCAGATCGGCCCGCCCAAGTTGGCATCAAAATCGTTGAGATTGAATGGCGGCCTGGCAATTCCCGACTCGTTCGAGATGAAGTTGTTGGCGTTCAGAACAGCGTTGCGGAAGACTTCCGTCGCCTCGCCGTGGAACTGGTTCGTACCGGACTTTATGGTGGATTCGATGACCGCGCCGGAGTCGCGTCCATATTCGGCTTTCATGGCGCCTGTGACCACGCGGAACTCGCCCAGTGCGTTGGGAGACATGACGTCCACCGCGTCCGGCACATTGATGGCCAGGTCGTTCGAATCGGCGCCATCCAGCATGAAGTTATTCGCTTGCGAGCGCTGCCCGTTCACCGCAAAGGGACCGACTGCGGTGCCGGCCGACCCAGCTGTCGTCATCGACACACCCGGTTGCAGTCCCAGCAAATTCAGGGCATTGCGGCCACCGTTACCCGAAAGAAGAGGAAGATCGTCGATCTGAGTCATGGTCTGGCCCAGCTGTGCGTCTTCGGTATTAACAGGAGCGGCTACCGATTCCACGGTGACGGACGTTGTAACTTCACCAACTTCCAGACTCGCATCCATGCGTAGCGTGCTGGCTACTATCAGGCGTTGCGCTGTAAGCACAGTCTTGCGGAAACCGGTCGCTTCAACCGTGATGGTATACATGCCTGTCGGCAGATCTACAAAGCGATATGAGCCCGTCTCATTGCTTGTTGCGGTTGATTTTGCGCCGGTTCCGGTGTCCGTTGCGGTCACCTTGGCTCCGTTTACGGCAGCACCGCTGGCATCCGTTATGGTTCCACTGATGGTGCCGGTGGCTCCCTGACCCCATGCCATTGCGGCAATAACCAACGCAGCCGCGATCAAAGCGAGATTTCGCTTCCAGTTTGTCATTGTCTTCTCCTCACTAACCTGTGCTCGTTACACCTGGGCGGGGTAACGTATTAGTGAATTTATTATACGGCAATCGTATGCTAACCCGGTAAAAAAAAGTGACGTAATCCACATACTCTTAAAAGCTGAAAATGAAAAACAGTGTAGTAAAAAAACAACAAGCTGTGTCTTGGAGATAGCGGTCAGTTCGGGTGTACTTGGGCTTGACTAAGCTTCGATGTAGGGCATATTTGTTTCAGCGACTTACACCGTATGCCGCATTGCATTCCACGGGTTTACCCTAGGCTTTCGAAAAATGGAATCGCTGAGAGTGGGTCACTTCCAATTCTTATAGATTAGCGCGAGTTGTATTTGTTTAGCGGAACACTTGCCAGCGCGCATCAACTTCGGATCAGCCGCTGAAACAGCGCCAAGTGCAGATCTCGATGGCTATCCACGACAGCCAGGATGCCCACCGAATCTGTCTTCACGGAGTAGATAACGCGATAGGCATTGACGACGATCTGACGATATTCGGAGATCCCTGCTCCCAAAGCTCGGGCACGATCCTCCCGCGCAGGGGGTTCTGCTTCAGCCGCGACGCCGCAAGAAGAATCGCCCGGCCCAGTTTTCGCCCCGCCGACGGCCGATCGGTGCTCTCTCTCGACCAGTGAACAGGTCGCCGGCTCAATCTCCGAGAATCTCCCGGAGTTTCTTCTCCATCTGTGCTTCGGATAGCCAACGTCCCTTCTGAAAATCCTCTTCAGACGCGGCAACCAGCTTGAGTAGGATCAGTGCATCCTGAGTTTTCGCATAGCTCGCGACGCCGGTCGAACGGGTTTTCATGTATGTACTCGCGCCTTATCGCTGGTTGGCCTTCAAGATCTTCTTCCGCAGCCGAATAGATTGCGGCGTCACTTCCACAAATTCATCGTCACGAATGAACTCGATGGCCTGTTCCAGATTAAGGATGCGCGGCGGGACCAGGCGTATGGCTTCATCGGCCGTAGACGCGCGCATGTTGGTGAGCTTCTTCTCTTTGACGATATTCACGTTGAGATCGGCATCGCGCGCGTTTTCGCCGACGACCATGCCTTCGTAAACTTCCAGGCCCGGCGCCACGAAAATCTCCCCGCGCTCCTGCAGGTTCCAGATGGCGTAGCCAGTGGTCTTGCCGGACCGGTCCGCCACAAGCGACCCTGTGGGCCGCGTCGCGATTTCGCCTTGCCACTCAATGTGCCCGTGAAACAGCGAATTCATAATGGCCGTTCCCTTGGTATCGGTTAGCATTTCGCTGCGTAGCCCGATTAATCCGCGCGATGGGATGTGAAACTCAAGGCGCACGCGCCCTGAGCCGTGATTCACCATCTTCGCCATCTTGCCTTTGCGGCTGCCCAGCTTTTCAATCACCACACCGATGAAGGTTTCCGGACAATCGATCACCAGCAGCTCCAACGGCTCGTGCAGCTTGTGATTGATGGTCTTGGTCAGGATCTCGGGTTTCCCTACCATCAATTCAAATCCTTCGCGCCGCATCATTTCGATCAGGATGGCAAGCTGCAGCTCGCCGCGGCCCATCACCTTGTACGCGTCGGGACCACCGGCTTCTTCCACGCGGATCGATACATTGGTGAGCAATTCCTTATCCAACCGATCGCGCAAGTTACGCGATGTCACATATTGACCCTCGCGTCCCGAAAACGGCGAGGTATTGATGGTGAACACCATGGAGATGGTCGGCTCATCAATCTGAATATGCGGTAGCGGCTTGGGATTTTCGACGCTGGTGATGGTCTCGCCGATCGTGATGCCTTCCACGCCCGCGATCGCCAGGATATCGCCCGGCTGGCCGAGGGTCTCATCCACGCGCTTCAATCCTTCGAAGGAATACAGCTTGGTGATGCGCGTGTTGTGATAGGAACCGTCCAGCTTCGCAATGGAAACTTCGTCGCCGTACTTGAGCACGCCGGCAAAGACGCGGCCAATCGCCAGGCGCCCCAGATATTCGCTGTAATCCAGATTCGCCACCAGCATCTGCAGAACGGCTCTGGGATCGCCCTTTGGCGCAGGAATGTTTTTCAAAATGGCATCGAAGAGCGGCCGCAGATCGCTGGATTCGGCTTCCGGAGTCAGTTTCGCGATACCGGCTTTCGCGTTGGTATAGATGACGGGAAAATCGAGCTGATCCTCGGTAGCGTCCAGATCGATGAAAAGATCGTAGATTTCGTTGAGTACTTCCGGAATGCGCGCGTCCGGACGGTCGATTTTATTGATCACCAAGATCGGAGGTAGCTTGGCTTCGAGCGCCTTCATCAGGACGTAGCGCGTTTGCGGCAACGGCCCTTCGCTGGCGTCCACCAATAGCATCACTCCGTCCACGATCATCAGCGCGCGCTCCACTTCACCGCCGAAATCGCTGTGGCCGGGTGTGTCCACAATGTTGATCTTCACGCCGTGGTAGTGGACGCCGGTGGTTTTGGCGAGAATGGTGATTCCGCGCTCGCGCTCGAGTTCGTTCGAATCCATCATGCGCTCCACGGTATGCTCGTTGGAGCGGAACAGGCCGCTTTGATTGAGCATGGCGTCCACCAGCGTGGTTTTGCCATGATCGACGTGCGCGATGATAGCGATATTGCGAATAGTCTGGTTGTGCTCCAGCGCTTCGCTATGATCAGTAGGGAGACTCGACACTTCGGGTTGCATTGTAATTTCCAATCTATGAACTTCTATGGTCGCACGCCCAGACGCTCCAACTGAAATCGCGGCACTGCCCGTGGTGGTGATTGTCGGCCGCCCCAATGTCGGCAAGTCGACGTTATTTAACGCGATCACGCGTACGCGCCGGTCGATTGTTGGCGATGAACCTGGCATCACGCGCGACCGCATTCGCGGCGAGGCCGAATATATGGGACGGCCGTTCGCCCTCATTGACACCGGCGGAATTATCCAGAACGACTCTGAGCTGATACCGAGCGAAATCCTGAAGCAGGCGCGCGTGGCGCTGGACCGAGCGTCCCAGATCATTTTCCTGATCGATGGAAGGACCGAGATCACGGGCGCGGATCGCGACTTGGCCAAGATGCTGCGGCAGATCGGGAAGCCGGTGACGCTTGCGGTGAACAAGATCGACAGCACATCGCGCGAAGATCTCATGCACGAATTTCATTCGCTGGGATTCAGGGATCTGTTTCCAGTGTCCGCGGAACATCGCATCGGTTTGGATGATCTGCTGGAGCACGTGACCGCGGGCTTCGAAAAAAGCGTGGAATCGGAAACGCCCACGGTGGAGCGCCTGCCCATCAAAGTGGCGATTATCGGCCGGCCGAACGTCGGCAAATCCACATTGCTGAACGCGCTGGTGCATGAGGAACGCGCCATTGTCTCGCCTGT
Source organism: Bryobacteraceae bacterium (assembly GCA_050011295.1). Lineage (GTDB taxonomy): Bacteria > Acidobacteriota > Terriglobia > Bryobacterales > Bryobacteraceae > Palsa-89. Next base: position 14,928 of record JBEKJJ010000178.1, read on the forward strand.
GGCCGGAACCACGCGTGATGCCGTGGATGAAAGCGTGATGCACAACGGCGTGGAGTTCGTGTTCGTCGACACCGCCGGAATTCGGCGCAAAGGCAAGACCAAAGCCATGGCGGAAAAGCTGAGCGTGGTGATGGCGCGCCGCCACATCCGCATGGCCAACGTGGTGCTGCTGATTTTAGATGCTAG
>JBEKJJ010000179.1:0-14979 GCA_050011295.1 Bryobacteraceae bacterium
TTCGAAATTCGTCGAGTGGCATTTTGGCTGGGACGAGGGGGGTGAGTAGGAAGGCGAGGGCGAGAAATCGGCGCATATGGAAAGTTTACCGTTTCTCGTTTCTCGTTTCTCGTTCGGTACAGTTTCGCTCACTGCGGAGCGTGGATCAGCTCCCCCAGGATGCGCGCGGCGGCTTCTTTTCCTCGCTCGCCTACTTCGCCCACAGGTCCTACGCATGCGGGGCAGCCGGCGTCGCAGCCGCAGGACCGTAGCACATCCATCGCGCCGGCCAGCAATTTTGGCGTCAGCTTGAATAGGGGCTGGCTCTGGCCGATTCCGCCGGGGTAATTGTCGTAGAGAAACATATCCGGCTCGAAGCTTCTCGTTCCTTTTGAAATGTCCTCCGTGAAGGCGATGCCGAGATCGCGCGGATCGCACATCAGCAGCAGAGCCCCGACCGTGCGCAGCACGTTCGCGAGGCCGGTTAGCCCGTTCTGTTTTTCCGTGGACGTTAAATCCGGAAACCGCGTCAGAAAGGCTGTGGGAAAGTGCAGCCAGAACGCTGTCGTGTGCATTTCCCGCTCCGGCATGGAGAGATTGCCGGCGCCTACGTTTTCGAGCGTGTAGAAGCGGATTTTTTTGAATCCAACTACCTGCGTGTTCACCCGCACATCGCCGTGGGCGGCATGCGCGCCATTCACATCGGCCGATTCGAACTCCTCCAACTCCTTCACCTGCGTGTAATCGATGGCGTCGGTAAAATAATCGCTGTCCACGCGGCGCACGTAGGCTTTGCGCCCTTCGTAATCGAACTTTTCCACCTGGTATTGGCGCGCCTCGTGCAGATAAATCGCCTTTTCGTGCAGCGTGGCGAACGCCATCGGAAAGGAAACTTCCGCAATCACCTGATGTTCGCCCGTGATGTCCACAACGACGAAGTTGTCGCTCGAAACTGCGCGCAGGCTGACTGCATCGGCCGGATAAGTGTCGGAGGTCCAGTGCCAGCAGCCCGCCGAATGATGCAGTAGGCCGGCTTCTTCAGACAGAAAGCGGCAGATTTCTGAAGGATCGTGCGGACCGAACTTTTCTCCATCGCGAATGGGTAGCTCAAAGGCGGAGCACTTCAAATGGCTGATCAGGATCTCGAGATTGTCGGCGTTGATGTGGGCATGCTCGGGCGAGCGGTCGAAGAAATATTCCGGATGTTCGACGATATATTGATCCAGCGGCGCACTGGATGCCACCATCACAGCTAGCGACGCGGTCTGCCTTCTTCCCGCGCGGCCGGCGCGCTGCCAGGCCGACGCGATGGAGCCCGGATAGCCCGCCATCACCACCGCGTCCAAAGATCCGATGTCAATGCCCAGCTCCAAAGCATTGGTTGCAACCACGGCTCGGATCTCGCCATCACGCAGCTTGCGCTCGATCTCGCGGCGCTCCCTCGGTAGATAGCCGCCGCGATATCCACGCACCATGTCGCCGGGAAGCGGTCCACGCTCGCAGGCATCGCGCAGGTATTTCAGCAGAACCTCTGTGGCTAGCCGGCTGTTCGCGAATACTAACGTCTGCTGGTGGCGCTCGATAAATTCGGTGGCGATGCGCCGAGTCTCGGCCAAATAACTCCGGCGGATCCCGAGTTGCCGGTTCACCACCGGCGGATTGTAGAAGACGAAATATTTCTCGCCGCTGGGTGCTCCGTTGCGATCCACCAGCTCAAACGGCGATTCCACCAGCGCCTCGGCCAGTTCTTTGGGATTGGCAATGGTGGCGGAACAACAGATGAATTGCGGCTTCGATCCATAGAACTCGCAGATTCGCCTTAGCCGGCGCACGACATTCGCCAGATGGCTGCCATAGACACCGCGATAATAATGCAGCTCATCGATCACCACATAGCGCAGGTTCTCGAAACATTTCGCCCATTTGGTGTGATGCGGCAGAATACCGCTGTGCAGCATGTCGGGATTGGTCAACACCACGTGGGCGCGTTCTCGGATGGCGCGGCGCGCGTCCTGCGGCGTGTCGCCATCGTAGGTGAACGCGCGAATATCCGACCCCATGGCGTTCACTGCCGCCTGAAACTCGTGGAGCTGGTCCTCGGCCAGAGCTTTGGTTGGAAAAAGGTACATGGCGCGCGCGCCTGGATCTTCAATCAAGCGCTGGAACACCGGCAGGTTGTAGCACAGCGTTTTGCCGCTGGCCGTGGGCGTGACCACAACGACATTCTTGCCGGCCACACAGTGCTCAAAAGCTTCCGCCTGATGGGTGTAGAGACGAGGAATGCCGCGGGATTCGAGCGCCCTGCGCAAAACCGGTGCCGCGTTCAGCGGAATATCGGCGAACTCGCCTTCACGCGCTGGCTGGTGGCGGATGGCCCGGATGGGAGAATCCGGGATTGCGGCCCATTGCTGGAATCGAGCTACGGAGGTTTTGACGCCGGTCTGGGGCGCGACGCCGAGTCCGAGGGTGAGGTTCATGGTCTTCGCCTTTTCTTTGCCAGCTTAGCATATCGAAAAAGCGAGCCGCGACCGGGAGGGAGCGTAAGGGGCGTTCGTGGTGGCGCTTCCTGCCGGTCGCGGTTCGGCTCCGTTACTCGTATCTGAGAGCGATCATCGGATCCACGCTGGCGGCGCGGCGCGCGGGTAGATAGCTGGCCAGTAGAGCGACTGCGGCTAATAGCAACGCGACCAACGCTGAAGTCGCGAGGTCGGTGGGGCGCACTTGGAAGAGCAGGCTGGTCAGTAGGCGAGTAAGCGCCAGCGACGCGGCGAAGCCAACCGCCAGGCCGATGCCGACCAGCGCCAGACCTTGGCGGAGCACCATGGCCAGCACGTCGCTACGCTCGGCGCCGAACGCCATGCGGATGCCGACTTCGCGGGTGCGCAATGTCACGGAATACGAGATCAGGCCGTAAATCCCCACCGCGGCCAGCGCCAACGCCAGGGCGCCGAAGAGAGCGATCAACAAAAGCGTGAAGCTGCGTTCGGCGAGTGAGGATCGAACGTAGGCTTCCATCGGTTGAACGCGAAAGACCGGAAGGGTGGGATCGGCCGCAAAAAATGCCGCACGTGCGGCTCCTTCCAGGTTGCGCGGGTCAATTGTGGTTCGCGCGACCATCGAAAACCCGTACGACATATTTTGCGCTTGCGCGATGTACGCCTCCATGTCCGGCGCTTTTTCGAGTCCGTACTGCCGGACGTCTCCCACCACGCCGACGATGGTGATCCAAGGCTTCGAATCATTCCTGCCGCCCAACTGGATCTGCTTGCCGATGGGATCCTGCTGCGGGAACATCCGGCGCGCGCAATTTTCGCTGATCACAGCCACCTTCGGCGAGTTTGGGCCGTCCTGATCGGTGAAAACACGCCCACGCTTGAGAGGAATTTTCATTACTCGAAAATAGTCCGGCGAGACGGAATACGTATCGGCACTCGGATCTTCGGATGGATTGGTGGCACGCTCGCGAACATGAAATCCGTCACGATCGAAGGAAAGCAGCGGAAGATTGCTGGCCATCGCGACGCTTTCAACGCCGGGAGTTCGACGAAACCGATCCATGGCTTGTTTGTAGTAAGCCAGCTCGGCGTCGGGTTTTTCATAGCGCGCACCATAAGCGAAGGTACCGAGTGTGAGAACGTTGTGCGGATCGTAGCCGGCATCCACGTTCATCAGGTTCAAAAAACTTCTGCCAAGCAGCCCGGCGCCCACCACCAGGACGAATGCAATGGCCAGTTCCGCGGCCACCAGCACATTGCGCAGACCGAAGCGCGACCGGCTTTCGGTGATCTTGCCGAGATCCTTGAGGGCATCGTTGAGGTCCACGCGCGAGGAGCGCAAGGCAGGCGCCAATCCGAATAGCACTCCGGTGACTAAGCTCGCGGCCAGCCCGAACAGCAACACCACCGTGTCCATCCGGATCTCACTCACGCGGGGAATCTCTTTGGGGCCACGCGAAGCCAACGCGCCGGTTCCCATCCAAGCCAGCGCAATTCCGGCCAATCCGCCTGCAAGCGCGAGAACCAGGCTTTCGGTAATAAGCTGACGAACAATCCTGGCGCGTCCGGCGCCCAAGGCCGCACGCAACGCAATCTCCTTAGCGCGCCGTGTGGCGCGGGCCAGCATCAGATTCGCGACGTTGGCGCAAGCGATCAGCAATACAAAGCCCACGGCTCCGAGCAACACCCACAAAGCCGTACTCACGCGGCCAACCAAATAAGTCTGCAACGTCATGAACGCGACGGTTGCATTCGACGGATAAGACGCTGGATACTGGAGCACCAAATTCCCCATGATGGCTTTCAGATCTGCCTGCGCTTGGCCGGCGGTGATCCCGGGTTTCACACGGGCTATCAAATGCAGATGCTGGCAATCGCGGCAGGCGAATGGTTGCGACAAGTCATAACCGAGCGGCTCAAACATTTCGGGATATCCGGGCGAGCCTGGGATTTCGAGAGTCCGGAAACCGGCCGGCAGTACGCCCACCACCGTGAACGACGATTCGTTCAGACGAATCACGCGTCCTAGCACGTTCGGATCGCCGCCGAAGCGGCGCATCCATAATCCGTGGCTCAGAATGATCTCGAAGCGGCGGTCCGGACGATCCTCTTCCGGCAAAAAGGTGCGACCGAGATGCATCTGAATGCCGAGCGTGTCGAAGAAATCGTAGTTGACACGCAACCCGGTGAGCAGGTCCGGCTCGCCTTGTCCCTCGATAGCGGCGGTGGCATCGCGATAGAGCGACATGCTTTCGAACGAATGATTGAGCCTTCGCCAATCGTAGGCCGTGGCGTATCCGATGGTTTCCGGACGCTTCTCGCCGGAATCGTCTTCGCCTAGAGCTACCAGCCGTTCGGGCTGCCGATAGGGCAGTTGATTGAGCAGCACCGCTTTCACCACGCTGAAGATGGCGGTGTTCGCGCCCACACCCAGGGCCAGCGTGACGACGGCCACCAGCGTGAATGCCAGATTCTTGCGCAAAGTGCGTAGGCTGTAGCGAAAGTCCTGCCAGGCGGTTTCGAACACCGGGACGCCGCGCCGGTCGCGGTAGATTTCCTTGGCCGGCTCAACACCGCCGAGTCGGATGAGGGCCTGGCGGCGAGCCTCCTCCGGAGTCATGCCGCGCTTGAGATTTTCTTCGATGTGCAGGGCCAGGTGGCTTTCGAACTCATCGGAAAGATCCCGCTCGCGCCGGTCTTTTTGGAATAGTCCTGCCAGGCGGGAAATCGAGGCTCGCAATTTTCGCAGACTCATATTGGTTTCCAATACAAGGGTGCCACAGCTCCTATGGAAATGCAACCCGTGGGGCAAGCCGGAGGCTTGACCTACGGGAACGCCGCGCCGGTCACGGTAGTTTTCTTTGGCTGGTTCGACACCGCCGAGTTTGATAAGAGCCTGGCGGCGAGCCTCTTCCGGCGACATGCCGCGCCGGATTTTCTTCGATGTGCAAGTTACCTGCCTGCGCGCCGCGCGAATGTCATAGCTCCTATTGGAAAGCAACAGGCAGGTGCTGGATGCGCCGCGCCAAAAACCAGCCGTGCGAGAACTGGCAACGCTCGTGGTGTCGCTCCCTTCCGGTCGCGGCCACGTTATTCGAAACCCCGGCCGCGGCCGGGGCTCGGCAAAACTTGATATGCTTCACCCAGTGAAAAACATATCGCGAAGACAATTCACCATGGCGGGCCTGGCTGCGGCCGGGGCTGCGCGGCTGGCTCCCAAACTCGAAGCCACGCCGCTCGGCTTGCCCATCGGATGCCAGACCTGGCCGGTGCGGCAAACCATCGGGAAGGATTTCGAAGGAACGCTGCGCGGACTCGCTGCGATGGGCTATCAGAATATCGAGATGTGCTCGCCGCCCGAATACAAGCAGCTTGGCTTTGGGCCGTTGGAGGGGATTCCGGCCGCGGAAATGCGCGAGAAGATCCAGGCCTCGGGGCTCCGGTGCGAGAGTTGCCATTATCCCTTCGCGGGCTTGAAACCGCATCTGGATGAACGCATCGCCTACGCCAAGGAACTGGGCCTCAAACAGATGATCATCTCCACGTTCTGGCTTCCCAAAGAGGCTCAGATGGCTGACTGGCTGCGCGCAGCTGACGAGGCCAATAAAATGGCGGAGCGCGTGCGAGCGGCCGGCATGCAGATGGGTTTCCACAATCACGATTTCGAGTTTCACAAACTGGATGGCGAGCTGATCTACGACAAGCTGATGGGCGCGTTCGATCCCCAGTTGATCAAGATGCAGTTCCAGGTGAGCGTGATTTCACTTGGCTATCAAGCGGCCGATTATTTCGAGAAGTACCCGGGCCGATTTCTTTCCATCCATCTGCAAGACTGGTCGCCCACGGAGAAGAAAGAAGTTGCGCTGGGGCAAGGTGTTGTGGATTGGAAGAGATTGTTTGCGGCGGCCAAGAAAACCGGCGTGAGGAATTATTTTGTAGAGTTAGATGGGGACGGTCTCAAAGACAGCGTGCCCTTTTTGCGCGGGTTGAGTTGAGCGTTCTCAAGAAAGGCTATCATCATGACCAAAGACGAGAATGGGGTCAGCAGGCGTACTTTTGTGCAAACCGCGGCTCTGGCTGGAATGGCCGCGGATCTGACGCGTGCATCGGCGCCCGTGGCCGACGTCAAGATCGGCCTGTATAGCATCACTTACGGCGGCGTCTGGTATCGGGGAGACGCGCTCACGACCGAGCAGGTGATTGACCGCGCCGCGAAGTTCGGATATCACGGCGTGGAGATCGATGGAAAGCGTCCCCACGGCAACCCGCTGGATCTGGGGAAGGCTCGCTGCCAGGATCTCCGCAAAAGGGCCGCCGATCAGGGCCTGGAGATCTATGCGGTGGCCGGGAATAACGATTTCAGCAGTCCCGTGCCGGAACATCGCGAATCTCAATTGGTTTATACGCGCGAGTTGATGCGCATGACCTCCGACCTGGGCGCGAAGGTGCTGCGTGTGTTCGCCGCGTGGCCGGGCGTTACGTTGCGTCCCGAGGGCGGTGGACGCTATGACATCGCGCAGACGGTATGGAAAGCGGAACATCAAGATTTCACCGCCGAACAAACCTGGGCGTGGTGCCGCCAGGGCTTGGAGGAAGCCGCGCGGATGGCCGCCGACTTTGGAATTGTGCTGGCTCTGCAAAACCATCCTCCAGTTATCAATAAAGGTTACGTGGACAGCCTGCGGCTGGTGAAAGAAGTGGCATCGCCGAATCTGAAAATGTGCTTCGACGCGCGGCTGGAACACTCTTTGGACGAAGCGGCTGTGCGCAAGGCGTTGAACGAAATTGGCGCATTGCAAATCTTGTGGCACTACGGCGGCGAGTACGATAGGGACGCGAGCGGCATCACCGTAAAAGGCGACGAGAAGGCGCTGGCGGAAATGCTCGGGCTGCTGGATATCGGATACAAGGGTTATGCCGGCTTTGAGTTGTGTCATCCGCTGCCGGTGGTGAATGGCCAGACGGTGGGGCTGGACTTCGTGGACAAAAACGCAAAACTAGCGGCCGAATACATGCGCGGAATTTTGGCGGAGGCGAAAGAACAGCGCGCGTCCGCAAGCTAACGCCGGAGACCAAGCACCCATGTTTAGGAAAGCTGCAATGCTGGCCATTGGGCTAGCGGTTGCGCTTAGCGCGGAAACCGTCGTCGAGGGAGTTAAGATCCGGTTCAACCGCAGCGAGAGTGGCCGGCGAGTTGGTCGGCTTCATCCCAGTCGCCGGACCGAAGATGATGGCAGAGCACGTCAACGACTATTGGTTCTATATCGAACCAACGTCCGGTCCCTGCACGGTTCTCGAAATTCCCAAGGAATCGTCGCCCATGGTGATCGACAAGGCCAAGGCCGTCTTTGGTGACAAGGTGTCCGAGTATCCGACGCGCCAAGGCGAGAAAATCGAAAAGGGAACGCTGAAGGATCTGCAATCCAGGCACTCCCTCCGTGACGACAAGAATCAGCATCCAATTCCGGAGCTGAAGCTAGATAAAGCGCTGGTGGTCGTGGTTTGCCCTCCGATGGTCGCGAGGGAGTCGGGGCATGGGAACCAATACAAGCTGCACGCGAACGACAAAGTGGTTGCGGTGAACAAGCCGGGCACGTATAGCTTCGCTTACCTCGATCCAGGTGAGTACGTGCTGGCCTCGCAAGCTGAAAACGCCAACGGCTTTTAACTCACTCTCGAGGCTGGCAAAGACTACTACTTCCTACAAAACACTTTTTTTGCGCCCTCAAAGCGCGCACCAGTCTGTCGCAACAGAGCAAGGAAATCGTGCTGCACGAAATGAGTGGGGCAGGTTACGCGGACTGGAAGCGGAAGTAGCTAGGCGGCGCGCGGCGGTGCGAAATGCGCCAACCGGTGCCGCAGAGTGGCGTAGGCGCGGAAGAGCATCGATTTCAGCGCCGGCATGCTGCAGTTGAGGACGGCGGCGATCTGCGCGTACTCCATCCCCTCGTATTTATGCATCAGAACGGCCGCAAGCTGTTTGGGTGGCAGCGTATCGATGGCCGCCCGGACTTCCCTGGCCCGGTGTTCATCCAGCAGCAATTCATCGGCGCGCGGAGCGTGATCCCAAAGCTCGCGCTTGCGCACATCGCGAATTTCCTGGTCTAACCGCACGTGACTCAATTCCCGCCGGGCATCGCGCCGCCAGTTCAGAGCGATGTTGGTGGTGATGCGGAACAGCCATGTGGTGAACTTCGCGTCGGCCTGATAACGGGCGCGGAAGCGGTACACGCGGATGAAGACGTCCTGCGCCAACTCCTCCGCGATCGCGCGATTGCGTACCAGCCGGTACAAATGATTTACAACTCCGGCCCGGTGCCGTTCCAGCAAAAGATCGAAACTGGACGCGTCGTCTTTCGCAACCTTCAGCATCAACGCCGTGTCCCGATCAAGGGCATACTCCGCCACCATGATCTTTTGACCGTCTTCGAGGGGGAAGGCGTTACGGGTTACGTTGTAAGAATTGGTAAAAACGTCCCCTCGCTCACGCGCGGGCTAATCCGGCTGTTGATGTTCCGGGAAAACTGAGTACCCGTTGGGCGGTGGAAACAGCCCAAATAATACGTTCAGCCGCTTGCGTAGATGCCGGCTGGGCAACTGCCGTGGGCCAGTTTCCACATCGATATCGCAGCAGATGCCGTGCAGGTACAAGGTCAGCGTGTCAATGAACGATTGGCGGGCGTAATCGCGAAAGAGCTTGGTTTCCTTGCGGACATTGGTCTGGCGGCGCAGCAGCCCTTGCTTCATGTGCCAGCTTTCTTCATCCACCTCGCCATGCACGCCGGCGTTCAGCTCCTCGCGCAGCACGGTGCAATATTGGATCTGCGTTTCTTCCGACCACAAGTTGCCCGCCAACGCAGCCAGCACGTGATAGAAGCGGTAATGATATTCGGAAACGTCCTGATCTTTCAGCGCGAACAATAGCACTTCTTCGTTGTCGAATTGCACCTGGGTGGCCAGGGACAGGCGGTTCTCGGGCGGCTTCTCGGTGCAAACGAATTCGTCGCGACGCTCGTTGCCTTTCTCCTTGGCATCCGCGCGTTCCAGGTAGGGCACCAGCATGATGGAGACTTTCGGGAGCAGGCTCGAAATCGCCGGGGGCAGCGAGGCAATAGGCTCCTCGAGATATTCCTTAAGATCTTCCTCGCTCAGCGGTACCGACGCGCAGAAATAGGAGAAGGTATTGCTGAGCGGAATCATTTCGCTGCGGAATCGCTCCGCAAACTGACCGACACTGAGTTTGGAAAGATCGGGTTGCGCGGCCATCTGATGGGTTCGTCTCTATTGTAGCGCAGGCGCACATATGCCCTATTCAAAACGCCGGGCCTGGATCGGATCCAGGCTAGACGCGCCCCGCGCTGGGACCGCCGCGAAACTCAAGTTGGGTGCCGTGGCTACCACGGCGGCGAGCCTTCGCTGGATTGATCGCCGGCGGTTGACCCACCCAGCGCGCCAAGAAGTTAGACGCTCACCTCCGCCATCATGCCGATGTTCTGGCGTTTCGCGGGATTAAATTCCCAGGCGCCGGCGAAATCCTGTTGGGCGGGATTGAGGGAGCCGCTGCCTTTAATGCCGGAAATGCCTCACTCCGGTAAAAACCATCGCTAACCCCAACTTGTTCGACGCCGCGACAACATCGTCGTCACGCACGGACCCACCAGGCTGAATCACCGCCGTGATCCCGTGCTTAGCCGCCTCCTCCACTCCATCCGGAAACGGAAAGAAAGCGTCCGAAGCGATCACGGTACCCTGCAGCGGCAGCACGGCCTTCATGGCGCCCACCTTCACCGAATCCACGCGGCTCATTTGTCCCGCGCCAACACTGACACTCTGACCGGCGCGCGCATACACGATAGCATTCGACTTCACGTGCTTGCACACTTTCCAACCAAACAGCAGCGCTTTCCATTCTTCCTCGCTGGGGGCGCGCTCCGTCTTCACCTGGCAATCCTCCCGCCGAAGACGGTGCGAGTCCGCAGTCTGCACCAGGTATCCGCCGCTGATTGATTTCACCACCGGCTCGTCGGCAGGCGCGGGATCCACCTTCAGCATCCGCAGATTCTTTTTCCCGGCTAGTACGCTGCGAGCCGCGGGCTCATAGTCGGGTGCAGCAATGGCTTCAATGAAAGTCTTCGCAATCTCGCGCGCGGTTTCTTCATCCAAGGTTCGATTGAACGCCAGCACGCCGCCGTATGCCGACACCGGATCGGCTTCAAACGCCCGCCGATAGGTCTCCGCCAGCGCGTCCGCCTCGGCACAACCACATGGATTAGTGTGTTTGATGATGGCCGAAGCCGGCTGCTGAAATTCCTGAATCAGTTGCCAGGCAGCATCCAGATCCACCAGGTTGTTGTAGGAAAGCTCCTTGCCCTGCAACTGTTCCGCTCCCGCGATGCCCCCGCGCCGGTTGGTATAGAGCGCTGCGGATTGGTGTGGATTCTCGCCGTAGCGCAGATCCAGCGCGCGCGGCGCACGAATGTCGAGGAACGCCGGCAAGCCGCGCTCTTCTTCCGTACCCACGCGCGACAACCGCGTGCTGATGGCCCGATCATAAGCGGCCGTGAGCGCGAAAGCCTTCTGCGCCAGGCGCCACAAGGTTGGCTCCGACAATTCGCCCTTGCGCTCATGCAGCTCCTGCAGGATCACCGCGTAATCATCGGGCGACGCCACCACCGCGACGTCCTGATAATTTTTGGCTGCCGCGCGGATCAAGGTGGGACCGCCGATGTCGATATTCTCGATCAGCTCATGCATGCTGGCGCCGTGCCGCGCAGCGACCTTTTCGAACGCATAGAGATTCACCACCACCATGTCGATGGCTGGAATCTGGTGTTCCTCCAAGGCCCGCATATGTTCTGGATTCGCGCGCATCGCTAGAACGCCGCCGGCAATTCGCGGATTAATTGTTTTCAGCCGGCCATCCAGCATCTCCGGGAATCCAGTTACTTCGGAAACCTCGCGGACCTCGACGCCGCCATCGTGGAGCGCCCGCGCGGTGCCTCCCGTGGAAATTATTTCCACGTCCAGATCCCGAAGCCCGGCGGCGAATTCCACCAAGCCGCTTTTGTCAGTCACGCTGATCAGTGCACGTTTGATAAGAGCCATTCTCTACAATGGTAAACGTGTCTTATCCAGTAACGTTAATCCCAGGAGACGGCATTGGGCCGGAAGTGGCCGAAGCAGCAGTCCGCGCGGTGAATGCGACGGGCGTCTCTATTGACTGGCAGCGTGCCGATCTGAATGCCAGCATCATCACGAAAGCGGGGCAGGTGCTGCCGCCGCACGTGATTGAATCGATCGAACGGACGCACGTGGGCCTGAAGGGTCCGGTGACCACGCCTATTGGCGGTGGATTTTCGAGCGTCAATGTTGCGCTGCGCAAGCAATTCGATTTGTATGCCAACGTGCGGCCGGTTCATTCGCTGCCGGGCCTGAAGACGCGGTTCGACGATGTCACCATCGACATGGTGATCTTCCGCGAAAATACCGAGGATCTGTATTCCGGCCTGGAGCATGAAGTGGTGAAAGATGTTGTTACCAGTCTTAAGGTAATCACGCGCACTGCTTCCATTCGCATCGCCGAGTACGCTTTTGATTTCGCGAGAAAAACCGGCCGCAAACGAGTAGCGGCCATTCACAAGGCCAATATCATGAAGCTGGCGGATGGCCTGTTTCTACGCTGTTGCCGCGAAGTGGCCGCGAAATTTCCCGAGATCGAATACAAAGAGCTGATCGTGGACAACGCGTCCATGCAGCTTGTGATTCGGCCGGAAACCTTCGACATCCTGCTGCTTCCGAACTTGTACGGAGACATTGTTTCCGACCTCGCAGCCGGACTGGTGGGTGGATTGGGCGTGGTCCCAGGCGCGAACATGGGCGATCGCGATGCTGTGTTCGAAGCGGTCCACGGCAGCGCGCCCGACATTGCGGGAAAAGGTATAGCCAACCCAACGGCTCTGATTCTATCGTCCGTGCTGATGCTGATCCATCTGGGCGAACTGGACGCCGCGCGGCGGCTGCGAGGCGCCGTGGAACGAACCTACGCGGAGGGAAAACGCCTGCCTCCGGATGTTGGCGGCAGCGCGTCCACGCGAGAGTTCACGGACGCGGTTATTGCGAATCTGGGTTAGCCTGTAATCACCGTGCCCCACAAATCCAATCCGAGCGCAAAGACTGACGAGAAAGCGCGTCTCGTTAAGGTCCGGAGGGCGGTCCGGGGCCTCCGTGCCCTTCAACAAGAGATCGGACAACGGCGAGGCTTCAAGCCGATATCTGACAAAGAAATCAAGGACGCAATCAACGAGGGGAGGCGTTGACAGAAACCCCGTTTTCTGAAGGATCAGCTGGCGACCTTAACCCTTAGGAGGAACTCCATTGGTTCCAGCTTTTGATGAGACGAAGCCCAGGTGTTGGTCTTGTTCTCGTATCGTGCGTCGAATGAGAACTCAAGCTGTGGTAGGGGCTTGCTCAGTGCAGGAACTTGCGAAGTACCGAATGCACCTGCCGTTATCGCGAATCCTTTGTAGGTTAGCGTGAGACCGTAATCAACGCAGGCCCGCGCAAGCACGTCGCCACTAATGCAGTTACGTTTATGGATATACTTGCTAAGCGTGGTTTGGTCAATGCCTAGCACCTCTGCGAGTTTACTCTCGTCCAAATCGGGTCGGCGGTCGAGAAGATCTTTGAACGCCTGTGAAACTGCTTCCAGGAAGGCTGGGTCTACTGCTGTTAGACGTTTAGACAATTATGATCTTAATCATATCAGCCCTTGACCAACAGGTCAAATATGATTAAGATCATACAGGCGCTAGTCACCATAGGTGTGTGCTCCGGGCCAAGAATAGGCGAAGATAAGGAGAAAGTTAAATGCCCATAGATCCCCTCCAAACCAGATCGCAATATCTGTCGTTGGCGCTGTTCGCCCAGAAGACGGTTTCTACCCTTATCGAATACGTTGATGAGAATAGGACTGATAGTATGGCCGCAATTGTCCAGGACGCACTGGGGTCCCTAAAGGGCCTTGAGGATCTTTCCTCCCTCACCCAGAAGAGAGCCGTCGCCTTCACCAGCTACGAGCACCTGAGGACGCTCGAACAGGTTTGGAGTGTGGAGGAACGGTCGCAAGCGATTTCGATGCTCGATCAACTCGCGTCAGGCGATCTGGAATCGGATGATAAGAAAAACCAAGCCGGTCGGTTGATCGATTTGTTTGGCAGGCTCCAGAATCAGGCGCTTTGGAATTTCGAGCAACCTAAACCGGTCTCGGCCCAAGTGCTCCAGCAGTTATGTCAGACGAAATAGATGCGCTCTTGCATGATGCCGCCGCACTTCATCGATTCGTCGATTTCTTAGATCTGTATTGTCGACAGAATTCGACTTCCCAAGTCTACGTCGATTCAGCCGGGCTGTTCTTCAGGTACATCCAGGAACTTGCAAAAGGCGTCAAAGCCAAACTCGAAAAGGATGTTCAGCGGGCTACCCGATTTCCCAATAGGCTCCTCAACATTCGGAGCGAAATACTCACCATCAAAAACTATCTGAGGCTTCTACACACTCTGGTGAAGCCGGTCGCAGACGCTCATACCCTCAACATCCCTGCACCTCTGATCGATCTGGCGACCCATCAACTCGGCCAAGTCGACGGGATGGATGGCGCAAAGGTTGTAATTCTCCTCACACCAGAGCTGATGTACTTTCAGAGGCCCCACACCGATATCAAGAACATCGCGCGATTAGTCGAGGGATTCGTCCCCGAAGCATCATTTCCGTCAAAGCTGGGGTTTGTTGAGCTGCCGTACTCGCAAGGACCAAGCTTTTTCACTAATCTTGCGCTTTACCATGAGATTGGCCATTTCGTTTATGAAGAGTTGTCGAGTTCGAGCCCTCCTCACCAAGGGATCTCACACCTAAGATCTTCTATTGGTACGTCTTTGCGGCAAGTGACGACCACGACATCTCCCCAGGCGTTCGCGGTGCAAGTCGGGATTCTCGAAAGCTGGACTCAGGAAATCTTTTGTGACCTTTTCGCGTTACGGCTGTTGGGGCCGGCCTTCTCATTTTCCCTATTAGAAATTCTGAGCCTCTTGGGTTTGCTTCGGGATCGCGACTACATTGTCTTTAGCCCAACGCACCCCGCGTCCGCCTGCCGACTTTCCGAGCACTTGGACCTTCTTACAAAAGAAGGATGGATGGCTGCGATCTCTGACGTGGGTGCGAGCGCAAAGAACCTGCTCGAACACATATCCGGAAGGCCGGCGTCGCAATACGAAATGTATTTCGACGACCAGCATCCAGGACCCAGGTGGCTCGTGGACGCTTTCATCGCGGTACTTCCAATCATACGCGAGTTGGTAAAGGACATTACGGGAAGCGCGGCCGCGCATGTTGGACGCTTTACCCAATGGCGGGGCCCAATTCAGGCCGCCTTAGCCGAAGGCATCGTCCCCTCAGTCAAGGTCGACGGTGCCGTTCCCGACCCCATTTCCATCATTAATGCTTCGTTCTG
>JBEKJJ010000180.1:0-14813 GCA_050011295.1 Bryobacteraceae bacterium
AACTGGCCCCCGACGACTTGGCGCCCGATTATGCGGCGGCTCTCGCCTATCGCGATGCGGAGCGTCCCGTGGTGGTTTTTCCGGCGATGTATCCCGCCGAGCTAGCGAGCATAACTTCTTCACTTTGAAGCCTCGATCGCGCTGCTGTGGTTTCCAGCGAGGAGGCGGAACTTCCCAGATGTTCTCTGAGCTGTTCCAGTGAGGACAGATCGCCGGGCCGGAGCACCAGCCACTGTTGGGGGTCGCGATACTCGACCGACATCCGCCTGGCATCTTTACCCAAAAGTGCAAGCCGCTCCGCGCCGGCCGACTCTTTGGGGTGATCCAGGATAATTGGCTCCCGCCCCACAAACCTATCGATAAAGCCGCGATTTTCTTGCGGCGTGCCATGCAGTTCGATGAACGCGTCGCAGAGGTTCAGCGCCCGCACCGTGTCTGAAGTGAATAGGCTGAATTCGCCCCCATCGATGTCGCAGAAGACCAACGCTCGCTTGCCGGACACCAGATCCATCAGCCGGGCGCTGCTGCACCAGTCCGAAATCGTTACCAGATGCGAGACTTGGTTGAGAGCCGCCATTTCCCTCACGATCTGGCGTTCCGAGCCGTTCACGTCGAACGCGATGACCGGTTTCTTCGTCAAACGCGCCAGACCCACTGCAAAGTATCCTTCCGCTGAACCAATGTCGACGATGAAGTCGCAACGGATGGCCGGCCTCCTGGAGCAGCGGATACAACTGCCGCTCGTAGGTGCCGAGCAGGTTGGGAGTGGCATGCCGGGTCAGGACCGCTGCGCGGGTGTATTGCATACCGCCGAACAGCCCTCCTTGCACCGTGTAATCGAATTGGTTCGCGACCTTCAGGGCCAGATCTAACACTCCTTCCCGCCGCAGCCAGCGAACAGTTGCGCGCCGTCCGTAGCGCGTTTCGAGTTCGCGGTACGCCTGGTCTGGCAGAACATTGCGCAACACGTTCGCAATGCGTTTCTTGACTGTCATACTCGCACCCCGCACGGGAAGCCGCCGCTCACTGGGATGGCGACTGGCATCAGGTTCATCCGAATCTCCAATTCGGCATCCTATCCCAGGCCTGATCGAAAACTTCACGTCTAGGTGATCTTTTTAGAGGCGCCTACCGTCGAAGCAGTACCTGGGACAACGGACTGAAGCAGGGCAGTAAACTATAATGTTCTTGGTTAGCGGGCACCATTCCACATGTCGAATCTCGCCGGACACAGGGGAACGATCGCGTCGATCGTTCTGCTCGCGTGCAGTTGTCTGGCCCAGGACGCCCCGGCTCCCTCGGCCACCATCCCGGCGCCGCAGCCCCCAAAAAACTGCCGCTTCCGGCAACTTCGTTTCAGTCCCGACGGCAAGTACATCCTGGTGCAACACGCTTCCGGGATAGCCGTGCTCACCGTACAACCCCTGAGTGTATTGTTCTCTCGCGACGCAGAAAACGTCAGCCAGGCGGGATTCACTCCGGATTCCGAACAGGTTTGGTTTGTCAGCCGGCCGTCGCACGTAGTTGCGCCTCAGATCTCGTTTGCCGGTTCCTCCGCCTACGTGGAGCGCTGGAACATCGCGGGCGGCACGCGTATCGACAAGAAGGAAACGCGGCTGCGGAAGTGTGAGAGTTCCGGGCTTTCGCCGGACAGCCTGTTTCTTGCGTGCGTCGATAGTAGCGGCACGCTGCGGGTGCTCGACGTTGATTCCGGTCAAACCATCTTCGAGAGAAAGAAAATCTCTAGCGTTGGCGATCGGGGAGCTGCCGATCTCAACTTTTCCCCCGACAGCCGCTATCTGGCAGCCGTACCGATACATGCTTATGGCTCTCCGCTGGCGTTCGATCTGCGCGCGAAGGAGGAGGTCAAACTCGCTGGCAGGCTAAAAAGGCTCGAGACCGGTTTTCACATCGCGTTTATTGCGCCGGACCAGGTGATGATTTCCTCCGTGTGGATGGGAAGCACCACGGTGCATGCGGCGCTGGTGGAGTTTCCTTCCGGAAAAGTGCTGTCGAAACCCAGGCTGCCCCCGGGACAATTGTTCCGCGCCTCGGATCCTGCTTTTGTTCTGGTCCGCCCTTTTCGGTGGTCCGTTCCCGACTCGGAGCCCGTACCGCGATCCTCCGCCGTTGAATTTCGCACCGGGCAGGTTATCATGAGCGACACTGAAGCGCTGGACGTTTTCGGGAACCACTTCATCATTGAACTTCCGGACGGCAAACTGGGCCTGTGTGAAAGAGGCAAGGGCGTCCAGGCCACCGTCGCCATTGACGGCAGCTGATGCTCCGCTTCGTAGCATCGCTCCTGCTGGTTTTTTCGATCGGTTCCGGTGCCGGTCAGGATTCGCCCACCCGGGCAGGCTCGCTTCGCCAGCTTCGATTCAGCCCGGATGGCCGCTACATTCTCGCGCAGTCCGATTCCGAGCTTGCGGTTCTTACCGTTGAGCCTTTCACGATCCTGTTTCGGATTCCCGCGCAATTCGCAACCGATGCCGAGTTCACGCCTGATTCCGGAAGTGTGGTGTTCGCAAGCTCAGTCGCGCGCGTGGATTCCCGGAAGATCGCCTTGCCAAAATCGGCTGCCCAAGTGGAACAGTGGAGCATCGCCGGTCGCGCTCGTGTGCAATCGGCTAAGCTTCCGCCGCTCACCTGCGGAACCGGGAGATTGTCACCGGACGGCGGCTTGTTCGCCTGTCTTGACCTGAATGGCACGCTCCACTTTTTCGATGTCGCCTCGGGCCAAGCAATTTTCGAAAAGAAAAAGTTCGCCCCTCCGTCGCAGGTCTACGGCCGCCTTACCCCGATCGATTCAGAGTCAGCGAGCATGGAATTCTCTCCCGACAGCAACTTCCTCTTCGTGAGATCGGACGACCCTGAAGGGCCTGACATCGCCTGGAATGTACGCGAGAAAAATCTGGTGAACCTGACGGGACCGTTGAAGCTGCTCAAACATCATCCCTCCGTCTTCATCGCGCCGGACAAGATATTCGTAAGCGGAGGCGAGAGTGCCCTCAAACCGGGCGTCGCGAATTGCAAAGTCATCGCGTTCCCTTCCGGCCAGCTATTGTCGGAGCCGAAATTACCTTTTGGAATTTTTGCGCGCGCCACCGATCCCGGCTTCGTGATCTTGCGTCATTTTGGCTCGGCGATTCCGGGGCGCAGTTCCCCGAATCGTTCCGCCGCCGTGGAACTCAGCACTCAACAGGCCATCGTCAGCGAGACACCTGCCCTGGACGTCTTCGGCCGTCTGTATGCCGCCGAGAAAGAGAAAGGCGAAGTAGGGTTGTATGAAAT
Organism: Bryobacteraceae bacterium; assembly: GCA_050011295.1. Lineage (GTDB taxonomy): Bacteria > Acidobacteriota > Terriglobia > Bryobacterales > Bryobacteraceae > Palsa-89. The sequence continues at coordinate 3,295 of JBEKJJ010000180.1, forward strand.
TGGCAAAGGCCTCAAAGCCAGGTGCGCCCTTCGAGCCCAGCCCTAATGCTGCTGCGGCAGCATGGCCTTCAACTGCCGGAACCAAATATTCTGCGGACTCCACTTCAAATAGCGATTCAGTAGCGCGATCCGATCCGCTTGGCGCCCCTGCTTCTCATACAAAAACACCAGGTTCACCCAGGCCGGCTGCAGCGACGGATCCAGATCGATGGTGTGCAGCAACTGCCGCTCCGCGCCAACCTCGTCGCCGCTGTTTTGAAGCACTAGCGCCAGATTCAACGACGCAAAACCACTGTCGGGCTGCACTTCGGTAGCGCGCCGCGCGAACTCTCGAGCCTGATCCAGCTCCCGGCGCTGCAATCCGATGGAAACCAGCGAGGACAGCACCTCCGGATCGTTTTCTCTCGCGGGTTTTTGAAGCGCCTCCAGCAAATCGACTCCGGTTTGACGCAGAGCTGTAAGCCCGTGCGTTCCACCAATCACGAGCGCTGCAACCGCAAGATCGCGCGCGCGAAACTGAGCAGGCGGGTCCTGCCAGGCGGTGATCTCCGCTCGGATGCCCGCATCATTTGGCAACGGCGCGGGACGGCGCAGAATGCGGTGATCGGTGGAAGCCGTGTGCGGGATATCGTCCGGCGTGAGCCGCGCCATGTGACAACTTACGCACTCGGTCACCGCGGCGTGAACCTCTTTCGAAAGTGTTGCGTGACAGGAGCGGCAGACATCGCGGATCTGGCTGGCGCGGTCCGCAGCCGGTCCATGCGGATTGTGGCAGGTAGCGCACCACAGCTTGCCGCTGCCGGCTCGGACGCATTTGCTGAGCGCCAGTTGTTCGGCCTGTTCCACGGCTTTCAACTGTTGATTGTTTTCGGTGAGCAGGTAAGTAACGGCAGTGCGTTCCAGCTCTTCGCCCGGATGAAAATCCCGCCAGGTTTTCCCGGGATTCAGCAGGCGGTTTTCGCCTTCCAGATGGCACTGCTCGCAGATGCTGTTGCGGGCGCGCGGCGGAAGCTTGGACGGGTTAATAATATTGTTCGCGGAGGGCAGCCGCGCGTGCTCCTCGCCAGGCCCGTGGCACCGGTCGCAGCCAATCGGATTCAGCGCCGCTCCGGAATAGCGCCGGCCATCGCTCCCCAGGAACTTGCCGTTGTCCGCATGGCAAAACAAACATGTGGAATCGATCAGCCGGTCGAAATCGGGACTCGCCATGTTCTGATAGCCGGGCGAGGTGTCCCAACCGTGCTGCCGATACCAGGAAGCGGGAGATTCATACAAGTAGTCGCCGATCCGCACCAGGTAGGTGTAGCCGATCTTCCCCGCCCCGATCTGGTACGCCACCGGATATTCGGCCGTCAGGCCGTTCGTGGAGAGTGAGTGAACCATCCGGCCCTGCCGGCCGCTGATGGAGATTTCGACACCGGAGCTCTCACGTTTAACGCGCCCATCGGCCAGGGGCGACGGAGGGGCAAGCGAATTGCCCATCGGCGATTTCAGGAACGCAGCCGTCTCTTTGGCGTGACACGGAGCACAAAGCTGTGGGCTCTCTGCGGACGCCGCGGCGAGCAATGGAGCCGTGACCATCCACACGGTCAATTTGATGCGAAAAATAGTGCGCGCTGGAATCATGAACCTACCCGAGCATTATATCGATGAGACGAAAATGCCGAGCCGCGACCGGGAGGAAGCGCCAGCAACACTGTTAATGATCTCGATTTTCACGACGCTTCCTGCCGGTCGCGGCTCAGCTTGGTGATAAAATTTAGTTGCTATGAAAACCACCCTGGGTTCGTTTTGCACGGTTGTTTTATTTCTAACATCCGCGGCGTTTGGTCAAACTCAGGCGCCCGCGCCTCCCGACCCGGGAGTCACCATCCGGCAGACCGTTCAGGAAGTGGTCTTGGAAGTGATGGTGCGCGATGCGCATGGACGGGTGGTGAAGAATCTGAAACCCAGCGACCTGGAAGTTTACGAGGACGGCGTCCGCCAGCAGGTCCAAAGCTTCAAGTTCATCGAGGGCCGCGAGGTGATGAGCAAGACCAGGACTTCGGAACCCGTCAAGCAGGCTGCGGGCCCCAATCCTCTGAAAGCCGTCAACCTGGTCTGCATTGTATTTTCCAATCTGGATGCGTTCAACAAAAAATACGCGGTGGATGCCGTACGCGAGTTTCTGAAAAGCCAACTCGACGCGGACACCTGGGTAGCCGTGTTTAATCTGGATTCTATTCTCACCGTGCTGCATCCGTTCACCAACAATAGGGCTGAAATCATGGAAGCGGCAAATCGCGCTTCCACGGGAACGGGTGTGGATTTCGCATCGGTGGCCTCATCCGTTCTTAGCGCTGCGCCGCTGATTGAATACATCGAAGTCACCACCACCGGAGACCCGTCGAAGGGCGGGAGCGTGACTTCGTCGCAGAAAGTCTCGGGAGGGCAATTGAATCCAACCGCGATTGTCGGAGCGGACATTTCCAACAGCCGCTCCGCCAATATCCAGCGTGGAGATCTCGCATCGCAGCACCGCGAATTCGGCGCCATAGAAGGAATGCGGCAAATGGAACAGATCCTGGCGATGATCCGGCAGCTCGGAACATTGCCCGGCCGCAAATCGGTGCTGTTGCTCAGCCCGGGACTCGCCACCACCGGTGACGCGGATCTCTTCAAATCCATGGTGGATAAAGCCAACAAGGCCAACGTCACGGTCTACGCGATCGATGTGAACGGCCTTAGCGCCGAGTTCGACCAAAGCCAGGCTTCGGCTGGAGCTTTAAAGAATGCCGCGGCGCTGAGTGCGTCGCAGGGTACCCGCACCACCGGCACCATGGGCGCGCAAAACATGGAAAAGATGCGTCAGGACGACTACGTCAATGACGCCGTGCGCACCACCGACACACAGGCCACCCTGCGCGCATTATCCGAGAGCACGGGCGGATTTCTGATCGGCAATACCAACGATTTGCGAAAACCTTTTCAACGCCTGGTGGAGGATGTCGAGACACATTATGAGGTCATCTACAAGCCTTCGTCGGATATTTACGATGGGCGCTTGCGCACCATCAATGTGAAAACTTTGCGCGCCGATCTTAATGCCGAGAGCCGGAAAGGTTATTTCGCGCTGCCCGTACTGAGCGCGTCACCCGACCTGACTGCTTCGGAAGTAGCTGGCTTGGGCGCACTCAGTCTGAAGCCGGCGCCGCACACGTTTGAGTTCAAGTCCGCAGCCTATCAATTCCGCCCGAACGCGGCAAATTCTCAAAATGAACTGGTGTTTGAAATCCCCGCCGCGAACCTCACCGCCACGCCCGAACCCGCCGCCAAGCGCCACCGCATGCACTTGGCTCTGCTGGCCCTGGTGAAAGACGCAAGCGGCCAGGTGATAGACAAATTCAGCCAGGATTCGCCCTACGAAATTCCTGATGAGAACTTGGCCAAAGCGCAAGCCACCAGCATCAGCTTTACGCATCCCCTATCACTTCCTCCCGGCCACTACACCATGGAAACGGCCGCGCTCGATCGGGAATCGAATCGGGCCACCACCAGCACGGTGGCATTCGATAGTCCGGAACAGAAGGGCGTGGGCCTGAGCAGCATCATGCTGGTGCAGCACGTGGAGCCGGTGAAAGGAAAGGTCGAGAGTACCGACCCGCTCGAATTTCAACCCGATCCCGCGCAGGGCCAGCGCGTGATTCCCGAGCTCGCCACCGACCTGACTCCAAGCGCAACGCCCTACGTGTTCTTCGTGGTTTATCCGGACCGATCGATGGCGGATAAGCCGAAAATTCAAGTGGAGTTTTTGCTGGGCGGCCAGGTGCTGGCCAAGCAAACGGCTGATCTGCCCGCGCCTGACGCCACCGGCGCCATCCCGATGGTGATCAATACGGCAGCGAAGCCCGGCAACTGCGAGCTCCGCGTCACGGCTTTGCAAGGAAATTCGTCCACCAAGCAAAGCTTGACTTACACGGTCGCTGCGAAATAGCCGAATCCCTGAGTCGCATGCATTAAACTGGATACTCATGCCCGCCCGACGTTTGTTGCCGCTCCTGCCCGTCGCGATGCTGGCAGCCGTCTCGCTTACTGCGCCTATCACTTTTGACGAGATTTCCGAACGCGCCGGCGTGACGTTCTCTAGTAACAGCTCGCCGACGCCTCAAAAACATCAGCCGGAGCCGATGGTAGGTGGAGTGGCCATATTCGATTTCGATGGCGACGGCTATCCGGATATTTACTTCGTGAACGGCGCCGACATGCCCACGCTCGAAAAAACGGGGCCACAATTCAAGAACCGGCTGTTCCGCAACAATCATGACCTGACATTTTCGGACGTCACCGATAGAGCGGGCGTCGCAGGAACGGGCTACGGCATGGGGGTTGTGGTGGGCGACTACGACAACGACGGACGCCCGGATCTCTTTGTCACCAGCGTCAACCAGAACCAGTTGTTCCACAACAACGGCGACGGTACCTTCACCGATGTAACAGCCAAAGCCGGCGTCTCCGGAGGAATATTCGCCGGCAAGAAGATGTGGTCCGTGGGCGCGGCTTGGGTAGATTACAATAACGACGGATTGCTCGATTTATTTGTGGCGAATTACTGCCAATGGGACCCGAATACGGAGCAGCCGTGTGCCTTGAATGGAAATCGCGTCTTTTGCAATCCGCGGCTATACAAGCCTTTGCCCAATACGTTGTACCGGAACAATGGCGACGGCACTTTCACGGATGTGTCGGAGGAAACCGGCATCGCTGCCCATCCTGGCCGTGGAATGGGTGTGGCCATTGCCGATTTCGATAACGATGGTTTTCCCGACATTGTCGTAGCGAACGACGATCTTCCCAATCAGCTCTTTCACAATATCGGCGGCAAACGTTTTGAAGAGATCGCGGATGATGCCGGCGTGGCTTTGGCCGAGGGTGGCAATGTCATCTCCGGAATGGGCGTCGACTTTCGCGATTTGTTCAATCGGGGCCTTCCCGATATCTGGATCACGGCGATAGAGAAGCAAACATTTCCACTCTTCAAAAACCTGGGCCATGGCCAATTCGCCGAAGACACCGCCATGGCGGGACTGGGCCTTGCCACCGCCGACATGTCCGGCTGGTCGAATGCCATGGTGGATCTGGACAACGACGGTTGGAAGGATCTGTATGTCGCGCGCTCCAATGTCATCGACAATGTAGCGCTCTTCATGCAACGCCAGTACGGAGAACCCAACACCGTGTTTCGCAACCTTGGAACTGGCCGATTTCAAGACGTTACTTCCACCACCGGGCCGTCTTTTCAAATTCCTTCTGTAAACCGGGGCGCGGCGTTCGGCGATCTGGACAACGACGGCCGCATGGACCTGGTAGTGAACGTGCTCAACGGCAAAGCCAAGGTCTTTCACAACACGACACGAAACGAAAATCATTGGATGCTGCTGAAACTGACGGGCGTCAAGAGCAACCGTATGGGGCTCGGAGCGCAGATCCGGCTGACCAAGCCGGACGGTTCCATGGAATACAACCACGCCACTACCAGCTCCGGGTACGCAAGTTCCAGTGACTCGCGCGTCCATTTTGGTTTGGGTTCGTCGAAAGTGGCCAAAGAAATTCAGATCCTATGGCCCAGCGGAATCAAGCAAGTGTTGCGGGATGTGGCCGGTGACCGGGTGATTGAAATCACCGAACCTGTGCCCGGCCGTTGACGGAAAGGAAGACTTCATGGCGATTGCCGAAAGACTGATTTGTAGCCTGGCGCTGGCCGCGTCCGTGCTGCTGGCACAGGCGCCTGCGCCCAACGCCAGCCCGTCGAGCTTGGTGCGGCTGAGCGTTGCGGCAGTGGATGCAAGCGGCGAGCCTGTCACGGATCTGAAGATCGACGATTTGCAAATATCGGACCAGGGCAAGCCACAGCGCGTCGTCTTCTTCCGCGCGAACATGAGCGCGCCGCAGACTGCGGCCCTTGGCCCGCACGAATATTCAAATCGCTCAGGCCAGGCTCTGCCCCACTCAACCGTGATTCTCTTCGATCTGCTGAACGAGAACCAGCCCGACCGTCTGGATGCCTGGCACAAGCTCGGCCGTTCCCTGCAGCAACTCGAGTCAGGTGATTCGCTCTATCTCTACCTGCTAACTCTGGAGGGCGGCCTCAGTCCGATCCACCCGATCGGCAGCAAGTCCGGCGACGACCAGACCTGGACTCAACAAGTGGAAAAGTCGCTCGACAAGGCCATGAAGGCGGCCAGCCATGCCCGGCCGCAGGAGATGTCCGACATGGAGCTGGTGGTGAAAAAAACTTACGTTGCGCTGGAAACGCTCGCCAACCAACTCGCCGCGTTGCCAGGGCGCCGGGATATCATTTGGATCACCAGTGGAATGCCAAACGTTTGGAATCCCAAGACGCCGTGCAACGGCGATTGGGTGGATTGCGCGTTGTACGTGCCGCATTTGAGTGTGACGCTGGATCAGGATAACGTCGCGGTAAATCCGGTTTCCTACACCAGCAGCCCGAGTCCGGACATGACGCGCGATCTGGAGCAAATTGCCGGCCTGACCGGAGGCTGGATGTACTCCGGGGAAGAAATCCGCTCAGTCCTGAAACAAGTGGCGAGGGACGCCGCCGTGAGTTATTCGATTTACTACGATCCAGGTGCGGATAACTGGGACTCCAAGTTCCATAAGGTGCGTGTAACCCTAGAGCGCAAGGGAGTCAAGATCCGCGCAAAACAGCGTTACTATGCTTTCCCGGATCGGCGTCCGGAGCCGGCCAAGCAGCAGGCCGCGCTGGTCGCCGTTTATCAGCGCGCGTCCGACGATCCCGCCATCGGGCTCCGCGCTGCTATCGTGGCCGACGCTGGGAAAACGCAGCTCCACGTCCGGATCAACCCTCGGGACCTGCTGCTGCGCGAGGAAGGCGGCGTTTTTACGGGCAGTGTGGCGCTCTTGGTTTCTGACGTAGGCGCCGCGGGGCCGATTGGCGAACCGGCCATATCCACATTCGACCTTCACCTGACGCGGGAGCAGCATGATGCAGCAATGAATGACGGCTTTCCCATCGCCCAGGATCACGCCGTCAACGCATCGGCCCAAAAGGTCCGGATACTGGTGCTCGATCAAGGCTCCAACACCGCTGGCTCGCTTACTATCCCCGTAGAACACTGAGATGTTGGGTAACCGAAACTTTCGTGGGCGCGTCCCGATGCCGGAGGCGCGCTAAATGCACTTTCGCCCGCGCGTGAGAAGTGCGATCGGCGTTGTGCTTTGCGCTTCACTGCTCTTTGCTCAGCAGCCACCGGCGCCGTCAAGCAGCGATGTGGTGTTTAGCGTCACCACAACACGCGTGCAGGTGGACGCGGTGGTCACCGATTCCAAAGGTCACTACGTTACCGATCTCACAGCGGACGAATTCACCATTTCCCTTGACGGAAAACAGCAGAAGATCACAAATTTCTCATATGTCAGCGTGAGCACGCAGGCCCCGCGCCCGTCAAAGGTGGATCGGAAAGCTGCTTCGAAGCCCTCCCCGATGCTCCCTCCCGCGCCCTCCGCGCCAGCGCGCCAGGAGGATGTCCGGCGGACCATCGTACTGATGGTAGACGACCTGGGAATTTCGTTCGAGGACATGGCCTACGTGCGCAACTCGCTGCGGAAGTTCATCGAGCAGCAGATGCAGCCCGGAGATCTGGTAGCGATCTGCCGGACGGGCGCTGGGTCCGGAGCTGTGCAGCAGTTCACCATGGACAAGCGGATTCTCTTGTCGGTGGCCGATGGTCTGCGGTGGAATCCAAATGGTCGTGCTGGGGTGAATTTCTTCGAAGCCTACGGGAAGTACTCGAACCTCGCCCAACAAAAGGGTGCGCCGGGCGGCGGGAATCAAGGTGGCAGTGGAATTCGTACCGGCGTTCCTGACGCACTCGACGTTAATTACAATGTTCAGCGGAACACAAATTTCACGGTGGGGACGCTCGGGGCCATCAGCTACATTGTGGGCGCGTTGCGCGAGATGCCGGGCCGTAAGTCCGTCGTGCTTTTTTCCGACGGTCTCCAGTTGTTTACGCCCGGCGAAGGCCCAGTCATGCACAGCGGAATGGATAGCGTACAAAATAACGAGAACAACGCAGACATTCAGGAAGCGCTGCATAAACTGCTTGACCGGGCCAACCGGGCCGGGACGGTGATCTACACCATCCACACGGCAGGTTTACAGACTCAACAGCTCGATGCTCAGGATCGAGTCGACCTTACTGGGATGAACCAAGAGCAGGTCACCGATACGTTGCGTCAGATTACCGGGATCGGGCTACCGGGCCGGAGCCGCATTGGGGGACGGGACGTCCAGTTCAACAGCTCGCAACAGGGTCTCGCGTATCTTGCGCTCGAGACCGGCGGGATTGCGTATCAGAATGGAAACGATCTCAACTACGGACTCGATAAAGTGCTGCAGGATCAGTCTGGGTACTACCTGATTGGATTCAAACCGCCCAGCGATACGTTCGAAGTGAAGCATGGCTCGCGCAGCTATCATCATGTCTCAGTGAAGGTGACGCGGGCGGGACTGCATGTCAGGTCGCGCTCGGGATTCTTCGGCGAAACTGACGACGAGACATTGCCAAAATACAAATCACCTTTGGAGCAGATGCGCGCGGCCATGCTTTCGCCATTCCGGTCGTCAGACGTGCATTTGCGTTTGACGGCGCTCTATGCCGAGGTCCCCAAGCACGGCGCGGTGGTCCGCAATCTGCTGCATATCGACTCGCAGGACTTGACCTTCCAGACCGTTTTAGACGCCACCACGCATACGGCCGATTCGTCAGCGGAAGTGGAGATCGTGGCCGTCGCCACCAGCTTGGGCTATCTTCCTGTGAGCGCTGTAGCCCAGTCGTATAAGGTGCGGGCACCCGCCGACCGGACCGAAGACGCGCTCAAGGAAGGCGTGGTGTACACGCTCGACGTTCCGGTCAAGAAACCCGGCGCGTACCAAATCCAGGTCGCGGTCCGCGACACGGGCACTGGAAAGGTTGGATCGGCCAGCCAGTTTCTGGAGATTCCGGAACTGAAGAAGGGACGAGTGGCGCTCACCAGCGTTTTGCTGCACAGCGGAGCCCGGGTTTCGCCCGCGACGCGCCAGTTCCCTGCCGGTGGCGAAGTTGAGTATTTCTGCTTGCTCGAGAATCCCGGCAAGAAAGTGCCGGCCGAAGATCTGGATTCCGAGATCCGGATTGTTCGCGATGGCAAGGGCGTATATACAGGGCCCGCAAAACTGGTGCCGATGGATGGCGGCGGACTGGCGGTTACCGGCGGGCTGAAGCTCAGCGAGAAGATGACGCCGGGCGATTACTATCTGGGCGTCATCGTGAGAGATCGGACGGCCAAGAATCGAGTCACGGCGCAGTGGACTGATTTCGAGATCATAAAGTAGTTCACCGGTTGGTGCTGTTCACCACGCCTGGCAATGCCAGCGGATCCTGCAGCGATTTCAGGCGTACAAACTCGGCTTTCTCCCTCTGCGCGTCCGTCTTCCGCCCCACGCGCCGGTAAGCTTGCTCGAGATAAAAATGAGTCTGAGCGTTGTCCGGCTGCAGTTTTACGGATTCTTCAAACAGAGGGACGGCTTTGGCAGGTTGATCCTGCGCGAGCATAGCGCGGCCCATCTCCGCATCGCACAGCCAGTGGTAACTGGCCGGCACCAGCTTGCTCGCCCGTTCCGCCAACTGCATGGCCACATCGGGAGCGCCTTGCCGGGTTTTGAGAAACGCCGCCACCAGCAGCGTCGGCCAATGCGTAGGGTTCGTACTCAATTCCTTCTCATACTCCTCCAGCGCCGCGTGCTGATCGGTATCCATCAGGTAAAGGCCCTTGGCATAATGCACGCCCGGCTGGTTCGGATATGCGGCCAACAGTTGCCGGAACCCTTCCGCAGCGTCGTTCCCGCGCTGGCTGGTGGCGGCCCACATGGCTTGTCCAGCCATTTCCACCGCCTTTCGAGTACTTTCCGGAAGCTTGGATGGTTCCTCAGCGATTGCGAGCGAGCACAGCCCCACTGCCTCCACCACGGCGGGCGAATTCTCCTGGCGCTTCGAGAGCGGCTGCAATTGGGCCATGGCCTGATCGAAAAGAGAGGAGCGAATCAGAATCATGGCGGCTCGCTGGCGGACCGCGGTTTCAAATCCTTCATTGGTGCCGAGCCCGATTTGTTCACCCTTGCCAATGGCTGAAAGCGCGCTCTCCAGATGTCCAAGCTCGTACTCCGCGAGACCCACGAAAGCCCAGGCGGTGCCGTTCTGGGGCGAGAGGTCGAGCCCTTTGTGGAAGGCATTCGCAGCCTCGGTGTAGCGGCTGAGTCGGTACAGGGCGCCGCCCAGGTAGAACCAACCCTCGGGCCAAACCGGCCGCTGATCCAGCGCCTGTTTGTAGAGCGTAGCGGCCTCGGCCGGATTACTGTCCAGAGCGGCTTCTGCGCGGCGCGCCAGGTCATCGAAATCGTCAGTCGTCTGCGCGGCGGCCAAGCCTGCCAATAGCAGGCCAGCCAAGAAAAACTTCATGCTTCGAGGAGCTCCTTTTCATAGCGTAGCGCGGCTATGATGAAAGTTGATGCGTTCGGTTCCGCTCGCGGTCCTGGTCTGTTGCTGCCTGTTGGCGCAAGAACCCAGTCCCGAGCAAATCTTTCGCGAGGCCATCCAAGCGCAAAAAAGCGGCGATGACAAAACGGCCATCTCGAAATATCAGGAGTTGCTCAAGCTTCATCCGGAAGCAATGGAAGTGCGCGCTAATCTAGGTGCTGCTCTCGCGCACGTCGGCCGCTACGACGAAGCCATTGAGCAGTATCAAGCTGCTTTAGCGAAACTGCCGCAAAATACGGGGCTCCGTCTGAACCTGGCGCTGGCTTACTACAAAAAGGGCGATCTCGTCCATGCATCCGAAGGGTTGGATGCTCTGCGCCAGGCCGCGCCGGGCGATGCACAAGTGACAACGCTGCTGGGGGATTGTTATTCGAGGTTGGGCCGCGATCAGGATGCGATCGCCGTACTGAAACCGGCCGAAGCGGCGCATCCGGATGATTTGAACGTGGCTTGGGCGCTGGGATCGGCGCTGATCCGTACCGGCCAGCGTGCGGAAGGATTGAAGCGTGTGGTCATGGTGGCCGACCAAGGGCACAGCGCGGAGGCGAGCTTTTTCGCTGCAGAAACCTACCTGGCGATGAGCGATTTCGAGCAGGCGCACGTCTTTGCAGAGGCTGCGCTGAAGCAGAATCCAGAGCTCAAAGGTCTGCATAGCCTGAGCGGCCGCATCAAGCAGTATCTGGGCGATTTTCCTGGATCGAAGGCAGATCTGGAAAAGGCGCTCGCGGAGAATCCGGATGATTTCGACGCGCACGTCACCATGGCAGCCGTTCTCAATCTGGAGCGCGACGTGGATGGAGCCCAAAAGCACGCCGAACGCGCTCTCGAGCTGAGACCAACGTCGGCTATGGCGCGCTATGAAGTCGCGCGCGTTCAGCGATCGCGAGGAGATATTGAGGCGGCCGTTCGCAACTTCGAGAAGGT
>JBEKJJ010000181.1:0-14767 GCA_050011295.1 Bryobacteraceae bacterium
CCTGGGCGCCAAGTGAACTCCAGTCCAGCTCGGCCGGATCTTTGGTGGCAAAAATCTTGATGCGCTTCCCATTAACCAGGATAGAATCACCATCCGCCTTCACAACGCCCGGGAGGGTGCCAAGAGTCGAGTCGTATTTTAAGAGATGCGCCAGCGTCTTCGTGTCAGTAAGATCGTTGGCCGCGACAAATTCAATATTCGGGTTATCCAGGGCCGCGCGAACCACGTTGCGGCCGATGCGTCCGAATCCGTTGATACCTACTTTTATGGGCATACACCTATAGCTTAGTCCGTTTCTGGTTTCTGGTTCCTGGTGGTGCGACAAAAGTCCGTTGAGCTCAGAACAGGCTGTCTTGCGCGCTAGGAAGCTCCCGGGGCGGATAGAACAGTCCGATGATTATCCATCTGTTAGGGTGACTCGCAACAGTGCCGACGAAGAAGTGGGTGTCTTTCTCGTGGATCATTTCCAACTCGTACCGCTGCCTGAACTTCTCCTCCCAACCAGCGTCACCGTAGTCGGATCGCCACTGACGATAGGACTGGCTCATCTCCCAGTCGGTGCCCATCAGATTGTGACCACGACAGTCGGTTTCATCGCAACTGAATTCGTAGAAGAAACGAAAAGGTATTTTCTCCAGTTGTTGCTTGGGTGCGTCTACAAAGAGGTGTGTTTGGCGCAACATCCCAAGTTCGGCCTCAGACCACACTGGATCAAGCGGGGCGATCCTCAGCCTATTGATTGAGGCTGGGCGAAAAACGCCTAGCGTTGGAAATTGTACAGAATCTCGCTTTCTTACAAGACTGCATAGACTCGAGTCCCTCATAGGCAGAACGATCGCCTTTTTCGCTTGCCAGTTGTTCTTGTTGGACAAAGGTTCCGAAACAACGCGAATTCCATCAGGCCCTAAATTGAAGCTCTCTCGGCGGGGGTCGTCCGCCGCCTTGGTTACCTTTACCTCGACCCACTGATACTTTCGGAACCTTTGATCACTCGGAAGCAACCGCCAGGGTACAGGAAACATTCTCAGCCACTCTCCTGTCTCGGTAATCGCTGCGGTGCAAGACGATTCTACGCCGAGTGGTACGGGGACAGGATATGTGCGAACAACGATAAGCGCCCGTTTCGTTTCCTCTGTGGGCATTCAGATTCACAGATCGAAACCGTTTAGCCCCATAGCCTCTAAGGCCAGAGACAGGCGGTGCCGATGACATTCATGAGGATCGATCTCACTGCACATGAGCGCCACGGGATGCTCGAACCCATTCAAGAACGAGTGAAGGTTCAGGAAGCACGCAACTACGTTTGAGTCGTACCAAGTCCAGATCACATCGCGACTCCCAGTTTCAATGGCCTTAGCTCGAATGTCGCGCGGAACTCCCAGTTCCCGCAGGTGGGCGTAGCACATCCCCTGTTCAAGCAGCAATTGGGCAAAGTTAGTCTTGCTCAACTCGGGACGGTATATACTTACCGGATTCTGCCGAACATCAATAACCGTTCTTACGCCATGCTCCTTTAGGACCGCCAAGAGCTCTTCCGTCTTTCGACCGCTGTATCCGAAGGTAAAAAAATCCGCTTGCTGGGAAGATCGGGACTCATTCCATTCAGCCTTGCTCGCGATCTGCTGCTTAACAGACGCGCTAGGAAGAGTGAGCCTGTGAGCATGCGGCATGGCCCAGTTTAGCGCCGATCCCCTAGACTTTCCACATAAAAATTCCAGCAGTGTCACGCTCCCGCGTCAGTCCGATTTCTCCCTCGAGGCGCCGAACCCATTTGTTGTTCGGGAACTTCTCCGGCAGCTTCGCAATGGTCCGAATCTCTGTCCAGGTCAGTGGCCCCGACTTTCTGAGGGTCTTCTGGATCTTGGCCTTGAACTCCTCATACGTTAGCATCGAAGCGCCGGGCTTCGTTCTCGGACTATTCCAATAGCGGCTATTGCACTTCGGACAAATTGAGGGTTCCTGTTCTGAATATCTGGGAATCCATTCATGGCTACACCGCTCGCAACGACAGCCCATGACCGTGATTGGAACTCTTGCCATTCATATCCTCCGGTAACACCAACACGGTAACGCAGTCTGCGGCGTCCTCCACCACGTTACACAGCCCACCGTTAAAGCAGACGCCTCAGAACACGAAATGATACGCTCGAAATTGTGACGTCTGACAACGCGATGAGCCAGCTTCTTGAGCTGATAAGAAGGGAGATTAACGGCGAAATTACCGAGGCAGAGACTGCAAACGCGACCGAAGAAATCCTGATGAGGGCGAGGCTCGCGATGACTGATGAAGAGTTCCTAGAAATCCAACGTCAGGCGCTAAGGATTCATCATGAGGTGGCGAAGCACATTTCCGGCAGCGGCTTTAAGGTAGCAGGCAACGATCCTAACAAGCCGAACTGAGTAACCTACTGACTCTTCGTGGTTCTCGTGGTGTGAGGTGCCGGCTACTTCACCGGCAGCGACGGCGCCGTGGACCCGCCCACATCCGCGTAGGCTTCCTTGATACGGATCACTTTACTATTTGCAAACGTCACAAACGTGATCTTGCCCGGAGGATCGCCGTAGATCCAGTCTTCGATTTCCGTGCCGTCCTTGTCAGTGTTGCGTTCCTTGTGGCGCGGCTTTCCCAGCGCCAGCACCACCATTTCGCGATCCATGCCTTCAATAGCTTTGTTCGCCTTGATGGCATTTTGCATAGGCTCCGGCAGCTTCTCCACGTAGTTCTCGGTCGCCGATTCCTTTTCGAAATCCAGCACCGGCGCCAGCATCTTCTTGATGTCGGCAGCTTTCAAAGGTGGAATCGGCTGGTTGAATCGCAGCGCAATATTGGTGCCGCCGGGAGCATTGGAATTCTGCCCCGACGAAATGGGACTGGTCGTTCCTCCCATGCCGATCTGGATATGATCCTTCCAGCTCCCTTTGCCCTTCATCCCGCCGTTGATCTCGAACAGGATCTTGTCGGCCTCAATAGTCAACTTCGTAATCTGCACTAAATCACCCACGCGCGCCGCGGGACCGTTTTTCTGTGCCGCTGCCACCCATTTCTGCTTGTCCCAATTGCCGTTGCTATCAAACGGGAGCGGCTCCTTCGAACGCGGCAGAGGCGCTTTCACGGTGGCATATTCGGACAGCAAGCCGCGCAGGATCTCGATGCGGTCGTCCTCGGTGAGCTTTTTGTCGGCGCGGGCGGGCGGGACAAACCAGAATCCGGATGACAGAAGCAATGCGACGGAAATCCTAGCTTTCATGGCGCCTCCCGCAACAGGAACGCATCTTGATGTTGGATAGGAGCCTTCTGCAGATAGAAGAAGAGCGCCACCACAACTGCCGTTGTAAGATAACCGCCTTCGGGGCCATACTCGCCTCCGCTCCAAGGTACGCCAATATTCCAATGCAGGACGTACCCAGTAACTCCCATTGTAAACCCGCTCAGGTTCGCCCCCAGGAGGGGCAAAACCCAATTCCATCCGAAATGCAAGCCCACCGGGAGCCAAAGGTCGCCGCTGACGATAAACGCATAGCCCAGCACGATTCCCCACAGCACCGTGTTGAACAGCGCCAGCCAGGTGAAATGCAGGTTTTGGCTATGCGCCAGGCCGAACAGGACGCCCATCGGCAATATGGTGGCGAAGGGTCCAATGGCTTTCACCAGCACCTGAAAACCGTAGCCGCGAAACAGCATCTCCTCACCCACCGAGCCGAACAAAAGAACGATAGATACCAGCAGCAGGCTGGGCCAATTGAAATGCGAATCCGGCGCCGGCTCGAGATCGGCCGCGCGCACCAGGATGGGCCCCAGCAGCACGATCATGCCCGCTCCACATCCGCCGAGAATCCCCAATGCGAGATTGCGGCGCGACGCCGCGGTCCAGCCGAGGCCGATGTCGGCAAGCTGCCCCCGTTCGTAAATCCTCAGGACAATCGCGTTCGCCACCCCGGCTGCTGCGAAAGTGCTCAGCGCCGCGATGACGAAAGGCGAACCAACCCAAATCATCGCCCAAGGAAAAATGTAATATCCAAGAATCGCGATTAACGCAAACACCCCAACGCGCAGCAATACTCCGAGATACTTGCTCTGTTGAGTGGGAGTAGCGGGCAGCAATTCTTCATGTTACGTGAATAGTGATATACCCGCGACCCCTGCCACCCCAGCTTCGATACAGAGCGCCGCATTCGCAGCCGTAACACCACCAAGCGCGTAAACCGGCAGCCGGACGCTCGCGCAGGCAATCCGCAACGCCTCAATACCAATCGGCACAACGCTTTTGCTAACACTCTCGAAAACCGGACCGAACACTGCAAAATCAGCGCCTTCGTTCTCAGCCGCCCTGAGTTCATCAACAGTGTGGCACGACACACCAATCAGAAAACCCGTCGGCGCGATTCGCCGAATGGTGCTGGGCGCGATCGAACCCGCCGGCAAATGGACTCCGCCCGCGCCGCACGCAAGCGCGACATCCGTGCGCGTGTTCACCAGGACCCGGGCACCAGGAATCGCCACCGCGCCCCGCACCAGATCCATCAGATCCCGCGCCGAAAGCTGCTTGGCCCGGATTTGAATCATCTCAACGGCGTCCCCGGCCGCCCGGACAGCCACGTCGAGCGAATCCGTGATGCAGTAGCGCTTCATAAGATCCGCAAGCCGCTCGAGGGAAACTCGATCACCCAGTTCTTCACACTCTGATATTTTTCAAATGCGGGTCGAGGCAGCTCTACGGCGATTTCGTCCGCGAATTCCAAACGAACGCGTTCCAGCTTATCCACCGCGCGCAACAGCGTAGCCGGCATCTGGTTCGTACCCGGCCGGCCATCCTTGGGCGCCACCGTAAGCACATCCGGACGGATGCACAACCATACTCGATCGCCAATGAGCCGCCCAGGAAAATAAGGTCCGGTCAACTCAAAATCCTGATAACTCAAGCGGCTCACGTTCCGCCCCGGATCCAATCCCCGGATTTCAACCGGGAGCAGATTATAGACGCCCAACAACCGGGCCACGTCGACATTAGCCGGATACTCGAAGACCTTGCGCGGAGTTCCGCTTTGAACCACGCGGCCAGCGCGCAGCACCAGCATCTCATCCGCTAATTCCAAACACTCTTCGAAATCGTGCGTGACCAACAACGTGGGTATTTGGAATTCCTGGCGCACCTGGCGCAGCGTGGCATATAGCTCAGCGCGCAGCGGAGCGTCCAAGCCTTGTGTCGGCTCATCCAGCAAAAGCAAACGCGGCGAGCCGATCAGCGCGCGCGCAATGGAACAGCGCTGTTTTTGGCCGCCCGAAAGCTCGTAGGGACGGCGCCCGGAAACTTCAGCCAGGTGGAACTTCTCCAGCATCTCATTCACCTTGCGATGCCGCTCCAGCCGAGGGACGCGTTCCACGGCGAACTCCAGGTTCCCCCGCAAAGTCATGTGCGGAAACAGCGCGTAATTTTGAAATACGTATCCGCAGCGCCGGGCGCGAGCCGGCAGGTGGACGCCTGATGCGCCATCAAAAAGAATCTCGTCATCCAACAGAATACGGCCTTCGTCCGGACGCACAAATCCGGCGATCGAATCCAACGTCAGCGTTTTTCCCGCGCCGCTCGGCCCAAAAAGGACCGTGATTCCCGCTTCCGCCTTCAGATCCACGTCGAGCGAAAAAGCGGCGGACGCCTCGCCCGGCGCATACTGCTTGCGAATGCGCGCCTGGATCATAGCGCGGTTTGGCGCGGACCGTACGGGCTGGATGTGAGCCGGTTCGCGACGCTCAACACGACCAGCGCGATGGCCGAAATAATGATCACCAGCACGCGCGCCGTCTGGCCGTTTCCGGCTTCCACGGCGTCGTAGATTGCGAGCGCTAAGGTTTGCGTCCGGCCCGGAATATTGCCCGCGATCATCAGCGTCACGCCGAAATCGCCGAGTGACCGCGCGAATCCGAGCGCTGCCGCCGCAAGGATGGCCCGGCGCGTCAACGGCAGCGTCACCCTCCAGAACAACCGCAGCTCGGTGGCTCCCAAGTTTCGCGCCGCGCGCTCGTACGATCGGTCCACGCTCTCAAAGGCCGCCCGCGCCGACTTCACCAGCAGCGGCGTGGAATGAAACAGCGCCGCAACCACCGCAGCCTGCCAGGAGAAAACCAGCGGCTCCCCGAACAGCCACTCATAGAGTTTTCCCACGGGACTATTGCGGCCCAGCACAACCAGAAGATAGTAACCCAGCACGGTTGGCGGCAACACCAGCGGCAGCGTCACGGCTGCATCCAAAATTTCTTTGCCTCGAAATTGCCGGTTCGCCAGAACCCATGCCAGCGTGAGCCCGATGCCTAACGCGAGTGCAGTTGAAATCGCGGCCACGCGTAGGCTGAGCCATAGCGGGAACCAATCGATTGGCATGGGACCTCTTATGGTAGCGCAGGCTGGTTTGTGATAAAGTCCCCTGACATGCGAGCCTTCTTGCTGATTTTCTTCGCTGCTGCCGCCGCGTTTGCGCAAAAAATCAACATCGAATTCGACCAGTCTGTCGACTTCAGCAAGTACAAGACTTTCGCCATCCGCGACGGCCAGTTGAACAGCAAAAATCCCGCGCTCAACAGCGAACTTGTCAAAAAGCAAATCGATGCCGATATCGTGCGCTTGCTCACCGCCAAGGGTCTCGAGATTGTCAGCGGCCACTCCGATCTGAACGTACGCTACCGCTTCGGATCGGCCCGCAAAACGGAGCTCGAACAGTATCCCGCGGGCTGGCGCGGCTTGGGTACGCAGGTGGTCCGTGTGCCATACACGGAAGGCACGCTAGTCATCGATCTGCGCGACGCGAGCGTTCACGCATTGGTCTGGCGCGCCATCGCGAGCGTTGAAAAAAGCGACGCTTCCAAGATCCAGTCCAAGCTGGATGACATGGTCAAAAAGGCCTTCGAAAAATATCCGCCGAAACCGAAGTAGCCCCGCGATACTGCTAGCGGATAATCTCCCACCGCGCCCCGCGACCCCGTCCAGCCAACTTAACAGTGCCTGCCTCTTTCATTTCCGCAAGAACCTTCTTAATGAGCTGTGGACTGGCCGCGGGCAACTGGGCCGTCATGTCGGCTAACGTGAACCTCTCCATTTGCACCAGGATGGTCTGTCGAACTAAGTCGCTCTTGGCCGGCCGCGCCTGGACTGACTCAACCTGGCGCTCGAATTCCTTGTAAGCGTTTCGCAACGTGCTGAGGAAATAGTTCCACCACGGTACGATCTCGTTCTTTCCCTCATGCCAACCCTGGGAGCACAGCTTGAGAACGCGATAGTATTCCAGCTTGGTCTCTTCAATCAACCTCTCCAGGCTGATGTACCGAGGAACCTGAAATCCGTCCAATTGAAGCAGTAACGAAGTGGTCAGCCGCGAAACACGGCCATTGCCGTCACGGAAAGGATGGATACAAAGAAAATCCAGGACAAAGGACGCCATAACCAGGAGCGGTGGGACACGTTGTTCATCGCTAGCAATGCGATACCTGCGGCACAACTCAACCATGGCCGCGGGCGTTTGCTTTGCGGAAACTGGAACAAAGCGAACGCTGCGCTCCCCATTCGGCAGGATTTCGATGATCTCGTTATCCCGCCTCTTCCATTCTCCCGAATCTCCCGACCCGCCCTGGGCAAGCGAATGCAATCGACGAATCACGTCGGGGGTCATCGCTAAGCGGTTCTTTCGTGAGAAGATCCAATCCAGCGCCGCTCGATATCCGGCCAGTTCCTCCTCCGAACGGTCACGCGGCCTGGCACGCCCGATCACCAGAGGACGCAACCGGTTTGCGGCGACCGTTACGCCCTCGATTCGATTCGACGACTCTACGCTTTGGATAATCGCCTGTTCTCGCAAAACTTCTAGAACTTCAGGCTTCTGCCTAATCCAGAGGTCTTGTTTCCCTCGCGCCTCCATACACTCGCCGAGAAGCCAACCAGTCCCAATCGGGATTGTTAGCTTCGCCAAATGATCGGGGTCTAGGGTCCACATGTTGGAATGAGGAAGAGTAGCCTAATAATAGCCTATTAGGAATCTAGTAGCCAATGGCCTCGGTTCACTTACCGCCCGCATCACTATAAAACAACCAATAGCTATTCCCCACTCGCTCCGTCGGCGGACTCGTCTCCGGCCAAAATTGAAATCCCGGATCATAGGCGTACCGCGTATCGCCGAATAGGCCCAGTTTCAGCGCCGTGAGTCCCACCACGTTCCAACCCGGCCGCGCTCCATTTACATCCAGCGGATGGATGAGCGGAAGTCCGTAGAGTTTTTCGGGATCCCCGGGTGCGAACTTGTTGAAATAAATTTCCGTTGCGCCCAGTTCCTTCAGCTTCTTTGCCAGGCGCTTCGTATCCTGGCACCAATCCAGATCCGAATCCACCAGGAAGGCCTCCGGCTTCCCACCGGCGATCACGTTGAAATATGCCAGGTAATTGGGATGCGCGGCCAGCGACGTCGCCGCAACTAACAACAGCGTGAGCGCGACTAAACCCTGCGCCAGGCCACGCCGTTTCGGAAGCTGTGCCAGCCAAACAGCCGCGCAGCCGCCCGCGATTCCAAACGCCACAAACACCGGCAGCACGTGCCGCGTGCCGATGCGAATCTGAGAGAAGAACGATGAAAAAATCAAAATTCCCAGCACCACACTGAGCACCATCCAGCCCCTGGTTCCGAACTGCTTGCGCGAAAACAGCAAAGCTAACCCGAGAATCCCCAGCGCCAGGATAGGCAGCGGAGTTTTTACCGCCAACGCTACCGCGTAAAATTGCGGCCAGCCGGTGTTGTTCACCGCACCCATCAAGTAGGTGGTGTGGCCGGTTGCATTATGTTTCTTCACCTCATCGATGCCGCTGAAGAGTTCAGGCGCGGGAACCGGAAACGTAAAATCCACGGTCTTTCCGAAGGAAAAAAAATAGCCCGCCCAAATCACTACAGCAGCGATCGCCGCCGCCACCAGCGCTTGCGGCAGCCGCTCAAGCAAGAGTGCCGGCAACAATTTTAAGCGCTTGTATTCGAAACCCAGCCAAATAAGAAGCGCGACCACTGCTATCGATGGAAAGAAAGCCAACATCGAAAACTTCGACAGCACCGCCAGTCCCGTGGATGCGCCGAAAGCCGCGGCGCGCCACCAAACTCGCTCTTCCATCCAGCGCCAACCGCTGTAGATCGCAAGCAACAACATTGCGGTCAACCCCATATCGGTGGTCGCAAGTCCGGCGTGCGCCAGAATGGTTGGTGTCATGCTGACCAGGAAGACCGCCAGCACCGCAGCGGCCGCGCTGCCAGAGATCCAGCGCGTGCACGAATACGCGATCCAGCAAGTGATCCAAAAAAACGGCAGGATCCCCAGCCGCGCCAGCGCCAGATTGAAATCCTCCGTTCCCCGGCTGAATAGGATCGCCAACCCTTCGTCCCACATCAATTCTTGATTCGCACCGTGTGCTCCGAAAAGTTTGGGCAGTAGGGCGGTCATAACGCGAGTTAAAGGAGGATGCTGTGGCTCGTACGTGTAGGTATGCTTTTCGAGCCACTCCATGCCGCAAGCAATATGCGCCGGTTCGTCAAATGTATGGCTGAAAATCGTGTAAGTGGAAACGATCCGCGCGCTCGCGAGCGCTACCAATCCAACCGCCAGCCAGGTAGCCCGCCGCGCCAGAAACGACTCGAACACGTTCCAGTAACCGGCAGGGGCCACTTTTAGGGGGCTATCGCGAACTGCCGCGCGGACGGTCTCCACCTTGGCGCGCTTCTTCATTGCAACAGCATCTGCGTTGGGATCCCAAGATTAGTGTATTACAACGCACACTTATCAACCTCTAGAGTCAGACATCGCCCAACTCCAAGACCCCAAAAACCTGGCATCATGGAAGCCACAGCGGTGCCATCTTAGACGCGCCGCGTAAGGTATGCATCAGCCGGACACCTGGCTCTTGGACGTTCGTTACGCTCTGCGATCGCTCCGGCGGAGCCCATTCATCTCTTGCGCCATCGTGTTGATGCTGTCCTTGGGGATCGGCGTGAACACCGCCGCCTTCACTCTGCTTAATGGCATGCTGTTTCGCGCGCGCGTGGAAAAGGACCCCCAGAGCTTCATCGAGTTGGTTCCGGAATATTTGAATACAACCGAGCCCAACGGACCTATGAAGACGTCCGTCGAGGACTACCGCGCCTATCTGGCTCGCGCTCGCTCCGTAACTGACCTAGCGGCCTGGGAAACGGCTGGAGCGAACTTGAACGACGACCCAAAGCAAAGCTATCACCTCCTGGTCACGTGCACTTTCTTTTCGCTGTACGGGCTGGACCGTGCCAAACTCGGTAGGCTTTTTCTGCCGGAGGAATGTTCCACCCCTGGTGCTGCTCCCGTAGCTGTGATCAGCGAGGAGATGTGGCAGCTCAAGTTTGACAGGGACCCGCATATTTTGGGCCGGGTCATCACTCTGAATCGGCATCCGTTCACCGTGGTCGGCGTAGTGCCGGCGCGTTTTCCGGGTCGGCTCCAATCGGGTGTCTGGCTGCCTTGGACCATGCAGCCACTGATCGATGGCGAAGATCTATTCCGGAAGAGCGATGTGCCTTGGCTAACGGTGCAAGGCCGCCTCCACGCTGGCTTTTCACGATCCGCTGCCCAGGCCGAGCTTGGCGTGATTGCGAATCAGCAGGACAAGTTGCACCCTGGCCGGAAAACAACGCTGACCGTAACGAATGGGTCCCTGATTGCAAATCCGCGCTTACGCTCTGTCGTCATCTGGCTCGTGCTGTTCTGGTGGATCTGTGTAACGCTCGTTCTGTTGATGGCCTGCACGAACGTTGCGACGTTGTTGCTATCGCGAGCGGTGGGCCGCCGGCAGGAGATTGCCATCCGGCTCTCGCTTGGCGCAGGCCGCGGCAGATTGCTGCGCATGCTCCTGGTGGAGAATGTGATCCTCGCAACCGCAGCCGGTTTAATCAGCGCGTACCTGGCTGAGCGCGTCCCCGACATAATTAGACTCTGGTTTGGTGACGCAGAATATCTTCCGATGAAACCCGATCTTTTGGTCTTTGCGTATCTCGGCGCCATCGTACTGCTCACCGCCTTTGTCGCCGGTATAGCGCCGGCAACGCAATCCTTGAAGGTGGACCTTGCGCGAGCCCTCAAAGGTCAGGAGAGCGTTCTCGGCTCCGGATCGCCAAGATGGGGCGCCCGCAGTGTTCTGATCACTGCTCAGATCGCCATGAGCTTGTTTCTGACGACTGCCGCGGCGCTGCTCATTCGGGCCGACTACAATCTGTTTACGGCCGATGCAGGCATGGAAACCAGACAACTGCTGGTGATCCCGCTGAATGTCGGGGCCCCAAGATACACGAACGATACCGCATGGTCCTTCTATCGGACGATCGAGCAACGTGTGCAGGCGTTGCCGGGCGTGCAATCCACATGTTACACGACATCGATTCCATTTATGGGAGTTGAATCGACCAAGGTCCGGTTGCCGGGCGAAGCGAAGGAAACTGGTCGCAGAGCCTCCGTCGCTTCCGTTTCACCCGATTTCTTCCGAATCATTCGAATTCCGATTGTGCGCGGACGGGCGTTTCAAGAAGCGGATGTGATGGATTCCAGGGCTGCATCCCTGGCCATTGTGTCGGAAACTTTTGCGCGCACCTTTTGGCCAGGTGCGAATCCGCTAGGCAAGAGGATAGAGCTAGATCAAAACAGCCAATTCGAGGTGGTGGGACTCGCGCGTGACACGAAGCTGGAGGGCTTCAGCTCAATCGAAGGTCCGCACTTTTATCTGCTACAACACCCAGGCGCGGCGCGAGGCGATCTGATGCTCCGGTTTCACGGGGATGCCGGTTCCATGCTGCGCGGTGTGAACAATGCGGTTCGAGAACTGGATCGCGACGCGATCGGCGTGCCTCGCGTACTCAGATCAATAATCGTGGAAACAGCCACTCAGTTTTTAGAGCTGGTCGAAGTATTCTTGTTACTGGGCGGCTTGGCGATTCTCTTAGCGGTGGTTGGTATCTTTGGAGTGACCGCGTTTGACGTGAACCGGCGAACCCGGGAGCTGGGAATTCGCGTGGCCCTCGGCGCCACCAAGGCCGACATCTTTCGCTTCATACTGGCATCGGGCGCGAGGCCGATTGTCGCCGGATTATCCATCGGTTTGTTGCTGACACTCGCTGCCTCGGTTGGCGTGGACCGCATGTTCAACCACGCATTCGAGGGTCTGGGTGTGCGGGATCCCATTATTTACGCGGCAGTATCGTTGCTCTTGGTGATGACCGCCATGGCCGCCATGTTCGGACCGGCATTGCGCGCCGCAAAATCGGACCCGCTGCCCGCGCTGCGGCACGAGTGACGCGGCGCGCGCCGTGTTCCCTGGCCAACGCCTAAGCCCCCATCCCTGCTTCCACGACCCTGGTATAATAATCGAAGATGTTTGCTTTCTGTCCGCGCTCGCGGATGAAGGTTCTTAGTCCCGCCACTAACTGCTCGCCTGGAACGCCAGCCTGCCCTGCTGTTCCTCAATGTATCTAATCTCCATTTTTGAATGAAACTCAGCGTTCAGATCACCCGCGGCATCGAGTCCCTCTTTGGAACCCGAGACGAAAACATCCGTGTCCTGGAAAAAGGTCTCCAGGTCACCACCAGCCTGAAGAACGATTCGCTCGAGATCGAAGGCGAAGAACCCAACGTCATTCGCGCCGCCAGCATTCTGGAGGATTACGTCGCGCTCGTCAAGGAAGGCCAAAGCTTCGCCAACGGCGACCTGAACAGTTACCTGCGCGTGGTCACCGAGGACGCGGAAGTAACTCTGCGCAGCCTGGTGCACAGTGGCCGGCAAAGGAATTTCGGCAAGAAAACCCTGGCGCCGAAAACCGTCAATCAGCGCCGCTACGTGGAAGCTATCGAGAGGCACGATCTGGTTTTCGGCGTGGGCCCGGCCGGCACCGGAAAAACGTACCTCGCCGTCGCTATGGCGGTCTCGGCTCTTTTGAACAAGCGCGTCAGCCGCATCGTCCTCACGCGTCCGGCCGTCGAAGCCGGCGAGCGGCTCGGGTTCCTGCCCGGCAACTTGCAGGAAAAAGTGGATCCTTATCTCCGGCCGTTGTACGACGCCTTGTACGACATGCTGGAAGCGGATAAAGTGGAGAAGCTGCTGGAGCGCTCCGTCATCGAAGTTGCGCCCATCGCGTTCATGCGCGGCCGCACCTTGAACGACAGCTTCATCATCCTGGATGAAGCGCAGAACAGCACCGCCGAGCAGATGAAGATGGTGCTCACGCGGCAAGGATTCAGCTCCAAGATGGTGGTTACCGGCGACCTCACGCAAATCGACTTGCCGTCGGGCAAGCGCAGCGGTTTGATCGACGCGGTGGAAGTCCTGCGCGGCGTGGAAGGCATCAGTTTTGTGTATTTCGATGAACGCGATGTCGTTCGGCACAGCCTGGTGCAAAGAATCGTGAAAGCCTATGAGCGCTATCAGGACCTCACCGGCGCCGGCCGGCAACTTGCGCTCCGGCTGACCGAGCCGCCCGTTGAGGCGATCACACCGGTCTCGGAACCGCCCGCGCTTGCCGAGGTGCAGGGTCCCGAAATTCCGTTGAACTGAGTTCCCATGTCATCCCAGCAGAGCACTCTGCTTTTTCAGGTGGCCACGCCGGGTGTATCTCGCCATGATCTACGCGCGTTCCTAAAGCGCCTGGAAACCGAAGTGGCGGGCGGACGCGCTTTCTGTTGCCTGATTACGGGAGACGCGGAGTTGCATCGCCTGAATCGCGAATTTCGCAAGCGGGATTATCCGACGGATGTTCTGTCGTTCCCTTCAGATCAGCTCGGGGAAATTGCCATCTCCTACCATGCCGCCCGCCGCCAGTCAGCCGAATTTGGGCACGCCGCAAATCAAGAACTAAAAATCCTGATGCTGCACGGCCTGCTGCATCTGCTCGGCATGGATCACGAAACGGATCGCGGCCAGATGCTCGCCGCCGAACGCAAGTGGCGCGCCCGCCTGGGCCTGCCTCTCGGCTTGATCGAAAGAGTGAGCGCATGATCGGCCTGGTCGTATCGGCCATTCTAATCGTCTCGGCCTTGCTCTGCATCCTCACCGTATTTCAAACCATGTATACGGATTCGCTCCGTCTGCGCGGGCCCGCTCTGCCGGCTCTCGATTTCTTCAAGGAAACGCTCGAGGACCGCATTGGCCTCGAAACCCGCCACGGCGTCCTCGTAATTTCGATGATCAAGCATACCCTGCTCATGCTGCTGGGTATCCTGTGCGTCGCTACTGCTTTGGGCGCGCCGCTCACATGGGAGACGCTCGCGGAAGCGGCGCTGTTTGGCTGGCTCACCATGCTGCTGTCCACTTATGTTCTCGCGCCGCTGCTGTATCGCAAAACCACCGGCCATTGGCTTCTGCCGCTCGCCCCGGTCCTGCGGATGAGCGCGAAGCTGGTCCGTCCGCTCACGGCCGTCCTCGGATTCTTCCAGTCTTTGGTGGAACTGGCGGAGACGGAAAAAGCTCCCGTGGAGGCTCCCGGCCCCGCCAACGATATTGAAGCGCTCATCACAGCCGGCGAGGAAGAAGGAATCATCGAGGAGCAGGACCGCCGGCTTATCCAGAGCGTAGTTGCGTTCGGCGACAAAACCGTTCGCGAGGTGATGACTCCCCGGCCCAAGATCGTGGCTGTGGAAGCCAACCGCTCGCTCGAGGATCTGCGCCAGTTGGTCATCCACGAGCAATTTTCCCGCGTCCCCGTGTATGCAGAGACCATCGACAACATCATCGGCTTCGTC